>NZ_VOIQ01000002.1:0-300000 GCF_010470675.1 Desulfovibrio sp. JC010
CGGCGCGGAGGTGAAACTTAGTTAAGTTCGCGTCCGCTGTCAACAACTTTCTGAAATTTGTTTTTTCAATGATCCCGAGAAGTTCGAATCACTTCGCTCTCACTCGGTGCGTTGGGCAATCTAGAGAATCACCCGCCGCTTGTCAATCTCTTTTTGAAAGTTTTTTAAGATGCCTTCGGCGATCCTGCCGGAGGCCTTAAACCCTTTTGAAAAAGGGTTTAAGAATCCCAAAACTTTTCAGTATGCTTCGCTCTGCCCCGCGCTCACTCCGGTAGGTTTCGTTCAGAATACCCGCTCTCCGGAACTGTCGTTGCAACTCGCAGCTGCTGCGTTTTGAATCTCAAACTTTCTTCAAAGATCTAAGCACTTTGCTTTCGCTCAGTGCGGAGACGGAAACTATGTGATCCGCCTAAACTTGTCAACCGTTTTTTGCCCGGTCAGGCAATAAAAAATCTCGACCTCGCTCGTGGCTCTCAGCCGTTGCTGCGTCGAGAAGAGTGGTTCTATGGAAAAGCAGTGCTTCCGTCAACAGGTTTTTGAATTATTGTTTATATATCTGGCAAGTTAGTTGAGAGGATGGCTTAGTGGTGCGGGTTGGCGGGAACTGGGGTATATATTTGATAATTTAGCTGCAGCCTATTGCCAACCTACGTATGATATACATATTACATACGGACCTTAAAACTTCTAACCTGTCAGGCTTGCTGAACATACTATGAACATCGCTGCCCTAAACTCCCACAAAGCCCACATCATTCATGGTCTAAAAACCGGAATTGCCGCTGTCCTTGCCTACATCGCCGCGGACTTATGCAACTTGAAATTCGGTTACTGGGCCGCCCTTTCGGCTGTAATTGTCATGCAGGTCAACGTCGCGGACTCCATCAAGATGTGCTGGTACCGCTTTTCCGGCACCGCCATCGGAGCATTCATCGGCGTACTCTGTATTCTGGTTTTTCCCCAGACTCCGCAGATGACCATTCTCGCGCTCTTTCTTTCAGTAGGCTTCTGCGCATACATGACCAAATACAACAGCCGCTACAAAATGGCCGCCATCACGACCACTATTGTAACTCTGGCCAGCCTCGGTGAACCGAACCGGGTTGAATTCGGACTCTTCCGGGTGCTTGAAATCGGCATCGGCGTCGGCAGTGCCTTTGTAACCAGTATTGCGGTTTGGCCCATGCGCGCCTCGGAATCCCTGAAAAACGACCTCTTTAAACAATTTGAGGAATGCGCTGCAAACTATGAAACCCTGATGGACAGTTTCTTGGACAAACAGAGCAGCCTGATCCCCAGTGCGCTGGAAGCATTCAACAGCAGGATGACCAAGAACAGGGAAATTTACGCCAAAGTAATCCGTCTCGAACGTTTCATATATATAGAAGACACCCAGCTGCTGGGCATGAAAGTAGAAATCCTCGAAAAATGTGCCTCGCATCTGCGGGCCATGCTCCATGCCCTGAACCATGTTCATGGTGAAGGCTATCATATTATAATGGAAGATGAACTGCGCCAGCTGGCAAAAGTTACGGCTCAGGCCATGCGCGACATCGGCTCCAAACGAATTCCGGATGAGCAATCGCTGCACGACGCCCTTGTCGCCTCCCAGAAAAAACTGGAAAACCTGCGCAATGAAGGAGCCACACGGCGATTCTATTTACAAAAAATGATCCAGTTCTTTGCCTTCTACCACGGCGCACAATTTATCTGCGAAGACCTGCTCCGCTACACCCGCGAAAGAAAAAGGATCAACGCCAAGCTGGGAAAAAATTAGTATGCACCGGCCAGAGTCATAAGCAGAACGTCCGCCTCGGGCTTATCATATTTATGAGTCATGAGCAGATCGCGCACACCGACTTTTTCACCGTAATACCGTTTGTTGAAATCCTTGCTGACCATGAACGCCCCGGTGCGGTAGGTCATACCTCCGTATGCACCAGCCTGATCCACAAGCATGAGAATGTTTCCTTCTGCATCAAAAGTTCCCCGGTTGCTGCGGTCTGAGGCATGTCCCACTGCGAGATCCGCACCGAGGGAAAGATCTATCTTCCCGCCGAGAGCATCTTCCAGAGCCTGATCATCCATAAGAAAAACCAGCAGGGTCTTACCTTCCACACCGCCCTGCAAACCGATATCCACCCCGGCCATATTGTAAAACGCCGGACCGTTCCAGAATCCGGTATCATCCTTGGCGCAAAGCACTCCGGGACCGACCTCCGCCCCGATCATGAACGCTGCTTTGTATACATCAGGAAAAATAAACACTGCCCGTGCGTCATGCAGCAAGGCATCAATATGCGGACCGAACTCCTTAGCACGCATCTGATTAAGCGCACAGGCAGATGAATCCACAATGCGCTGCATAGTGCTCGTGGCATTGCTGACACAGGGATTGCCAACAAACTGCTTAATCGGGGTACAGGCACTTGCAATACATACAGCGACACACAATATCACGGCTAGGCTTAACTTATTCATACTGCTATTCTAAACCAAGAGTTTGCTGATCAGCAACCGTTATCGTTTTCAAACACCGCAAATTTATTTTTAAAAATTTCCCCGGATGATAAAAAAGGTCATGCCGAATCAGCGAGAATGTGTTTAATAAAACTCAACACAGCAAAACATTGAGGAAAATAAATGTCCACACTGCTTCAACCATATAATGAAAGGATGATGGAAGTCCTGCTCTACATCCAGCGCAATCTGGACGGCGACCTCTCCCCGGAAACACTGGCTGAACAAGCCTGTTTTTCCGTGGCCCACTTCCACCGCATTTTCAAAGGAATGATCGGTGAAAGCCTGAAGGAGCATGTCCGCCGCTTGCGTCTTGAACGTGCAGCGTACCGGCTCTGCTACTCGGATGATTCCGTCATGGATATTGCTCTTGATTCAGGCTTTGAATCCCCGGAAACATTCAGCCGGGCTTTCAAGAAAAGATTTCTGGTTCCGCCCAGCGATTTCAGGAACAGCTCACGGGCCATACTCGGCCCCGGAAACGATGGAAAAATCCATTATCGGCCGGACCCGAGTATTGAAGGGTTTGAGCTGGATGACTCCCCGGCCAAATGCAAAGTGGAAATTCGCACTCGCGAGGAAACACAGGTTGTATTTATCCGCCATGTAGGGCCGTATTTCGGAGTGGAAAAAGCATGGGAAAAACTCTGCGGATGGGGCTATGGCAACGGCCTGATGACCAACGAGACTGAATTCCTTGGCCTCAGCTATGACGACCCCGACATCACCCCGGAAGAAAAAATCCGTTACGATGCCTGCTTCACAATCCAAAATGAAGTTGAAACACCGCCGGAGATGGGACTCCAGATCATTCCCGGCGGCAGGTTTGCGGTCACCACCCACTATGGTTCTTACGAAGGGCTGCATACTGCCTATAGAGAATTTTACGGAAAATGGCTTCCAAGCAGCGGACATCAGGTAAAAAACACAGTCCCTTCTTTTGAAAAATACATAAAAGTTCCACCGGATGTTCCGCCCGAAGAAGCGGTCACGGAAATCTGGCTGGCCATTTATTAATAAAAAACAACATGGAGTAGCAAAAATGAATGTACAGATCTGGACCCTTGATCCGGCAAAAATGGCTTATGTTGAACACGTCGGTCCGTACGAAGAAGTCGGAAAAGCATGGGAAAAACTCTGCGGATGGGCAGGTCCCGCCGGCATTTTCACTCCGAAAACCAAATTTTTCGGCGTATATTACGATGATCCCCGTGAGGTTGCCCCGGAAAAGCTGCGCTCTGAAGCCTGCATTACTTTAGAAAGTGCCGTTGACGCACCTGCGGAAATAAAATTCAAGGACTTCCCCGGCGGCAAATATGCTGTAACAACTCATCTCGGCCCATACGAAAAACTCGGCGAATCATGGCTCAAATTCTATGAAGAATGGCTCCCGCAGAGTGGCGAAGCCCATGCGGAAGCCCCTTGCTATGAACAGTATATGAACGACCCCCAAAACACTAAACCGGAACATCTGGTAACAATATTGTGCATGCCAATTAAATAAAATGACAAAAAAACGCCCCGCTTTCATGCACAGAAAAAGCGGGGCGTACTTCTTTCCCGGCCGGAATTAATAATTAACAATCATAACTTTGTTTTCCAGCATCATGGGAATCCACAACCGCTTTCCCTTTTCATCCAGATAAAGATCAGCCGGACCGCCGATTTTTTCTCCAAGATCAAGTGTGGAAAGCTCCCCGGAATTGACATTCTGCTTGATCAGGACACCTTCTTTTTTAAAATCGACCCAGTCGGAGAAGATAATATTTCCATCCTGATAAACCATACCGTCATACAATCCGGTCTGCAGGCTGGTTCTTTCAAAGTAGAACTTACCGCCATCAATGCGCCCTTTACCCACAATCCCGTTCGGCTGATGATCCTTACCGAATGAACAAAGGTATACAGTTCCGGTTTCCGGATCATAAGAAAGACCATTGGGCCCGAAAAGATCTGAGTCGCACTCAAGTCTGACAAATGCCGGTCCAGCAGAAAGGTCTACTTCAAAAAGAGCACCGGTATCCATTGCGGAGACCAGCAACTTCCCACCGCCAATGACAGTCATGCCGTTCAGAAACGAAGTCCCCTGAGCGGAAAAATCAAGATCGAGCACCTGTTTTCCATCTGCCACGCTGTAACCTTTAAGATGATCAATATCATTAATGTAAAGGACGCCGTTTAAAACCGTCAGACCCTTGGGAGCATTCAGACCTGAAATGAATTTGCGGTCAAGAACCTTTCCGTCTGCGGAAAGACGGGAAATGTAACCGTCACCGTCCTTATCCATAGGCTTCAGCTTTTCGCCCACATTGGAAACATAAAAAAATGTTCCGTCCGAGGTCACACTTTCAGGTGCAGAAAACCCCTCAACCTTGATTGTTTTTGCTGAACAGGCTGCAAGCTGCAGGAACATTAAAAGACAAATTGCGATGATTGAATATTTACGCATAAACTTTCTCCTTGTTTTGTTTGAAGGAAAGCTAGCGTAAAGAAGCAGACAGGACTTGCGATTAAAGACCAGATTTTGCTGAATTCAGTTCAGACCGATATTCGCGGGGTGTGACTCCGTAATTCTTACGGAAAAGAGTGCTGAAATGGGAAAGACTTTCGTAGCCCGATTCATAGGATATCTCGGTAATACTCTTACCGGAATTGCGGATAAGCTGCTCCGCCCATGACATACGCCGCTCACGAATCCAGCGGGCCGGGGTGGTATCAAATGTCTTTTTGAATTCCCGCTTAAATGATGAAAGGCTGCGTCCGGAAAGCTCGGCCATGGTTTCGAGGCTTATATTCTTGTTAAAATACTGGTCCATTACCTCAGATAAATCCACCCTGCTGCCGTCCCTGCAGGAAATAAGAAAGCTGACAAACTCCTCATTTCCAGAAGTTATACATATATAATGTAGCAGTTCTTGCACCTTCAGCCGTAAAAAATCGTTATTCTTGCCCAACGGGGAATCGAATAATGAAAGCATGGAAGAGAGATAAATGTTGATCTGTTCAGTTAATTGGATGGTAAAAGCCGAACGGTCCAGCCCTAAACATCCGCCCGGTTCAACCGGAAGCTGCTCAACAAAACCCGCAAGCATGGCATCATCAAAAAAGAACAGGACTGTATCGAACGTTCCACCCTCTTCCGGAATCATCTCGGACATGAGGTGGCAACCCTTGCGGCAGAAAAACAAGAGAATGCTGCGATACACAGACTTCGTGACGGAGTTTCGATTTTCTGCTCTGAAATTGCACAAAGGTAATTCCATTCGCAGTGATATCGGCAAACTCCGGGGATTTATGAATGAAACGGGGAATTGTCAGCATAGGAAAGAAAAAAAGGGCCGTGCAGCACGGCCCTTTGATTATATAATTATTTAGAACTCAAGATTCTTGGGAGTTCTGGGGAAGGGGATGACGTCGCGGATATTGGTTACTCCGGTGAGCAGCATGAGCATACGTTCGAAGCCCATACCGAATCCGGCGTGGGGTGCGGTTCCAAAGCGGCGGGTATCCAGATACCACCAGTAATCTTCGGAATCCATTCCGGTTTCAGCAATTCTTGCTTCCAGAACATCGAACCTTTCTTCACGCTGTGAGCCGCCGACAAGCTCGCCGATTCTGGGAACCAGCAGGTCCATGGCGGCCACGGTCTTGTCATCATCGTTCACACGCATGTAGAACGGCTTAATTTCTTTGGGATAATCGTAAACGATAACCGGCTTCTTAAAATGCTTCTCAGTGAGATACCTTTCGTGTTCGGTCTGCAGATCCTGACCGTATTCAGGATAATACTCGAATTTCTTGGCTTTTTTGCAACGCTGGAGCAGGTTCACCGCGTCTTCATAACGGATGCGTTCGAACTCGTTATCAAGAGTATTGCGCAGTGTATCCATAAGAGTTTTGTCCACGAATTTCGCAAACAGCTCGATATCGTCAGCACAATTTTCAAGAACATGGTTGATGAGATATTTAACCATTTCCTCGCCGAGATCCATGTTGTCATTCAGATCGGCGAAGGCAACTTCGGGTTCAATCATCCAGAACTCGGCGGCGTGGCGCGGAGTATTTGATTTTTCAGCGCGGAAAGTAGGACCGAAAGTGTATACCCGTCCGAGGGAAAGAGCGTACATTTCAGCATCAAGCTGACCGGAAACAGTAAGGTGCGCTTCCTTGCCGAAGAAATCGTTGGCTGCCTGATCTTCCTTTTTCATGGAAGAAAGGGCTTCGCTGTCAAGGGAAGTAACCCGGAACATTTCGCCCGCGCCTTCACAGTCGGAGCCGGTAATGATCGGGGTGTGTACGTAAAAGAATCCCTTATCGCGGTAAAATTTATGAATGGCGTAGGAAAGCTCGGAACGGATGCGAAACATGGCCCCGAATTTATTTGAGCGCGGACGCAGATGGGCAATGGAACGCAGGAATTCATCAGAATGGCGTTTCTTCTGGAGCGGAAAAGTTTCAGGGTCGGCAAAGCCGATCAACTCGATGGACTTGCCGCGCACTTCCCACTTCTGCCCCTTACCCGGAGATTCAACCAGTTCACCGACAACACCTACTGATGCCCCGGTGGAGATTTTCTCCAGCTCGGCCTCGATTTCCGGAGTGTGGTCGATGATCACCTGCACGTTCTTCAGGCAGGAACCGTCGTTCACTTCCAGAAAGGAAAAGCCTTTGTTGTCACGCTTGGTGCGGACCCAGCCTTTAAGCAGAATCTCGGATGCAGCACTCTCGGCATTCAAAATATCTTTCACGCATGTTCTTCTCATAAATTGTCTCCAATCACTCGGTTTAGCGCAGATAATTGCGCTTCGCGTAAGATGTAGCCGCTAGACGGGTAAATTTCAACCAACTTATGCATCATTAATATATATAGCAGAGAATGAGCGAAAATCTTTTTTCAAATTAATTACATTTTTCTCTTGCATTTCATAATAGGAATCGTTACTAATTATTTCAACGAAACGGGAACAAGATTTTTAAAAATAAATTCACACTCAAATTCAATCGCAAGGAGACATTAAAATGACCAAAACACTTGAAAACCTTAAAGCAGCTTTCGCAGGTGAATCCCAGGCCAACCGTAAATACCTCGCTTTCGCAGAAAAAGCTGAGTCCGAAGGCAAGCCCGGCGTAGCCAAGCTTTTCCGCGCTGCTGCAGCTGCTGAAACCATCCACGCCCACGCACATCTTCGCCTCATGAAAGGCATCGGTTCTACCGAGGAAAACCTCAAAGCAGCCATCGAAGGAGAAAACTACGAGCACGAATCCATGTATCCTGAGATGATGGAAGACGCGAAAGCTGAAGGCGAAAACGCAGTACTGCGCTACTTCGGATTTGCCAACGAAGCGGAAAAAATCCACGCCAACCTTTACACTGAAGCTCTCAATGCTGACGGCGATGTTTTCGCGGAAGCAGACTTCCACATCTGTTCCGTATGCGGCCACACCCAGAACGGTGCAGCCACTGAAAAATGCCCCATTTGCGGCGCAGCACCCAAGGCTTACAGCAAAGTGGACTAATCCCCTACACTGTGTACAACTGCCTCATCAACCCCGTGCGTTATATGCGCACGGGGTTTTTCCGTTCATAAAACTGTCCCCCACTGGACGAACGGAAAAGAGTACTTACCTGTTATGCTGACAGCGAGATCAGTCAAAACCGGACAGTTGCGCATCCGGGATTACTGCGCTATCTTCGCCTGTTCAAAATAGACTGCAAAGGGGATTTCAATGGGATTCTTTTCTAAAGTAAAAAAAATGTGGAGCAGCCCGGAAGACAGGGCTGAACAAGCACTTAAAGATTATCTCGGTGATGACTATGAGCCGCAGGAAGAGATAGAACCGGAAGTTAAGGCGGAACCGGAGCCGGAACCCGCTCCCGAACCGGAACCTGTTCCCGAACCGGAGCCGACTCCCGAACCGGAGCCTGTGCTTGAAACCGCTCCGGAACCGATTGAAGAAAAAGCCGAAATCCCGGCGGAAAAACCCGTGGTTGAAGAGCCTGCGGCAGAACCCGAAGCTGTTGCAGAGCCTGAAGCTGTTGCAGAGCCTGAAATTTCATTTGAAAAACCTGCCGTTGAGACTCAGCCGGAAGTTGTTGAAGAAGCTCCTGCGGCAGAAGTTAAACTGGAACCGGAACCTGTTGCAGACCCGGAAGTAATCGAAGAAGCTCCGGTGGCAGCAGCCGAGCCGGAACCTGTGGCGGAAAAACCCGCTCGCCCCGGCGCACCGACTATCCTTGAGCCGGTCATGGAGACCGAAGCCGCCCCTGCTGAAGATAAGCCGCAATGGCAGATCGACCTGACCAAGGCACTGCAGCAGGCCGAACCGCGCCTTTCCGTATGGCTGGGACTGATCCTCGAAGACATTGAAGAAGCCGGGGACGATCTCTGGGATCGCCTCTCTTTTCTGCTGCAGGCACTTGAAGCACCGCAAAGTGAAGCTGAAGACTTCATCAGCCGCTTCAAGGACTGGCTCGAAGACATGGACTACGAGTATGTGGAAGAATTCCGCTCCGAACTCCAGTACCGTCTGGCCCTCGCCCTTGAGCTTGAGGATGAGGAAGACGAGCGCAGCCGTTTGTTTATCAAGCTTTCCGAAGGTCTGAACAAGACCCGCGAGCAGATCACCAAGCGCATCGACTCCATGCTTTCCAGCCACACCGCCTTTGATGACGATTTCTGGGAAGAGTTCGAAGAAATCCTGATCATGGCTGACGTGGGTTATGAAGCTTCCATGGAACTTGTGGAACGCATGAAAGACCGCATCCGCAAGGCCGGGGAAACCAATCCCGAGAATTTTAAAGACCTGCTGCGCGAGGAACTGGACGAAATATTCAAGGTTCCCAGACGCATCAAGGCATTCAACCCGCCGGAAGTGGTCATGATGATCGGCGTGAACGGTGTAGGTAAAACCACCACCATCGCCAAGCTGGCCCACCGCGCCCAGATGCAGGGTCGCAAGGTGCTCATCGTTGCCGGTGACACTTTCCGCGCCGCCGCCATCGGCCAGCTGGAAGTCTGGGCCCGCCGCGTTGGTGCCGGATTCTATGCCAAGGCCGAAGGTTCCGACCCCGCAGCCGTAGCATTCGAAGCCATCGACTACGCAGTAAAGAACGGCTACGACCTCATGCTGCTCGACACTGCCGGACGTCTGCACAACAAAGCCAACCTCATGGAAGAACTGCACAAAATCCGCAGGGTCCTCGGCAAAAAGCATGACGAAGCACCGCACCGCAGTGTACTGGTCATTGACGCCACCACCGGACAGAACGCCCTCTCCCAGACCAAAATCTTCAACGAGGAAATCGGCGTAGATGAACTGATCCTGACCAAGCTGGACGGCACCGCAAAAGGCGGAGTCATGATCTCCGTAACCATGCAGCACAAGATTCCCATCACCCACATCGGGCTGGGTGAAAAAATGGAAGATTTACGTCCATTTAATGGTGAGGATTTTGCGAAGGCGTTGTTGCTGTCGTAGGAATTGAAAAATATTAAGAATGGAAATCCCGTCCGGCTTGTTGAGCCGGGCGGGATTTTTTATTCCCACCCCGTCTCACAAACCGCCGCAAACCC
The DNA here is from genome assembly GCF_010470675.1 of Desulfovibrio sp. JC010. Taxonomy (NCBI): domain Bacteria; kingdom Pseudomonadati; phylum Thermodesulfobacteriota; class Desulfovibrionia; order Desulfovibrionales; family Desulfovibrionaceae; genus Desulfovibrio; species Desulfovibrio sp. JC010. The sequence continues at coordinate 10,095 of NZ_VOIQ01000002.1, forward strand.
GGAAAACTTAATCTCCCGGTGATGAAGATACATCCTATCCGCACCATCATCGCGCCCGTAAACAGGATCACCTACGATTGGGAATCCCGCATGGGCGAGATGGGCGCGAATCTGGTGGCGGGCACCCTTGGCGATGCGTACTTCAAGTAAGGATGTTCCGTCCTCATAACTTTCCAGCAATTCAACGCGACTCCAACGTTCGGACGGTGCCTGTTCGTCAAGCACTTTGGTCCGTTTGCGGTCGGCGGTATCAAGCAGATTTTTACAGATAAACGATTCTTCCGGAGTGCCGTAAACTTTGGCATGATAAATTTTATCCACTGTGCCGCAGTCCTCGTAGGCGCGAAATTCATTTTCCCGCTCTACTCCGAAGGCAACCAGCAGCATTCCCGAAGTAAGATAATCCAGCCTGTTGGCGAGAATCGGCTCCTGCCCCGCGAAGATTCCGGGCAAGCAATCTTCCACTGAGGATTCCACACTTCCGGCGATTGCAGCGGAATGCAGACCTTCCGGCTTGAAAACAGCAGCGAAACCTTCACCCTGCCGAACCACTTTCACCCGCGCTAAAATATCCACGGTACAAGAGAATTCAGCGGGCTCAAGCAACACAACTTCCGCGCCAGGAAACATCTTCAAGCCGGAACGGCAGCTGCGCCCATTGACCATCACAAAGCCGTTTTCAATCAGCCGTCTGCGTTCGCGCAGACCACTTTCAGGCAGCAGCTTGAGCAGGAATTTATCCACGCGCACGCCCTCATCGCTCTCTTCTGCAATCAGTCTGTCAATTTCGTTCAATTTTTCATCTTCCGTTTGTGTTAGCTGATTACCGTTCAAATCTGGTCAACAGGGTTTACGCTGCAAGGGAAACAGCATACAACTCACTGAACGCATTAAAATTTATTTAAGCTGCCGTTTTTACAGCACGTACCTATTTTTAAGCTGCCAAACGGACTTGATCAACCTTTTCCCAGTGTAACAGGATCTGCCGTGAATATTAAAGGCTGTATTTTCGTCATCTGTGCCGCGATTATGTGGGGGCTGATCGGCCCCATTTCCAAATTCCCCATTGCAGAGGGAGTTGCACCGCTGGAAAACGCCTTCTGGAGAGCGGTTTTCGCATGGATACTCTTTGCTGTCCACGCCTGCCGCATCCGGGCCGTCAAAATCAACATCAAGGACCTGCCCCAGATCATCGGGTTCGGTTTCGTGGGGGTAACCATCTTCTACGGTTCCTACCAGTTGGCGGTACAGGACGTAGGCGCGGCTCTGGCTTCGGTTCTGCTCTACACCGCCCCGGCATGGGTGGCCTTCATGTCTTGGCTGCTGCTGGGCGAAAAAATGACCCCGGTAAAAATATCAGCCATGCTGATCACCATCTTCGGAGTGGCCTGTGTATCGCTGGGACCCCAGATTTTCGGCACCGGCACTAAAATGAGCTTCACCTGGCCGGGTATCATTTTCGGGCTCACTTCCGGGTTTACCTACGCCCTCTACTACATCTACGGCAAAACCATCTTCGCCCGCTACACCACGCCGACCATCTTTCTTTACGCCCTGCCCATCGGCGCGCTCTGTCTGCTGCCCTTCTTTGAATTCACGCCCAAGACCGGAACCTCGTGGGGAAGCATCATCGCGCTGGCAGTAATCTGCACCTACGGAGCCTACTCCGTCTACTACGCGGGCCTCAAATGGCTGGAGCCCACTGTAGCCGCAGTCATCGCCACCATCGAACCGGTAATCGCCGCCATCCTCGCATGGCTCTGGTGGAACGAAAGCTTCGACTGGACCGGATACATCGGCAGTGGTTTGATTATTTCAGCTGTTTTGATGATTGTAATGGAAAATAAAATTACTGCATTTTTATCGAGTAAAAGCAGCGAAGCCTAATAAAAGGTTTTGGGATTCTTAAACCCTTTTGCAAAAGGGTTTAAGCCGCCGGAGGCAAATAATAAATGCTAAAACAAGTTAAGGCTTCTGCCGGGTCCGGTAAGACCTACGAACTTACTGCCAGATTCTTATCCCTCTTGGCCGGGGCGCAGGAAGAGGATTCCGTCCCGGTATGTAAAAGCTCGCAGGGCAAGGGTTACTGCTGGCCTGAAATCATGGCCGTGACCTTTACCAATAAAGCGGCTGCGGAGATGAAAGAACGCGTGATCAGGTCACTTAAAAACCGCGCTCTGGATATTGAAGGCGACGGCCTCGGCGCGGACTGGAAACCGCTGGATGCCAAACGGCAGCTCACTCCCATCCTGCAAAGATATAACAGGCTGAACATCCGTACCATCGACAGTTTGCTGAACCTGCTGGTACGCATTTTCGCCCTTGAACTGGGTCTTAATCCGGAATTCGAACTGCTCTTTGAACCGCAGGCACTCTTCGAGCCCAACTTCAACAAATTTCTGGCCCAGTGCGAAGAAGGCGACCTGCAACGCAAAGAACTGCTGGACGATGCCGTGGACAGCCTCGTGCTTAAGGAAGAAAAGCAGGGGTTCTGGCTGGCCGAACAGATGCGCATGCGGCTGCTCGACATCCTTACCCATGTTATCGACCATCCGGCGGAAAGACTCACCGATCAGGAGGAAATTGCCGGACTGCTGCAAATAGAATTTGACGCATTCCAAAAAGCCGTACGCGATCTTTCAGCACTCATTGATACGGACAAGCTGGCGGCCTCGGCACACCTGAAAAAGTATCTGGCCCACGCCGCCAAAATAGAATTCATGGATCTGCCCAAAGATTCAGCCATGGTCGCCAAGGACAGCTTCGAGGATTGCGTTAATAAAAAATCCAAAGGCGATATCGGGTCATATCATGAAAAAATCTACGCCGAACTGAAGCAAGCCCACGAAATATACCGCGATAAAGCCACCATCCTGCGCGGGGCATACGCGCTGGCCCCGTTTGTGCGCATTGTGGAAGAAATCCGGGCGGACATCATTGAATACCAGACCCGCAACGGCATGCTGCTCAGTGCGGATCTGCCCAAGGTGGCCAGCTACGTGCTGCAAGGCGGCAGTGCCCTGCCCGATGCTTTCTGCCGCATGGGTTCGCGCTTGCACCATCTGCTGGTTGATGAATTTCAGGATACCAGCCTCGCCCAGTGGCAGGCCATGATTCCGCTGGCCGTGGAGTGTCTGTCCAAGGCGGGCAGTCTCTTCTACGTGGGTGATGTGAAGCAAGCCATTTACAGCTGGCGCGGGGGCCGCTCAGAACTTTTCGACGAAGTGGGGCAGGACCCGGAACTTAGCGGACTTTCCGAATTCACCCCGGCAAATCTGGATTACAACTGGCGCAGCCTTGAACATGTTATCGGCTTCAATAACGATTTCTTTGATGCGCTGGCGGATTACGATCTGGCCATGGATCTTGCGGAAAAGCTCTACCCCAACGGCCCGGAAGAACAGCAGATCGAACTGGCCCAGAAAATTTCCCATTCATTTGATAAAGCATCGCAGGATTTGCCGCCGAATCAGGACCGCGCAGGCGGTTATGTGCGGCTGCAACGTGTTTTCGCCTCCAGCGCGGCCGAGATTGTGGATGAAACACGCCGCAATTTCGACCTGCTCATGGAAGAGCTGCTGCCCCGCCGCGAATACCGCGATATCTGCGTGCTGGTCCGCTCTAACGGGCATGCGCAACTGGTCTGTGACTGGCTGGTGGAAAATTCCATCCCGGTGATCACCGAAAACAGCCTGCAGCTTGACCGCCATCCCATCGTGCGCCAGATGGTTTCCCTGCTGAAATTCCTCGATTACCCGCAGGACGATCTGGCCTTTCTGGAATTCATCTGCGGGCAGGAGATCTTCGGCACCATTTCAGAAATTGAACACGATGAACTTTTCAGATGGTTGGCCGGACGGGACAAAGGCCCGCTGCATCGCCGCTTTTCCGAAAAATACCCGGATTTCTGGTCCACACATATTTCACCCTTTCTGCGCAAATCAGGATTGATGACCCCTTACGATCTGGCCAGCGAAATGGTCAGCCGTTTCAAACTCATCGAAACCTACCCGCAGGATGAACTGTACATTCGCCGCTTCCTTGAGGTGGTCCACCTTGCCGAGGAAAAACGCGGCACCTCGCTGGCGGCCTTCCTTGATTTCTGGGAACTCTCCTCGGCTGAAGAAAAAGTGCCCCTGCCGGAATCGGTCAATGCGGTACGCATCATGACCATCCATAAATCCAAGGGTCTGGAATTCCCGGTCATTGTGGTGCCTTTCCATAACTGGTCCGTATCCGGCCCGGACAGTTCACTGGCGGATATTGAAATTGACGGGCAGACCATGCTGACCCCCATGTCCAGTTCACTGGGCGATATTTATTACGAAAACCGGACCCGCATGTTCAGCGAGCAGCTCAATTTGCTCTATGTGGCCTGGACCCGCGCCGGACAGGAGTTGTACGGTTTCCTGCCCTCGGAAAAAACTCGTGGAGTCAGCCCGGCCATGACGGCTATTGAGTTAATCCTTGAAGGAAAATTTAATGATCTCGGTCTGCTTGAATACGGCATCAGACCGGAAACAGCCCTAAACGAAGATCCAGCAAAGAAACAGGAAATTCCCACAGCTGAGCTCTGTGCTGACTTCTGCACCACAGATTCTTCCGCCGCCCCGGAAGCGGAACTCATGGGCTGGCTGCCGAGGCTGCGCGTCTACCGCCACAACCTCGAAGACTACTCCTACGATGCCCGCATGCGCGGGGAACTGGCCCACAACGCCATGGAAAACCTGATCCTTACAGGGGATGACGAGGCGGATTGCCTCCGCAGTGCCGAAGCCGCATTTGCCAAATTCCCGGCAGTGACCAAGGAAGAAGACGTGCTGGTCCCGGAAGTAACAAACATGGGACTCTGGGCCTTATCGGTGCCGGATGTACGCGCCGCCATTGAGCGCGGCAGGCCGGAAGTAGCCATCATGGACGCGCAGGGCGAAACCCATCGCGCGGACCTGCTCCTTCTGGAAGACGCACGGGCTCTGGTTGTTGAATACAAAACAGGCCAGCCTTCCCCGGAAAACGAGAAGCAGGTCAAAAGATATTTGAAATTACTGCGAGATATGTACGGAGATTCAAAAGAATTACGCGGCCTGCTGGTCTATCTCGATGGAAAATTTACAAAAGAAGTAGCTATCTAGAATGCAAAGCAGCAAAGCCCTAATAAAAAGTTTTGGGATTCTTGAACCCTTTTCCCAAAAGGGTTTAAGGCCCTCGGCAGAGCCGCCGGAGGCATCTTTTTATGACAAATAACAAACCTATTCAGATAATCTCATGGAAAGAAGATTTCATTGAAAACCTTGCTTCCACCATCATCAATGACTCAGACGGCGATTTGAGCAAAGTTACTGTCATCGTGCCGCACCACCGCCCGGCCCGTTACCTGAAGAAAGCCCTTGCGGCATCGGAAAGCCTGCCGAAACCGTGCATCCTGCCGGAAATATTTTCTTTTTCAGATTTTGTATCCTCGCTCATCCCCAAACTTACCGCAGAGTTCCCGCGCAAAATCGGCAAACTGGATCAGGTCGGGCTGCTCTTTGATATTATTGAGAAGCTGCGTAGCGAATCCACGGGCATGCTCTCCAAAATGCCCGCAGATCTGCAAATGTTTTTCCCGTGGGGCACCCGGCTGGCCTCGCTGCTGGAAGACCTGCTGCGCCAGGACATCAAGCCGCGAAACCTGACCATGCTGCAGGGGGAAGTTCTGGAATGGGCCGCCGCCCTGCTGGAAGAGCTGGAAATAATTTTTGTGCGCTACGTGGAAGAGCTGGAAAAACGCGGCTGGACCACATCGGGCCTTGAAAACCGCACGCTGGTGGAGAACTTCAGCGGCCTTGATGAAATTCTTAAAAATCGCAAGCTCTACCTTGCCGGATTTTACGGAGTCAGCGGGGTGGAAGATATGTTCTTCCGCTACCTCTGGGAAAATCTGGGGCTGCAGGTCATCTGGCACAGCGATCCCGGACTTGCCGAAGGACGCAAAGGGCACTTTGCTGTACGCGAACACCGCTTATGGCTCCAGAACTGGAAGGCCGAGGCCATCTCGGACCATCCGGCCAAAGGCAGCTGCGAACTGCCGGAACTGAAATTCTTCGAAGGGTTCGACCGCCATTCCCAGCTCAGTGCCATGCGTGATGAACTCTGCTCGCAAAAAGTTGAAGGCTGCGCCGTGGTCCTGCCCGATACTTCGCTGCTGCTTCCGGTTATGCACCACCTGCCGGAACAGGATATCAATATCAGTATGGGCTATCCGCTGGAACGCTCGGCCCTGAACGGACTGCTGGAAGCGGTCCTTAAATTACAGGAAAACCGCAACGGTCATAATTTTTACTGGAAAGATATTCTTGCGCTGATCCGCCACCCGTACCTGAAAATGCTGGAAGTGGACGGCGACCAGCCTTTACGCACCATCTTTCACCAATGGGAAAACGCGCTCCGCCACGGTGCGCCCTACGCAGACGTTAAAGATTTCGTCCCGGTCTACAGCGATGATAACGGCAATCTGGTGGACAACCCGGAAATTACCGAAGAGTTGCGCGCCGAGGCTGTACGGGTCTGCATTGACGGGTTCAAGGATATTGAAACCCTTTCCGAACTGGCCGACAGTCTGCAGACCATGGCTGAAATGCTGCGCCAGCGCGGCGGCACACTCTGGAACCGCTACCTGCTGGACTCCGAATGTTTATTCCGGCTCATGAATGAAGTTATCCCGGAACTGCGTGAAAGCTCCATCAGTAATGAGGTCTTCGGACAATCGCTCTGCTTTTCCATCTTCCGGCAATTGCTCTCGTCACAAAGAGTATCATTCGAACCGGACCCCATTTCCGGCATGCAGGTGCTGGGGATGCTGGAAAGCCGCCTTCTCAATTTCAAACGCACCTTCATCCTCGATACCGTGGATGAAAAACTGCCCGGCACCGATCCTTATGATCCCCTGCTGCCGGACCAGTTGCGCCACCTGCTGGACCTGCCCGATTCACGGGAAAGGGAGTCCGTAGCCACCTACAACTTTTACCGCTTGATCATGGGCAGCGAGGAGTCCTGCATTTTTTACCAGAGCGGCGTACAACCGGGGTTGCTGGATTCCAAATCCATCCGCTCAAGATTTGTGGAGCAACTGCTCTGGGAGATGGAACAGCAACGTAAGGAAATCATCACCCCGGGCGAGGAATTCCCGCTCAAAGCGGTTAATTTTCCGGTAGGGGCCATTGTCAACGCTCCGTCGGCCATCCCCAAAGAACCGTTGCAGGAAAAGCTGCACAACTTGCTAAAATTCAAAGGGCTCTCCCCTTCAGCAATAGATTGCTACGTGGGTTGCCCGAAGTTGTTTTTTTTCCGCTACCTTTCCAATGTGCGCGAGAGCGTAACCGTGGATCAAGACGGCGACCGCGCCGGATTCGGGGATCTGATTCATTCCGTGCTCAAGGATTTTCTAGAGCCGCATCTTAATAAGGATATCAGCGGAACAGATCTGGACGCGCAGGAATTACAGGATCTGTTCATGCTCCGGCTGGAGCGGGATTCCCTCTACCCTAATCTCGCCTACGACATAAAAAAATCGCTGGAACAGGCCGGGAAAAACAGACTTGCCCTGTTCCTGAAAAGCATGCAACCGACCAAGATCGTGGAACTGGAATCGGATTCACAGGCCAATCTTCAGCTGGATGACTTTACGGTCAAAATCCATGGTCGCGTGGACCGGGTGGATGAACGGGCCGGGGAACGTTATGTGCTGGACTACAAAACCGGACGGCTGCACCTACCCCGCAAATCTTTCTGGGAGGATGAAAACATCTGGGGCCCGGTGCTGGAAGACCCGCAGGCGATCCATCATGACGGAACGCCGTTTCTTGAGATGATCAAAGGCTCAGCGGACAGCCTGCAACTCCCCCTTTATCTGCTCATGGACCAGCACACTTCCGGGGAAATGCCGAGGCAGGCCGCACTGGTGGAACTGGTCACCGATGGACGGGAAATAGGACTGTTCGATTCCAAGACCGGCGATGAGGAACGCGAGGAAATCATCGAAACCAAAATCCCGGCCCTGAGCAAACTGATCATCAACAACATGCTGCATGAGGAAAGCTTTAAACCGATCCGTTCCAACATGTGTGATTGGTGTGCATACCGGGAAGCATGCGGAAGCTGATTCCATCTGTACGATTTGACTAATACAGCGGCGAAGCCTTAATAAAAGTTTTTGGGATTCTTAAGACCTTTTTTCAAAAAGGTCTTAAGCCGCCGGAGGCAAAATCTTTACATCAAAAAGCGCGCAGCGCATCAAATATAAAAGGGATATAAATATGAAAACTGCTGAAATCATGATCTGCGGTGCGGGCATCGTAGGACTTACTGTGGCGCGGGAACTTATTGCCAGAGGCCATAAGGATATTCTGATCATCGACAAAGAAAATGAAATTGCCAAACATGCTTCAGGCCGCAACAGCGGCGTTCTGCATGCCGGAATCTACTATGCTCCGGGCAGTCTGCGCGCTGTTTCCTGCCTTTCCGGCAACTTCAAAATGAAAGAATACTGCCGCGAAAAGGGGCTGCCCCTGCTGGAAACAGGCAAAGTCATCGTCGCCCGCAATGAATCAGAACTGCCCACCCTGCACGAGCTGCACAGCAGAGCCACCGCCAACGGCGCAAAAGTGGAAATCATTGATGAACAGCGTCTTGCGGAAATAGAACCCAATGCAAAAACTACAAAGGAAGCGTTACTTTCGCACTATACAGCTGTAGTAGACCCGCGCGCTGTAATGAAATCATTGTATGAAGATCTTGAAGCCAGCGGGAAAGTTACTTTTATGCTCGGCACTAAATTCATTACTGCCAAATACAACAAAATCATCACTGATAAAGGGGATTTCAGCTGCGGCCTGTTCATCAATGCCGCCGGATCATACAGCGATCAGGTTGCCCGCCCTTTCGGTTTCGGCGAAGGCTACCAGCTCATTCCTTTCAAAGGCATCTACAAAAAGCTCAAGAAAGAAAAAGCGCACACCATCAACGGCAGCATCTATCCGGTCCCCAACATCAAGAACCCCTTTCTTGGAATCCATTTCACCCGCGGAGCAAGCGGCGATGTCTACCTCGGCCCCACCGCCATTCCGGCCTTCGGCCGCGAGAACTACGGCATCCTCTCCGGTCTGGACAAGGAAGCCTTTGATATCATGATCCGCGATGCCATCCTCTTTTTCAGGAACCCCAAGTTCCGCTCCGTTGCATTTGAAGAGCCGCGCAAATACTTTTTCAAATGTTTCTTCGATGATGCAAAAAAACTGGTTAAGGAACTTTCCCCGGACGATATTGAAAGCTCCCCCAAAGTGGGTATCCGCCCGCAATTGGTGGATCTGAAACGCAACGAACTGGTCATGGACTTTTTAGTAGAAAGTGATGAAAAAAGTGTGCACGTACTCAACGCTATTTCACCCGCATTCACCAGTTCCATGTACTTTGCTGAAATGATTGTGGAGAAATACATACACTAAAGAATGTATGTATTATGCATTGCAAAAACCGCCGTTTTACATTGTGTCACCAAGCTGTAACAGTCAAAAAGAGCTTGACTTTAGACCTCATACAGGAAAAAACTTATCCCGGACTTCAAAGTTGCCTCTGGACAATAAATACACCGCTGTATGTATCTTTTTTAGATACCTGCCACAAAGCGTTTTTGTTGACAGTATTGTTTAATTAGCGGGGCAGCTCTTAAATATACAAGTCACAGGAGAACTTTAGTATGAATCTTCCTCAGCTTAAGATTGGTGATCTGGTTGCCAAGGTGCCCGTTATTCAGGGCGGCATGGGTGTGGGAATATCCCTCTCCGGCCTTGCTTCCGCAGTTGCCAAAGAAGGCGGCATCGGCGTTATCGCTGCTGCAATGATCGGCCTGACCAACAAGAACGGCGGCAAGGACCACGCAAGAGCACACATCGAAACTCTGGCCGAAGAAATCCGCAAGGCCAAGGAAATGAGCTCCGGCATCCTCGGTGTCAACATCATGGTTGCCCTGTCCAACTTTGCGGACATGGTCAGCACTTCCGTCAAGGAAGGCGCGGATGTCATCTTTTCCGGTGCCGGACTGCCGCTGGACCTGCCCAAATACCTGCACGACGGCGCAAAGACCAAGCTGGTGCCCATCGTATCTTCAGGTCGCGCAGCATCCATTATCTGCAAAAAGTGGATTTCCAAATTCGACTACCTGCCCGACGCATTCGTAGTTGAAGGCCCTATGGCAGGCGGCCATCTCGGCTTTAAACGCGAACAGCTCAACGATCCCAAATTCGCCCTCGAAAACATCCTCCCCGAAGTAATCAAAGCAGTTAAGCCCTTCGAAGAAAAAACAGGCCGCACCATTCCGGTTATTGCTGCCGGTGGCGTATACTCCGGTCAGGACATCAGCAAGTATCTCGACATGGGAGCTGCCGGAGTCCAGATGGGTACCCGTTTTGTCGCCACCCACGAATGCGATGCTGACGAAGAATTCAAACAGGCTTATGTAAACTCCACCAAGGAAGATATGGCCATCATTCAGAGTCCCGTAGGACTCCCCGGACGCGCAGTGAACAACGACTTCCTGCAGGCGGTAACCGATGGCAAGAAATCTCCTTTCAAATGCCCGTTCCATTGCATCAAAAGCTGCAAGGTAGAGGAAAGCCCCTACTGCATCGCTTCCGCCCTGATCAATGCCCAGCGCGGCAAACTGAAAAACGGCTTCGCCTTTGCCGGGTCCAACGCATGGAAAACCGACAAAATCATCTCCGTTAAACAGCTCATCTCAGATCTCAAATCTGAATTTGACCGCGCTGTCGCACGCTAAGCTGAATATCTCCATATGATAATATAAACGGGCGTTCCGCATTATGCGGAACGCCCGTTTTTTTATTTTGCCTCCGGCGGCTTAAACCCTTTTGCAAAAGGGTTTAAGAATCCCAAAACCTTTTAGTAAGCTTCGCTGTAAAAATTTATCCAAACCGTCAAAATACCTACTTCTTCTCAGCAGGTTTCTTTTCTTCTTTCTTGGGAGTTTCTTTTGCTTCTTCCTTCTTGGGGGCGGCTTTTTTAGCAGCAGCTTTCTTGGCCGCAGGCTTCTTGCGCTTGGAGATCAGCGATTCAAGCTTTTCGGCGGCGGCCTGTGTTTCACCGGATTCGCCTAGAAAGTGCATTTCGCCCTGCGGGGATATCCAGTGCCATCCTTCGGGCTTCTTGAGAATACGTGCGCCTTTCGAATCAAGGTAATCTTTGTAGGAGGCTTTTTCGAGACTCTCATCAATCTGCACGGTCAGCTTGCAGTTCTCAGCCATAACCTGTGTGTGGCGGAAAATTTCAAAAGCACTGTGTACCAGATCAAAAGCCGGATCTTCGATTTCGCATTTCTTGGAGGAAAGCTCTTTTTCAAGCTGGGCCAGATCTTTTTTCAGGCTGCGGATTTCAAACAGTGCATCCTTGCGCGCTTCTTCACTCTTGTCATTGATTGCATTCGTAACTGCCGCTGCGGTCTGTTTTTTCATTAAAACTCCTCCAGAATTGTTAAGTTAATTTTTGCTTAACACAACTATTTACAAAATACTATCGCAAACTAGCCTATTTTACTGTTCTTCCTCGCTTTTATCGGAATCCGGAGATTGATTCCCGGCCAGTGGATGAGCCTTGTCGTACACATTCATAATCTGTTGCAGATTCAGATGGGTGTAACGCTGAGTAGTGCTCAAATGCTCATGCCCTAGAAGCTCCTGCACCGAGCGCATATCCGCGCCGGACTGCAGCATGTGCGAGGCGAAGCTGTGCCGCAGCATATGCGGATGCACCCCCTCGTGCAGCCCTGCGCCCTCGGCCATGCGTGCGAGGATACGGTTGACCTGCCTGCGGTTCAGCCGCCCACCGCGATTACCCACAAAAAGGGCCTGTTCTTCAAGGGAAGCCCCCAACTCGGCCCTGACGGCCAGATAATCGTTAACGGCTTTACAAGCGGCATCACTAAGCGGGGAAAGACGTTCCTTGTTACCCTTACCGGAAACCCGGACCACCCCGCTGGAAGTGTCTATATCAAACAGATCAAGGGTGATGGCTTCACTTACCCGCAACCCGGAACCGTAGAGCATCTCCGCCAACGCCAGATCACGCTTGTCCGCAGGTTCTTCTCCCAGCTGTGCGTCCATGAGATTCACGGCCTGATCCACATTAAGTGAACGCGGATGACGCATCTCCTGCTTGGGATTCCTGATCCCGACCATAGGATCATTCTTAATGAAACGATGCCTGGTCATGTATTTGAAAAATGAACGCAGAGAAGAAAGCTTGCGGGACATGGTCGACTTTGCCAGCCGTTGCCCGTGCAGTTTGGCTAAAAAAGCACGCACATGGTCCGGAATTATTTTTTCCGGCTTGGCAAGGGTGGATTTGCGGGTTTCCAGAAATTCTTCGAACTGGGTAAGATCTTTCGCGTAAGAACGCAGGGTAGCGGCGGATGCACGTTTTTCCACATCCAGATAGGTCATGAAAACCAGAACCGGTTCGGGCAGATCGTTAGGGATTCCTGCGGTCGAGGACATAGCTGCTCTTGGGGTTTTCCTTGGCTTTCTTCTTCAGGCTCATGGCAATAGCCGAAGCCTCACCGAAATGCTTCATCTTGCCATTAATATTGAAAACAACAGCAATGGAAATCGCCATCAACGGGAAGGTCTGGGTGTTGCCCTGACGGTCTTTGGAAACAATGGATTTGCGCTGACGGTCTTCCTGGTCATAAAAATTGGGTACAATGCCGTCGAAAGAAAAAATGATCCGCTGGCAGACTTCCTCAATAATATCCGGCGAAGTAATGACCACAAAATCGTCACCGCCCACATGGCCCACAAAAGTCTGCTCCCCGGCAAAACTCTTCACCGTATTGACGATGATGCGCGCGCTCATCATGAGCACCTCGTCACCGCGGGAAAAACCGTACTTGTCATTGAAGGATTTAAAATAATCAAGATCGCAATAGGCAAGGGCAAAATCCTGCTTGCGGTCAATAAGGCTCTGAATCTTCTGGATTATGGAAGTGTTGCCCGGAAGCTTGGACAGCGGATTGGCGTCCAGCGCGCGCAAAGCGCGGCAAAGAGTCAGGTTTACCCGCTCACGCACCACGGGCAGAAAAAAAGGACGGACCAGAAAATCATCCACCTCGACCTCGTTCCAGTCCCACGGATGCTGCATATCGGTATCATCAAGGCAGATAATCACCGGCAGTTGGCGGTAGACATTTTCACTCTTGACCAGACGGGCCAGTTCCTTGGCAGGCACATCCTCCACCCGGCTGTCCACAATGAGCAGATCCGGCGGATCATTGAACAAATCCTCAACAGCCCCGCGAGCCTCGGTATAGCAGGTAAATTCCAGCACATCCTGCGGCCAGATTTCAAAGAGCAGGTCGCGCAGGGAATTATCCGGAGAAACCAGAATAGCCTTGTGTTTTGCCAGCCCCAACAGGCCGTGATCCTTATTCATGTCCATGCCTAGGCTTTAACATCAACCATTGTATAACGTCAAAGCTCAAGCAGGCTGCACTCTGTATAATTTCAAAAAAATAACAGGACGGCTTAAAAACTGAAGTCGGAAATCTCCATAAACTTATCGGAAACCTCATCCATGACCGGTTCAAGGTCACGCATCTTCAGCTTAAGGATCTTCATGGCAGCGGGTTTAAAGTAGGAAATCTGGTCATCACCGCCGTTTCCGTATTCAAAAAGACGGACCAGAAAATCACCCACATGGACTACAGCGGCTGTCTGCTGGTAATGCTGGGCACGGTCCGGGTGGTGGTGATAGGTCATAGCCTCACGCACATTGGGAGGCAGATGCCAGTGCCGGGCCAGCCATGCATTGATGCGGTCATGCCCGAAACCGAGAATATGACGTTCGGCTTCGTAATAGGTCAAATTCTTTTCCTGCACGGTCATACGTACAGCTTCATTGAGCTCCGGAAGCTGCACCGCGGTGACCACCTTACCGAGGTCATGAAGCAGCCCGGCCACTGTAAATTCTTCCGGGTCTTCAAATCCGGCAGCTTTGGCAACAGCACCACTGGCAATGGCGCAGCCGATACTGTGCTCCCAAAGTCCGGCCATGGCCTTCTGGATCATGTCGAAAACAGAGGTGGAGATAATGATCCCGCGGATAACGTTCAGGCCTAGCAGCACAAGGGCGTGCTGAATGGTGGTGATCCTGCCCGGAAAACCGTAAATGGGCGAGTTGACCATCTTGAGGACCTTGGCCGAGAGAACCTGATCCTGTGAAATAACTTTGGCTACCTGCTCGGTGGAAGAATTGGGGTCATCCACAAGCTTGGTAACTTCATCGAGAACTGAAGGCAGGGTCGGAAGATCGGAAGTGGAAAGAATCTGCCCTTTTACACTGGTTTTAAGATCTTGAGCAGCCATCTATGCCTCCCCTCCGTTTTCAGCAGCTTCTTCAGCTGCGGCGGCCTCGGCTGCGGCCTGCTCTTCAGCCAGTCTTTCAGCTTCCTCTTCAGCGCGCTGGGCGGCAGCTTTGAGGTCGAAATATTCCTTGAAAAATCCTTTAACCCGGAACATCCACTTGTCCTTTGCATAACGGCGGAAAAGATGGTCCATCCGCTCCGATTTTTTGGCCCACGAGGAATTGTCATTATCCCCCAGATCAACGGGATTTCCTTTAACAACAATACGTTCCACATCCATGGATTCCAGCTTATGGATGATACCGTCGGTCAGCTCCAGCCCTTCGGCCAGAACCACCATACCGTTCTCTCGGGTTACCGGCTTGGCGAGCTTCATGCCCGGAGCCGCGAGTTTAACCGGAATTTTCTGCATCAGTCGGACTTCTCCTAATAAAATTCAAAAATACCCGCCCCATATCAGCTACGATTGAGATCATAATACATGCCGGGAAAGCGCACAACCATTCCCTTTACTTCCATGCCGAGTATTACCGCCCCGGCAATGGAAACTTCAATCCCGGCCGCACGGGCAATCTCGTCAATATGGAGCTTGCCATCTTTTTCAAGGGCTTTTGCGATGTCGGATTCCGGCGGCTCCAAAGCGGAAATATCAACAGCAGGCGCGTCCGGTTCAACCTCCGCAGGAGCAATCACCTTTTCAGACGAACTGTTTATCATCCTTTTTAGCGGAATCTTACGCTCAGCCCCGGCCACCTTTTCCTGAGCGGAAATATCCGCATCAAGGGCGTGCCTGATGTTCATTAATACATCATCCACACTTTCCACAAGTGCCGCGCCTTCCTTAATCAATTTCAGACATCCGGCGAAACTTCTATCACCGCTGGGACCGGGCATGGCCATAACTTCCCTGCCCTGCTCCCCGGCCAGCCGGGCGGTGATCAGGCTGCCGCTGGCTATTTCAGCCTCCACCACAACCACGCCGACACTGAGTCCGCTGATAATCCGGTTGCGGAACGGGAAATTGCGGGCAAAAGGCTTTGTTGCCGGAGGGAACTCTGAAACGACCAGTCCGTTTTCAATCATGCTTTTACGCAGCCAGCCGCTGTCCGGAGGATAGGATTCCACATCCAGCCCCGTCCCCAGAACAGCAATAGTGGAACCGACACCCTGCAGTGCAGCTTCATGGGCACAGGCATCGACACCTTTTGCAAAGCCGGAAACAACCGTGACTCCGCTTCGGGAAAGATCGGCGGAAAGACGCGAAGCATACTCCAGCCCCAGCCGCCCGCTCTTACGCGAACCCACAATACCCACAGCCGGATTCGCCAGCAGCTTGGGGTCACCGAAGTAATAGAGGCAGACCGGAGGATCCGGCAGTTCTTTGAGCAGATCGGGAAATAAGGGATGGGTCCACGGAAGGATTCCGAAACCGTGACGCACAGCCGCGTGAAATTCTTCCTCGGCTTTCGGACGCCAGATATCTTTTAAAGCTGCATCAGCACTTTTTTCCGAAGCAAGTTTAAGGGACGGCCACTTGGCAGCATCTTTCAAACCTTCATAGGCTGTACTGTAATGACGCAGAATAGCGGACCATGATTTAGGCCCAAGCCCCGGTGTGTAACGCAGGGCCAGACAGGCAAAATATTCTTCGCGGAGTGAATCCACCTCTGCCGCCGCAGCCTAACCTTCGATGGCGCGCAGACGTTCCCGACCGATCTTGGCGGGATCGGACTTGGGATAATCTTCAATCAGGGTACGCAGGTAAAATACGGCATTTTCACGGTCACCGAGCTTATCGTATGCCAGACCGATCTTGAGCATGGCCGCAGGAACCTTTCCTGCTTTGGGAAAACGCCTGCTCACTTCCTTAAACTTAAGGATGGACTGGGCAAAACTTTTCTCGGAATAATAAGTCTCTCCGACCCAGTACAAAGCGTTGGGAGCAAGTTTGGATGAAGGGTTCTGGCTGAGATACTGCTCCAGCAGACCGCGCGCTTCCAGCGGCTTGTCATTCATGACCAGACGCACCCCTTCCTGATAAAGCGCGTCCCCGCTCAGAGAGGATACAGGGGCCGGAGCAGCATTGGCCGCATCCTGTCCCGGCACGGGATTCTCACCGGGAACAACCATCCATGGCTTTTCTTCGCTGCTGGCGGTCCCGCCCATGACCACTTCTTCGGTCACTACGGTTTCCTCAGGGGTGATCTCAGCTTCGGCGTTCATGGCCAGCATCTTCTGCTGGTTTTGCTTAAGCTCAGCAAGAGTGCTGTCCATCTCGCTGATTCTGTTTTCCAGCTTTTCTATCTGGGCGGTGGTATCTTTATGGTTGCTTTCAATCAAATTATTCTGCTGGCGCAATCCTTCCTTGAAATTAAGGAAATTTTCCTCAAGACTTTTAAGGCGCCATTCTTCACTGCCGCCCCATGCGGACTTTTCGGGCTGTTCCGGCTGTTTGGCGGCAAAACATCCGCAAACGCCGAAGGCCAGGATTGCAACAAGAAGGATTCGTAAGTACTGCATCAAATATTCTCCGGGGAACCTGTTGAATCTAACTGGTGAATTTGGTTCAAGTTTCAACGGACTTAAAGTAGGCCACTTAATTAGATTTGGCAAGCATATCTAAGCTTTTACAGAATGAACAGGGTCCTGCCCTTGCGTCCTGTGCAAAATTAGGGCAAAAGTGCTCACAAAAGAAGTTTTAAAAAACCTTATTTAAGGAATGTAAATATGAACATCCCCATGGAACCCATCCGGCTCACTGCAATGATGAGCGCCCAGATGCTGCCCAAGGCCATAATGGATTTCGCCACACTGGCGGCAATCGGCGGCCCGATCATGGCAGTGATCCTTGAAATTACGGCCAAAGCCCGTAAAAAAGTATTTTACGACAAGCTGGCTCAGCAGGTTACCGCCATGACACTGGTTCTGTACCTGCTGTTTATTATCTGTCTCGGCAGTGCCGGGGGATTTTTCAGCCGCCAGCTACCTTGGCTGAAAGACTGGTTCATCAACCCGGCATCCCCGGTAATGATGTTTTACGTCACACTCGGCATAGCACTGGCAGGATTGATTCCATATAAATATTCATGGAAAAAGCTCAAAAAGCAGAAGCCGCTGCATGTCCTTCTCGGATCAGTGGGAGCACTGGGCGGCATAGCCACTATCCATGTTGCCACCGTGATCATGCAGAAATTCTTCACCCTGCAGATCGAAAGCCCCACCCCGGCGGTTCCGGCTGTTCCGTTTTACACACATTTTATGACCATGCCCGGTAAAGCAGGACTCTGTCTCGCCGGAATCTACCTGATCATGGCCATGTCCTTTGCTGCTGCGGCCTCCGGTCTTTATCTGGTGCTCCGCCGCAACAAGGACGACTTCGGCCGCGATTACTACAAGTTCACCCTGCCCGTTGTAGCCCGCTGGGCACTTTTCCCGACCCTGCTGCAGGCCGCTGCTTCCGGCGGGGTTATCTACTACATTTGCGGCCCCAACATCGTCACCCTGTACAACAATATCCCGGTAGCTCTCAGCTTCGGCATATCCCTGCTGCTGACCGTGATCTGCTGCGCTGTCTGGATCGTGACATGGAAAAGCGAAACTCCCATGCGCCACAAGATCGGCCTCGGCCTCGCTCCTGTGCTGGTGATTTTAGCACACGCCACCCTCATGGCCGGGACCATGAATTTATATTTAAGTTTGTCTTAGTAAGAATGCCTCCGGCGGCTTAAACCCTTTTATTAGGCTTCGCCGTTTTAGCTTTATAAGCAGAGCACAAATAAGCCCCGCAATATCTTTGAAGATATTGCGGGGCTTATTTCGTTTACATTTTTTATGCGAAGCGGCGAAGCCCTATTAAAAGTTTTAGGAGAGTCCAGAGAACCCTTTTTCAAAAGGGTTCTTTGGCCGCCGGAGGCATCTTCTTACTGAATAGTACCGCCCTTGACAGTCGCCATGCTGTAGATTTCATGGGGATCGAGGATAAGCACTACACTACCGTCACCCATGATGGTCGCACCGGACACTCCTTTGAGGTCAAAGCCGTTGAGGTAATTACCGAGCGGCTTGATAACGATCTCCTGACGCTCAAGCAGCCTGTCCACAACCAGACCGAGCCTGCGGTCATTGTCATGAACAATAACCACCGGCAAAACTTCACGATCAGGATCACTAACCTCCTGCTCCAACAGTTCAGCCAGTTCAGCAATACCGAGCACTTCGCCGCGCAGGGTAACAGCTTTGCGGTTGTTGACCTCGGTGAGCCTTTCAGCTTCAATCTTGGTGGTTTCGGAAACCGCATCAAGGGGAATAGCGTAGTTGGCACCGTTAATCTGGACCATGAGCGCATCGATGATGGCCAGGGTCAGCGGCAGGGTCAGGGTAAACTTGGACCCCTTGCCCACTTCGGATGAGATGTGCACGCTCCCCTTGAGGTCCTTGATGTTGTTACGCACAACATCCATACCCACGCCTCGACCGGAAATGTCGGTGACTTTTTCGGCGGAAGAGAAACCGGGAGCAAAGATCAGCTCAATGGCCTCACGGTCATCAAGGTTGCGGGCTTCTTCCGGAGAAATAACACCCTTCTTGATGGCCACATTACGCATCTTTTCAGGATCAATTCCGCGACCGTCATCTTCTACCTCAATGGCAACGGAGTTACCTTTGTGGTAGGCGCGCAGCCAGACATGACCCTGCGGAGTCTTGCCGTTGGCAATGCGCTCTTCTTCAGGCTCAAGCCCGTGGTCCACGGAGTTCCTGATCAGGTGAACAAGAGGATCGCCGATTTCCTCGACAACACTCTTATCGAGTTCAGTCTCTTCGCCTTCGGTTATCAACTCGACCCGCTTGCCGCTCTTACGGCTGAGGTCGCGAACCAAACGCGGGAATCTGGAAAAAACAGTCTGTACTGCGACCATGCGGACTTTCATGATGGTGTCCTGCAGGTCATCGGAAATTCTGGACAGAGCATAGGTGGTCTCGGTCAGCTGCTGGGCAACAACCGGGACTTCAAGGTGTCCTTCTTCAAGACCGCGGGCCAGCATGGTGTAGCGGCCCCGGCTGATAATAAGCTCACCGATCAGGTTCATGAGGTGGTCAAGCTTCTGATGATCAACCCTGATGGTGGACATGGCCTTAGGCTTACCCTTGGCAGGTGCGCCTGCTGCAGGCTTGGCTGCGGATTTCGCTGCAGGTTTCGCTGCGGGCTTGGCTGCCGGCTTCGCTGCGGGCTTGGCTGCCGGTTTCGCTGCAGGCTTCGGTTCCGGCTTAGGCTCTGGCTTCGGTTCCGGCTTAGGCTCGGGCTTAGGTTCCGGCTTCGGTTCCGGCTTGGGCTCGGGCTTAGGTTCCGGCTTGGGCTCGGGCTTAGGTTCCGGCTTGGGCTCAGGCTTCGGTTCCGGCTTGGGCTCGGGCTTCGGTTCCGGCTTGGGCTCGGGCTTCGATTCCGGCTTAGATTCAGCTGCTGCAGGAGCATCACCGCCACCCTTGAGTTCTGCTACAGCGGAATCAATCATTTCACCAATGATTCCACATTCCTGACGCAGCAGATCGAGCATAAGCTCAAAGTCCATGTCGGAAGAACGGGCCTGATCAACCAGTCCGGCTGTACGCTCGGAATACTCTCTCAGGTCGTCAAAACCCATGTAACCACCTGAATTCTGGATGGAAACAAGGCTTCTGTACAGTCCGTCAATATAATCTTTCTGCCCGGAATCCTCTGCAAGGGTTGTCAGGGCCAGATCAATATTGTCCAGTTGCTGACGGACAGTCTGCTCGAAAATTGCGACATCCTCAGGATCCAGACCGTCATCAGCCTGTTCCAGTTCGACTTCCGGCTCAGCCTCTTCTTCAGCTGCAGGCTCCTCTTCAGGAACAGCTGCAGCCACAACCTCGCCTTTTTCCACTGCTTCCTGCAGGGGACTGACAAGCTGATCGATATCAAGAGGCTGCACTTCGCCCGTTGCCGGAGCAACATGGGCAATGAGCGATTCAATGCCGTCGACCACTGCCAGCAACAGGTCGATCATGGAACGGCTTGCCGCCACTTCACCTTTGCGGACCTTGTTCAGCAGGGTTTCAGCTTCGTGGGTCAGTGAATTCAGCTCACGAAAACCGATAATTCCGCTGTTACCCTTAAGGTTATGAAAATATCTGAATATGTCGTTAATGAGATCGTCATTGCCTTCAGGGTCCTGCTCAAGCTCAAGCAGACCGTTGGTCAAATTCTCGATGATTTCATGGGCTTCTTCGAGAAAATCAGCCAGATGCCCTTCACCTACAGTGGTTAGCTTGTAGGATTCAGCTTCCTCATTAACGATGGCTACAAACTGAAAAGCCTGTTTACGTCCTGCTTCGGCCATATTGGACTCCTGCACCATTTGGGTCTGCGACGAATCTGCTTCTGCTTCAACATATTCTTCAACCGGTTCCGGCTCGACTTCTTCCAGCACGGGTTCGGATTCTTGTTCTGGTTCGGGATCAGGCTCAAGCTCGGGTTCAGGCTCCGAAGCCACTTCTTCCTGAACCACAGGGGCAGGTGTTTCACCGGCCATGATCGCATCAATCCTATCAATGGTGATAGAAGTATCAACTTCACCTTCATTGCCAAGCTCGTCCAGATTATCAATCAACTGACGCAGCAAGTCAGTGGCGGCAAGAATTACATCCATAATTTCGGATGTAACTGCAATCTCACCCTTGCGGAGCTCATCAAGAATATTTTCCGCCCTGTGGGCCAGTCCGTTGATAATATTCAACCCAAGAAAACCCGAAGCACCCTTGAGCGAATGCATCGGTCTGAATATTTCATTCAGAAGGTCAAGATTCTCGGGATTATTCTCAAGCTCAAGCAGGTTGGGCTCAATGGTTTCGAGATGCTCTTTAGCTTCTATGATAAAATCCGCAAAAATTTCAGGATCCATGAAATCCTGGCTCATCTAGAGACCCCTGTATTTAAAGTTCTTCTGCATTGGTCAGTTGCAGTCAAATCCAGCAGCAGTCCGTGGGGACCGAACCGTAAATTCATTATCCGAGAAGCATTTTGATATTCTTAACCATCTTTTCAGGCTGGGCCGGCTTAACCATATACAGGTTTGCCCCGAGGCTCAGGCCGGTCTGAATATCCTTTTCCTGACCTTCAGTCGAGAGCACGATTATCGGAATATCCTTGTATGCATCCTGCTCACGGACTGTTTTAATGTAAGTAAACCCATCCATTCTCGGCATGTTTACATCGGAAATAATTAGATCAACTTTGTCCACGCTGTAAAGCTTTTCAAGACCGTCCAAACCATCTTCCGCTGTGGTAACCTTGAATCCTTCCTTTTTCATAATGAAGGCGACGAGGTTCCTTACAGTCTTTGAATCGTCCACTATCAGAATATGTTTAGGCATTTCCCTCTCCTTCACTCTTTAAAATTTGTTCCACCAGCCTATCTACGGAAAGAACATTGACCAGTTTCTCACCATTTTTATAAAGACCGAGCAGAAAATCAGAGCTCACACCCACTTCTGATTCCACTCCCCAGACCATATCTTTACCATCCGCACGATACATGGTCCTGACAGCACTGATGGCCAAACCTATCTGCAATCCTTTATGCCTGCAGATAACCACAAATTTGTCCTGAATCCCCATTCCATCATGCAGCAGGTGGCGCAAATCAAGGACAGGTGTCACCCTCCCCCTGAGATTAATAATTCCCTGCATGAAACGAGGAGCTGCAGGCAGCAGGGTGACCGGAATTTTCCTGACCACTTCCTGAATAACCATGATCGGCAAGCCGTACTCACGGTCTCCGACCACAAAACTGACCAGCTGAACTTCATCCTCGTCTTTGAGTTTTTCCTCAAAGTCGGCGGAACTGCCTTCCCCCCCGTGATCATCCACCGGCCCGGAACCGAATCCGGGAAGAGCGGAATCACCGCGAGGATCAACCCGCTGCATACTGTCGAACGCGGCCTGACCGCCGATGCCCATATACTTATCCATAAAGGCTTGTTCAGCGTCAGTGTAACCGCCGTTCTGCTTTTCTTCGCTGGGCAGGTTCACGTTCTCAACAAAATATTCTTCAGGCGTCTTCATTTCTGACTATCTCTCTTGCCAACTGCATATATTCTTGAGCGCCTCTTGTGGAAGGATCGATATCAAAAATGATCCTTCCGCTGGCGCAAGCCTCTCTGAATTTGGTATCCATATGGACAACCGTACTGAAGACCTTGTCTCCGAGTTTTCTCCTGATCAGATTCAAAATTTTCCTGCAGGCCCCGGCCCGACCGTCATACATGGTGGGCAATGCCCTGAATTTTACAGGACTTGGCAGAACCTTATTCAAAATCTTGATCGTATCAAAGAGCAACCGAATTCCGTAAAGAGCCAGAAAGTCAGTCTGAATGGGAATCAGCACCGTGTCTGCAGCCACAATGGCGTTAACCAGCAGCACTCCCACATGGGGCGGACAGTCGATCAGGATGTAATCGTAATACTCCTTGATCTCATCCAACGAATTGGAAAGCACCATCCCCTTGTTCTTTCTGTCCTTAAGATCAACCTCCAGTTCGGAAAGCCGAATGCTGGCCGGGACAAAGTCAAAACCCACCCAATCGCGTTTTTTGACTATTTTGCCCCATAGGCTCTTAAAATCCGCATTATCAAAAAACAGATCATGAGCCGAGGTTGTAACGGTTTCAGGAAAGTAGGACATATGCACCGAAGCATTGGCATGGGGATCAAGGTCGATAACCAGTACTTTCTTATTAAGTCTGGTCAGGGCCTCCCCCAGGGTCAGTGCCGTGGTTGTTTTGCCCACTCCCCCTTTCTGGTTGGCGATAGCAAAAACTTTCGCCATCTTTGCAGTACCGTTCAACTGCGCTTCTTCAATATTAGTTTCCATAACAGCCCGCAGCTTTATAGATTATTCAACCGCAGACTGCCATTATTCCAACTTCTGATAGATAATTGCGCCCGGATGGTGAACCGGCTTGAATGCCCTGGTGATATTATGCAGGGATTCGGAATGCCCGATTATCAGGTAACCACCGGGAAGAAGGTTGTCGTAGTAAGCATTGATAACCTTCTTCTTCATGGCCTCATCAAAGTAGATGATTACGTTCCTGCAGAAAACAATCTCGGAACGCTCCACCCGCTTGACCTGCATGCGATCACTCAGGTTGATCTGCCCGAAGCTGACCAACTGCTTGATGGAAGGTTTGACCTTGTACTGCTTGCCGTCTTTATCAAAATACTTGGCAATGATTTCCTTGGGGGTGGTCCGCAGCGAATATTCGCTATAAACCGCACGGCGTGCGGATTTAAGCACACGCTCGGAAAGGTCATTGGCCGTGATTTTGATATCCCAGCTGCTCAGTTCAGGACCAAGCACATCATGAATGATCATGGACAGGGTATACGGCTCTTCACCGGTGGAACAACCGGCGGACCAGATGCGCAGACGCTTGCGTCTTTTCTTGCGCAACTCATCCAGAACAGCGGGCAGAACCTTGGTCTGGAAAACCTTCAGCTGGGGCGGGTTGCGGTAAAAGCTGGTTTCGTTGGTAGTGATTACCTCGAAAAGCTTATTGAGCTCCGCTTTTTTGCCCGGATCATACTGCAGGTAATAGTAGTACTCGCCAAAACTCTTGAGGTTAAGTTCCTTCAAGCGGTTGGCAAGGCGGTTTTCAAGCAGGTATTTACGGTTGCCCGCAATAAAAATACCCGCCTGTTCGTAAATAAAATCCCTGAGCTGGGTGAACTCCAGATCGGAGATTTTCAACTCTTTCCGCAGCGATATTGTCTTTGAAAACAGAGAAGACATCTAGTCTCCTTCTCCTTGCTCTTCCTGAATTCTCAAAATGGCATCTTCGGCGGCCTGAATAACCTCGGGATCGGAATCGGAATTGGACGCTTCCAGAAGAGCCTGAAACGCCATAGTTCCGCCAATGGCGCCTAATACTTCAATTACCTTGAGGACCACAAGCTTATGCGGAGAGTCCAGCATTGTTATAAGTTGGGGTAATGCACTTTCTTCACGATGTTCACCAAGGGCTTCCGCAGCACGAATCTGCACCCAGTCGTCATCATCCTGAAGGGCCTGTATAATGTAAGGGATGGCTTCTTCTGTGTAGCAGCCTCCCAGTAATTCGATCACAGTCAGGCGCACATCACGGTTTTCATCGTGCAGCCTTGAGAAAATAAGCGACATGCTTTCGGAGTCCGCAGCACAATCATGCAGGGCCTCCAGAGCAATCTTTCTGATGTCGGGAACTTCATCCTCAAGCGCGATCCTGATCTGCTCAAGATTGCCGAGGGGATTAATTTTGCCCATGGCAAACACGGCCATCAACCTGTCGATAGGCTCCTCACTGCTGAAAAGCTCCACAAAACGTGAGTTGACATCCTCACCGCCAATGGCGACGCAGGCATTCAGCGCGGCTTCCTTCACATCATCATAAGAATGTGAAAGCAGCGCGAAAATGGAATCAACAGCATCAACATCCTTCAGCTTGCCGCCGAGAAAATTAATAGCCGACTTGAGCATGGAGCCGTCCTGCTCACTCTCAAGAACATTTTCAAAAAATTCCTTGGCCTCATCACCGGCAGTACCGACAAGAGCTTCAAGAATTCCACGCTTAATCTCACGGTCACCGTTTCCGAAAGCATCCATCAGCACACCGGAAACTTCAGCACCTTCCAGTCTGGAAAGAATTTCAATGGCAATTGCCGCTTTCTTGAACTCACCGCAATTAAGAGCGGCAGCCATGCCCTCGTTGAGACCGATATTGGAGAGATCATCAATAATACGGGCAAGACGGTCGCGGTCACGGTCCGGATCAAGCTCGCTGGCGAGATTAAGCACTTCTTCAGTGGCTTTCTCTCCTCCCAGGTAGCCAAGACCGGAGATGGCGGCATCCTGCACATCTTCATCTTCGTCGTTAAGCGCGACCAGCATGTATTCACGCAGCTTTTCACGCTCGCTGGCGGAAAGAAGCTTGAGTGATTTGCCGCCGAGAATACCGACAATGGCTTTAACAATCTTATTTCGCAGGGCTGTGGGGCTTTTGTCCAGATGCCGCAGCAGCATGGTCACAGCCTTGATGTTCCCCACCTCGCCAAGGGCATCCACAATCATGGAAGCCACAAGGTCGGAACTTGAATTCAGGGCCTTTACCAACGCATCAACCGAGCTGGAATGCTTGATTTTTGCCAGTGCCTCAATAACTGCATACTGGACCCATTCGTCATCCTGCATGGCCTTGTTCAAGCAACGGGCCGCTGCAGGATTGGCAAGGTCTCCCAGACTGACAGCAGCCTGATAGCGGACGTTTACTTCCGGGTCTTTCAGCAAGGCATCACAAAGAGGTTCCACAGCCATGAAACTGTTTGTAGACCCCAGAATATCTGTTGCAAAAATACGGATATCTGCATCATCGTCATGGACCAAAGCCACAAGTGAAGCAAAGTCCTGCGCTCCGACTTCACGCAGAATATCCATGGAAAGGTTCCTTACCGGTGCGTCATCCGAACGCAGCAAGGGTACCACAGCCTGTACCGCCCCTTTACCACCGATTCTGCGCAGAGCATGGTCGGCAGCTTCCTGCAATCCCAGATGGCTGGTCGTCAAAAGATCGGCCAACTGGGGCACGGCATCCGCGCACTGCAGTTCTCCTGCCTGAAACGCGGCCTCACGGACAATTTCATTGTCATCGCTTTTAAGTTCTTCAAGAACCTTGGAACAATCCGTCATTGCAAGTCCCCATTTTGTTTAAACCCGCAAGATATCTTACGGTTGCGTCATAAAAAAATATTACAGGTAAAGATTATTGATGATCGCATTAGCCATATCATCAATATCTACAATTTCATCTGCGAGGCCATCATCAACGATGGCTTTGGGCATACCGTATACAACACAGGAGGAATCACTCTGGGCAATAGCCCTGCCTCCCTTGTTTTTGAGTTCCCTGATACCGTCACGCCCGTCATTGCCCATTCCGGTCAGGATGACTCCCAACGCCCTGCGGCCTACCGCATTGGCAACCGAAGAAACCAGTACGTTTGCAGAAGGCTTATACAAAGCTTCCTTGGGGTCCGGTGTTACAATCAGGTCAATTCTGCTTACTTTCTGGTCGATAACCAGATGAGACCCGCCGGGAGCGACAAAAGCATGTCCGGGCAGCAGCCTGTCTCCGGTCTCAGCTTCTTTAACTTTGATCTGGCTGACACCGTTAAGGCGGTTGGCAAAAGGCCCGGTAAAAGCTTTAGGCATGTGCTGCGCGATAACAATCCCCGCCGGAAAATCCTTAGGCAGGGAAGACAGAATCTTCTGGACAGCAGGCGGTCCTCCGGTGGATACGCCGATAACGACAACATCGCGCTTGGCACGCCCGCGCGGTGTCCTGACCGGAGCCGCGGGTTTGCGCGCGGCCACGGCACTGCGCATACGGGGAACCGGGCGCATCTTGCGTCTGGCAACTGTCTTAACCTTGGAAATCAGGTCACGTTCGATTTTGACAATGTCGAGGGAAACTTTGGAAAGCTGTTTCGGGATAAAATCAACCGCCCCCAGATCCATGGCTTTGAGAGTGGCTTCAGCACCCTCAGTGGTCAGGGAACTGACCATAAGCACCGGACGGGGCATTTCCATCATAATATGCCGCAGCGCGGTAAGACCGTCCATCTTGGGCATTTCAATATCAAGGGTAACCACGTCCGGATTGTGCTTCCGGATAACCCTTAAACCTTCCTCCCCGTCACGCGCGGTGGCAACAACCCGGATTCCCGGATCTTTTTGCAGCATGGTGCTGATTGCCTTACGCATGAAAGCGGAATCATCTACAACAACGACATTTATCACTAACCCGATCTCCTTTCGCTACGGTACAAGCTCACCAAAAGCCTTAACAGTTTGTATACAAAGGCGATTTCTTAATTTTTACTAAAATTACCGGAGCCGTTCATACATAATTGAACCGCAACCGTAAATAAAACTTGGCACAGATGAATATTTTTGTCCAACAAACTCCCCGAATTTCACTAAAAAATCATACAAACCGAATTTTCAGGATGATTTCAGTACTCGCACTTTTACCACTTTAAAACATTGGAAGTTTATGTGCAAGAATATAAAAATTCACAAGCGTTAAATTTGAAATTATTTTTTTTCTTAATTTTTTCCTTGCCAAGCGCGTAAGGATTAGATAGTTACCCAATCTCACGACGGGATGTGGCTCAGTCTGGTAGAGCGCTGCGTTCGGGACGCAGAGACCGGAGGTTCAAATCCTCTCATCCCGACCAGATAATTCAAGGCACTTACGAAGAAATTCGCAAGTGCCTTTTCTTTTTGCCGCATCAAAGCTAAATTTACACCATGATCGAAAAATTAAATTTCATTCCCCGCATCATCGACGGCGGCACCGGAACCGAGTTGGAGCGGCTGGGTGCACCCATGAACACAGTGGCGTGGTCTGCCGAGGCTGTGCTGAGCAATCCTGAACTTCTGCGTTCCGTGCATCAATCTTTTCTTGATGCCGGGGCAGAACTGCTCATTGCCAACACCTTCTCCGCCGCCATTCACAATCTCGAAGCTGCCGGACTGGCAGACAAATTCGAAAAGATAAACCACGATGCAGTACGCATTGTCCGCGAACTTGCAGACAGTTCATCCCGGCCCTGTCTTGTGGCGGGAGCTATTTCCAGCACCACTTTTTCCGGTCCGCTTGATTATTCACGCCTGCTTTCCGGTGAAGCGGCAGTAGCGCAATACGCACGGCAGGCCGAAATACAGGTCAAAGCCGGTGCGGAATTAATGATCCTTGAAATGATGCGAGACATCGAACAAACCCGCTATGCACTGGAAGGAGCATTGCGTGTCGGGGTCCCGGTCTGGGTGGGCTTCACATGTTTTACAGGATTCGACGGGCAGGTCTATCTGCTTGATACCGACATTTCGCTGGAACGTGCACTGAGAGAACTTGACCTTTCAAAAGCCGCGTCAGTAGGCATCATGCACACGCTCATTGAACATACCATGGACGCAGTGGAGATCCTTAAAAAACATTGGTCCGGGCATACTTTTGCCTACCCCCACGCCGGACGTTTCGAGATGCCCAACTGGATTTTTCAGGATGCCATCACCCCGGAGAACTTCGCCGGGTTCGGCAAAAAACTTCTCGATTCAGGCATTGATTCCGTGGGCGGATGTTGCGGGATAACCCCGGATCATATCCGGGCGTTCAGCTAATTGGCCGGAAATTAATTACATTCAAAGAAGAGAACTTTCCCCGCACCTTGCCGCTGAAAAACTTGCGTGTTAGCAAGATATAAAAATTTGGCCATATATAATACTTACTCACAATCAGTGATCGCTCAAAATTTTCAACCATCTGGAGAACACATGCCGTTTCATTCCAAAAAACATTTCTTGTATCTCATGTTGTTGCTGACAACAGTTGCTTTAATTGCTGGATGTAAAAAAACATATACCACAACCACCGGGGCAACAGACATTTCCACCGGAGCCCACACCTTGACAGGTGTCACTTCCCAGGGAACCCCCATGATTTTTGAAGAGATGCATGCAACGGTATTCGGCTCACCTGCAGCCACCCCTGCAGAGACGAAAGTACTTGTGATTGCGCATGGTGATAGCGGTAAAGGCGACTACATGCTTGATTTCGCTGAACGCTGGGGCGGCGATGGTGTAATCTCCATGGTTATGGCCCGTCCGGGATGCTACATTGAAGGACGCAAGTCTGACGGTTCACACAAGAACAAAAAGGGCGACCTCTATACCCGAAAAAGTATGGATAAATACGCTGCGGGACTCAAGGAAGTAAAAAAGAAATACGGAACAGAACACATTTATTTAATCGGGCACTCCGGTGGTGCAGCAACCTCGGCTTTGATCCTTGATCTCTATCCGTCCATTGCTGAGGGGGCAGTATTAATTTCCCTGCCCGCAGATGTACCCAAATGGAGAATGCACAGCAGAGGACGGAACAATTGGAAATCCTCTCTTTCTCCCACCGAACACGTTTCCAATATTGCCCCAGATACATTTATCGCAGTGGCAGTTGGCAGCAATGATACCAACACCCCGCCATGGCTCTCCGAGCTTTATGTGGATGCACTGAAAAAAGCGCACAAACCAGTGACCTATGTGAAGATTGCAGGCGGCGAGCACAGGTTTAAAGACTCCAAAACCTTTCAGGATGCTGTGGATCCCCAAATAAAAGAAATGCTTGCGGGTACGAAATAAATGAACAAGCAATAAGGTGCTCGTAATATTCGGATTAATAAAATACCCCCGGAAATCAATTCCGGGGGTTTCCTTTAATCTTCTCCCTCCGCTTCCCCCTGCCCCATAACCCACTGCCGATACAGGGCCAGTGCCATACAGGTCAGCGGCAGGGCCATGACCAGCCCGAGAAAACCGAGCAGGTTGCCCCAGATGGAGAGGGAAAGCAAAATCATCCACGGGGAAAGCCCCATGGATTCACCCTGAAGGCGCGGAACCAGCACAGCGTCCTGCAGCACCTGCACCACGGCGAAGACCGCCGCTACCCCGCCAAGGGCCAGCCAGAAATTACCACCCGTTGCCAGCGCATCGATTGCCGCCAGCAGGAAGGCCGGGATGAGTCCCGCTATCTGGAGATACGGGACCATATTCAGCAAGCCGATGAGCATGCCCAGCAGGATCGCCAGCGGCAGCTTGATGATCATGAATCCCACTGAAAACAGGCAGCCGATAATCAGCGCGATGAGTGCCTGTGTGCGAAAATAACGGTTGGTCACATTGGTGAAATCTTCCACGAACGATGCTACCCGCTCCCGGTATTTAGCAGGAAGCTGCTCCCGCCATTTACCGAGCTTGTCGTAATCGGTAAGCAGAAAAACGAGGTAAAGGATAATCACAAATATCCCGGCCAATGCGCCGAGGGTATGGGCCGACCCGCTGACCAGATTCCAGATGCCGGGCAGAGCCTTCTGGGCCGAGACTTTAAGCATGTCGGTCAATCCGGATTCAGTAAGAAAAGAGCGCACATCCTCCTGCTTGGCGAGATCAAGGATGGTCTGCCAGATATCTTCAGGAATATATTCCGCCGCCCTCTGGGCCACATCCGAATCATTGACCACACTGGCCAGCAAGACCCCGGTCTGCTTCATCTCCTGCCCCACCGCACTGACTGCGCGCCAGAAGATAAATGAGGCAGGTATCAACAGCCCCACCAGAGTTGCCAGCACCGCCCCGGTGCGGTTTTTGATAAATCGCGCAGTAAAATTGACCAGCGGGTTAAGCAGGTAGGCGAGAGTCAAAGCCACTGCAAAAGGAGCCAGCACCGCACTCAGCTTATCCAGAAGCAGCACTGAAACCCAGATAAATCCCGCTGTAAGCAGGATACGGACTACGCGGTCAAAAGTGTACGGGGTTTTGTCATCTAGCATAAATAAACTCCATTCAAAAACAGAACTAAAACTATTAAAAGTTTTTGGGTTCTTAGCCCTGTTTTCAAAAAGGGCTAAGCCGCCGGAGCAAACTCTTTACATCAAAAGCGCGATAGCGCATCAATTCCTTCCATACCGCAGATCATGCATTCTGCGTCCGGCCCGTGAAATCTCGTTGCCCAGCGCGTGGATATTCCAGATAAACGCTGAAACATTGTTGCGCCGCTCAAGGGGTACATCCTCAAATTCGCCCCGGATGCGCGCATCGCTCACTGCGGACATGAACTTATCGATAGCCTTATCAAAATCAGGTTCTTCCGGACAATCTTCCGGGTTCAGGGAATATTGCTCCAGCCAACCGTAATACTCGGCAGCAGCACCAAGGATATCAGTCATGCCCTGCGCAATGGACGGCAGCGGCCCGCCGAACCTGCGGCGAATAATGGTCGACATGGTAATTAAAATGCTGTGCATACGGGTGAAAGTGCGGATCAAGCGGGTCAGTTCGTTACGCTGCCAGCCCTGCAAACCCGGCTCTGCCGCTGCTTCGCGAAATGATTCCGCACAGGTATCGAGCATGGTGGAAGCCTCAATCCTGCTCTGTATTATCTCGGTCTCGCTGACCCCACCCTGCAGGTAGGATTCGGAAAGCTTCTTAAAATGTGTGGACTGTAATTCCACAAGGGTCGCCATCTTGGTACGCAGGTTCTTGCGGGCCATATTTGGCCAGACCCCGAATGATGCGGCGATACCGATACCGATGCCCAGCGCAGTATCCACTATACGCTCCACACCGAACTGCCAGCCGTCCGTAAAAATTGCCCCCAGCATCAAGATTACCCCGGTACTCAAGCACCCGGAAAAAGCGGTATAACTGAAGACCCGCACCAGAATCATCAAGAAGAAAGAAAAAATTATCAAGCCTACCAGCAGCGGCATGGCAGGCTCAAGAAAGAGAATCCCAACACCGACGGCAGCCCCGATGGCCGTACCCCAGAACCTTTTCCAGCCCAGCCGGAGCGTTCCGCCAACTGACGGACGCATGACCACAATCACACTGATCGGCAGCCAGACCGCATGGCGCAGCTCCAGAAAGCGGGCCGCCACAATGGCAACAGTGATTGCCGCCGCAGCCTTGAGAGCATGACGGAACGGCACAGAATCCCAGCGGAACTCCTTCTTTAAAATTGCAAGAGAATCAGCGAACACTGCAGGCTCCTCCCTTGCAACAGAGCTTGCTCATCTCCGCAAACTCAATACTCAGGTTACGCAAACCATAGATCGCGCCCCATGCCTCCAGAAATTCATCACGCAGACCTTCATCACGCTTATAGGCCCCCAGCCGCAGCAGCTCACTTTCCAGATCCGAAATACCTTCATCGATACCGCGCAAATCCACTTCGCCCTTTCCTGTGGAAATGGAGGCCGCCAGCACATCAAAAGCCACCGCGCTTCGTCCGGCAAGGTCGCTGAATTTAAAACGCATATCCCTGAAGACCGGACTGTGCTCCGCAAACTGGCGGCTGTTGGCAAGCCCCACCACTGCTTCAATCATACGCACCAGCAGCGCGTAGAGGGCCGATGGCCCCTCATAACTACCCAACTCCTTTACCGGGTCCACATTCATGGCTTCCATGAATCTGCGGTAGCGACGGATGGATTCCACAGACCGTTCATGAATTTCTAAAAGCTCCTGCAAATCTTCCTCACTGCCCGTTGACGCTGCCACAGCGCGGAAATAGTCCCCGATATCTGTCAAAGCCACCGCCCCGGCCCGGTTGAGTACTTTTTCAGGTTTCATGGGCCAGAGGTGGAAGATAAACAGGTAGGAAACCGTGGCCCCGAAAAGTATCGCCCCGGAACGCTCAAGTCCTGTAAGCAGTGTATCCGGCGAAGTCAGGGCCAGCAGATTGACGATAAGTGTCCCGATAGCGGCAGTCCCGGCAGCCACGCCCAGCACCGGAACAAAAAAGACCGCAAAGGCCAGCAAAAATAAATAGAATTCAAGCCCGACCGGATAATTACCGACCACAGTGGAAACAGGCACAAGGCACATGACAGCGAAAGCAAGCCAGCGGGCCACGGCCTTGCGTTTGGCAAGGGTGCTACCGGCGCGGAAGATGACTACCACCATGGATCCGTAAACCGACCATTGCAAAAACTTGGTGCTCATGCCCACCAGATAAGCCAGCAGCAATGCCACCAGACAGGCGCAGATGGATTTGGCCGCATATTTGGTCATGAACAGGCCCGGATCGACCGGCCTGATGAATATTCTATAAAATTCTGAAACTAGATTACGCATTTGCCTCCGGCGGATGGGAAAAAATTGTGAAATAGAAAACTGGTGCGCTAATGTCCGCCGTACACTTTTTTGCGGTGCCCTATGAGCAAAACAAGGACAACAATTTTCTCATCCTGAATTTCAGCAATAAGACGATAGTTACCGACACGATATTTCCAAAGCCCCGCTAGATCAGCACGCAACGGTGCTCCAAAACTCCTTGGGCCAATCGCTGCGACCCGCTCTACAAGGTATTTTCTAATCCTTTTCTGCGCCTGCCTATCAATTTTTGACAATTCCTTTTCTGCGGCAGCTTCAAACTCAATCTTCCAAGCCAAGACGCTTCTCCACTTCTTCTAATGTGTAAGTGCGACTTTTCCCGGCCTTTATGTCCGCCAGACGCTTTTCAGCAAGATAAATATCTTCCAAATCTTCCAGATATTCCAGAACCGCTTCCCGAATATAAAATGTCTTGGTGCGACCAGTCTGTTCTGCAAGAGCAGTAAGCCGCTGTTCAATTTCTTCCGGCAATCTGATTGAAATAGGCATAACTTTTCCTCCTGCTATACATGTATCGCATGATAACACAAAGTCAACCATATAACACATGGCTAACAACACAAAACCCAAAAAAGGGCCGCGAAATCAAAAAGATTTCACGGCCCTGAATATTTGCAAAATCCTGCCGAATAAAACGGCGAAGCGCATCAAACTACAACAACTTATCCATAAATTCTTTAATTCTGGGATGCTGTGTCTCGGCAGAGAAGAATTCGCCGGGAGTACCTTTGGCGATGAAATCCCCGGTCTCCATGAAGATTACGGTATCGGCAACCTCACGGGCGAAACCCATATTGTGGGTAACGATGACCATGGTCATGCCGTCATCTGCGAGTGAACGGATAGTATCGAAAACCTCACCGACCAATTCCGGGTCAAGGGCAGAAGTAGGCTCGTCAAAAAGCATCATCTTGGGCTTCATGGCCAATGCGCGGGCGATGGCCACACGCTGCTTCTGTCCGCCGGAAAGGGTCACCGGAAAGACGGTAGCACGGTCGGAAAGGCCGACCTTCTCCAGCATCTGCAAAGCGACCTCACGGGCTTCATCCTTGGATTTGCCGAGCACAGTCACCTGCCCTTCCATGACATTCTGCAGAACGGTCATGTGCGGAAACAGATTAAACTGCTGGAAAACCATACCGATCTCGGACCGCAGGGCGCAAAGATTCTTCTGGGAATACAGCACCGGATTGCCGTCTTTATAGGTATAGCCGCAGAGCTTGCCTTCAAAATGGATTTCCCCGGAATCAATGGTTTCGAGGAAGTTCATGGTCCGCAGCAGGGTGGATTTACCGGACCCGCTGGGGCCGACGATAACAACTTTTTCACCCCGGCTGATCTTGAGGTCGATGTTGTTGACCGCAGTCAGTTGGCCGAATTTCTTGACGACTTTTTTGAGTTCTAAAATAGTTTCCATTTAGCGCCTCTCGTATACCCCGACCTTGTATTCGATCTTCTCAAAAAGGAAGGTGAATACGGAGGTGAAAATAAGATAAATACCAGCAGCCATCACCAGTACGGTCACGTTGAAATAAGCATTGAACATCTGGTCCGCAGCGCGCATGAGTTCAACCATGGCGATGGTGGAAACCAGTGCGGTATCCTTGATCAAGGCAATGAATTCATTGGCGATGGGCGGGATAATCCGCTTGTAGGTCTGGGGGATGATGACCCGGCGCATGGTCTGGCCGTAGGACATGCCCAGTGCTTTTGCCGCCTCGGTCTGGCCGTCGTCAATGGACTCGATACCGGCGCGGATGATCTCGGCAAGATATGCGGAATAGTTGATACCCAGACCGATAAGTGCCGCAGCAAGCGGGGAAAGAGTAATGCCGATGGCAGGCAGTCCGTAATAAATAAAAAAGAGCTGCAGCAGAAGGGGGGTGCCGCGGAAAAACCAGATGATAAACCAGCTGAGAGCCATGAACGGCTGCATGCGGCTGATCTTGCCAAGGGCGATAAAAAGACCGCCGATGGGCGACACGATCATGGTGAAGAAGACCAGCAGCAGGGTCATGCTCGCGCCCTTGAGCAGGTTGGGCATGAACCGCTTAAGGTCATCAAGGGTCTTCTGCCATTCAGGCTTGGTCTCACGGTCT
The DNA here is from genome assembly GCF_010470675.1 of Desulfovibrio sp. JC010. Classification (NCBI taxonomy): domain Bacteria; kingdom Pseudomonadati; phylum Thermodesulfobacteriota; class Desulfovibrionia; order Desulfovibrionales; family Desulfovibrionaceae; genus Desulfovibrio; species Desulfovibrio sp. JC010. The sequence goes on from NZ_VOIQ01000002.1 coordinate 45,386, forward strand.
AGGGAGGCCAGAAAGTTCTTTGCCTCCACATTATCCGGGTATACAGCAACGACCTGCTCGGCGTAGGAGCGGGCCTTGCCCGGATCTTTCATGGAATAGCTGATGCGTGCAAGCTGCATGCGGGAATACACATACTGCCCGTCATCCCCTTCAGTACCGGGGGCGGGAACCTGCTCGAAAATTTTAACGGCCTCGTCTATCTGACCTACCGTCAGGGCATTACGGGCCTGCTTGAGCAGAGCATCAGCGTCCACACTGGCTGAACTGGCAGCCGGAAAAATCAGAAGTGCAAACAGCAGAAAGAGCGAGGCCAAGGCCCCGCTCTTTCCGAGTTTATTATTTATACTAATCATTTCTTACCATTTAGCGGGGTTGGTGACATCTTCACCGAACCATTTACGGGAGATTTTACCCATGGTGCCGTCAGCGATCATAGCGTCGATGGTTTTCTGTACAGCTGCGCGCAGGGAATCTTCACCCTGACGGAAAGCGATACCGAAAGCTTCGCTGGTGATGTAACCGGGAAGCGCAACATATTTACCGGGACGCTGAGCCATGGAGTAACGGCCTGCGATGTTATCTACAACAACTGCGTCCAGACGACCGGATTCGAGGTCGAGCAGAGCTTTAACGTTGGTGTCGTATTCGCGGATTTCCTTGGCTGCGGGCTTGAGGGACTTGGCAGCCTCAAGAGCGGGGGAACCTTTCTGTACGCCTACAACTTTGCCGCCGAGGTCTTTGTGAGCCTTGATAGCTTTGTTGCCCATGGCGATAACGGCAATCTGGCCGTCCATGATGTAGGGCTTGGAAAAAGAAACTGCTTTCTGGCGTTCGGGGGTAATGGTCATACCGTTCCAGATACAGTCGAACTTTTTAGCGTTCAGGGAGTGGACAACACCGGACCATGCGGTGGGCTGCCATACGATTTTGATACCGAGGCGCTTACCTACTTCTTCAGCAGCGTCAACGTCAAAACCGACCAGTTTACCGTCGTCCTGACGGAAACCCATGGGTGCGAAAGTGTCATCAAGACCGATGGTGAGTTTACCTGCTTTCTGTACTCTTTCGAGGGAACCGTCACCAGCCATAGCGGAGGTTGCGAATGCCAGCATCATTGCAACCATGAGAATTGTTAATACCCTTTTCATGTGTCACTCCTAAGAAAATGTAATTTTCGCTTCTTTAGCATTTACAAAAAGCCATAACGGAAAACACTTCCATCATGCCTTTATAAAATTAGAAGCGATGAACCGAATAGCTTATGAAGCTGGAACATGCAAGACTGTATCTCCTCAAAAACGGAACTTACGCCCCCTTTTTTGTCAAAAATGTGAGGATCATGAAAGAAAACCACCATTTTTCACGCCACAAATTCCGGTTATTACAAATACAACCCGGTTCATACTTTTTCCATGGTAATTGGTTGCTAAGGTTTTTCCCCATGTGTTAGTCTGAAATTAACTGATATTCCCACCTGTTTTAACAAGGAGACTGCACATGCCAAACCTTACTTCGTGGGGAAGCCGGGAACTTGAAAGATTAAAAACAGATATGGACAGGCTATTCAACAGCCTCTGCCATGATTACGGCATCCCGTCCGTATGCGGCATCATAGACTGCACACCGCAGACCAGTATGCGTGAAGAAGGAGAATCACTGGAAGTGAGCACCACCATGCCCGGCTTTCAGGCTGAAGACCTTGAAGTGAAAGTAACCGAGACCTCCATGACCATCGGAGGAAAAAAGAACGTCACCTTTGAAGGGGGACGACAATCCAGCCATTTCAAAAAGACCCTGCCCCTGCCCTGCCGGGTGGACCCGGACAATGTCACCGCCACTTTTAAAGACGGTGTGCTCAAAATTGTGCTCAACAAATGCATCATCAAGCCACAAAAAGTTATTTCCATAACCTCTGAATAGCCATCAGACCGGAGACCGCCATGACCAGTATCCTGAAAGACCGCGAACTGCCGCTTGAAAAACTGAGATGGACCCTCGACCCTGAAGAGCTGCCCTTTAAGACCACTGCCGAACTGACCCCCGAAGATGAAATCATCGGCCAGTGCCGGGGTGTTGAAGCATTCCGCTTCGGCATGGGTATGGGCCTTAAGGGTTACAACATTTTCGTAACCGGCCCTGCTGACACCGGTAAGCAGGCCACGGTAAAAAAAATGATCTCCGAGCTTTCAAAATCCGACAAAAGCCCGGATGACCTGCTTTACGTTAACAATTTCAAAGCTACGGAATCGCCCATCCTGATCCACATGCCAGCCGGGGAAGGAGCTGTTTTCAAGAAACAGATCCATGATTTCCTTGAATCCATCAAGCGCGAGGTGCCTCAGCTTTTTGAAAGTCAGGAATACATAGCCCGCAAAAATGAAATCATTGAGATGCATGAAAAGCAGACCCGTGAATTCTTTCAGGGTGTGGAAGATAAAGTAAAGGATTCCGGTCTGGTTATTGTCAATATGCAGATGGGCCAGTACCAGCGGCCCGATGTGGTTCCGCTGGTGGACGGTGAACCCATCCGCATGATTCAGCTTGAGGAGAAGGTCGAGAAAGGCCGCTTTCCCCGCGAGGAGTTTGAACGGCTCAAGGAAAAACAAAAGGAACTCAAGGAAGAAATCGACAACATCCTCGCACAGGTCCGCAAGCTTCAGAAAGAAGTGAAGAAAAAAAGCGAAGACGTGGACAAGCTTATGTTCATGACTCTCGCTCAGGAGCTGATAGCTCCCCTGCGGGAAAAATATACCGATGCCAAAATAGTCAAATATTTTGATGAAATGCTTGAAGAAATGAGCGGAGACCTCGATTCCATGCGCATGATCGGCAAAAAGCCGCAGGCCGGGGAAGGCGGCATGATGTTCATGCCCCCGCAGGCCGAAGCCATCCTGCATCCCTATCAGGTCAACCTGCTGGTGGACAACACCGAGCAGGACAGCCCTCCGGTGATCTTCGAATCCTACCCCACCTACCGCAACCTGTTCGGCTCCATTGAACGGGTTATGGATCGCCACGGCGGCTGGCGCACGGATTTCACCAAAATCAAGGCCGGGTCTTTCATCAAGGCCAACGGCGGCTATCTGGTCATCAACCTCATGGACGCCATTGTGGAGCCGGGTGTCTGGCCCACGCTCAAGCGTTCGCTCAAAACCGAAAAAATCGAAATCCAGACCTTCGACCCCTACTACTTCATATCCTCCACCGGACTGAAACCGGAACCCATTGATATGGATGTAAAGGTGGTCGTACTGGGGGAACCGTACCTCTACCAGCTGCTGCGCCATTACGATCCCGACGTCCCTAAGATTTTCAAGGTCCGTGCGGACTTTGAAACTTCCATGGACCGGGACACCGAAGCCATCAATTCCGTATCCAACTTCATCAGCCGCATGGTGAAAAAAGACGAACTCATGAATTTTGACCGCAGCGGCGTGGCCGCCATCATTGAACAGGCCGTGCGCATGTCCGGCAGGCAGGAAAAAATAACCACCGCCTTCCCGCTGCTGGCCGACCTGCTCGGCGAAGCCAGCTACTACGCAGCCCGCAACGGTTCTACCGCCGTGGGAGCAAAGCACGTGGATCAGGCCCTTGATGCCCACCGCAAGCGTTCAAACCAGACCGAAGAACGGCTGCAGGAAATGATCGACCGCGGCTCCCTCTATGTTGACACTGACGGCGCGGTAACCGGGCAGGTCAACGGACTGGCCGTGTATTCCATGGGTGATTATTCCTTCGGCAAGCCCTCACGTATCACCGCCGTAACCGCCATGGGCAAGGGCGGCATCATTAATATTGAACGTGAAGCCGATATGTCCGGCCCGACCCATAATAAAGGTATCTTCATCCTTTCCGGCTTCCTACGCCGCCAGTTCGCACAGGACAAGCCGCTCTCCCTGACCGCCAGTATCGCTTTTGAGCAAAACTACGGCGGCATTGACGGTGACTCGGCCTCCTCCACCGAACTTTACGCCCTGCTCTCCTCGCTGGCCGAAGTGCCCATCCGGCAGGATATCGCCGTCACCGGATCGGTGAACCAGAAAGGCGAAGTCCAGCCCATCGGCGGGGTCAACCAGAAGGTGGAAGGATTCTACCTCTGCTGCAAACATGCAGGTCTGACCGGAAAGCAGGGAGTCATGATCCCCGAACCCAACGTCAAGGACCTCATGCTGCGCAAGGAAGTTGTTCAGGCCGTAAAGGAAGGCAAGTTCCATATCTGGTCGGTGGAAAACATCGAGCAGGGAATTGAAATCCTCACCGGAGTGGCCGCAGGCGAAAAGGACGCAGAAGGCAAGTATGCCGAGGATTCCATCTACGGCAAGGCAGACGCAAGACTCATCGAACTGGCCGAAGGCTTGAAGAACTTCGGTGCATCTGATGATGAGAAGGATGAAGAGAAAAAGGAAAGCGGCGGCTCGTGCGGCTGCGGGAAATAAGATGCCTCCGGCGGCTCTCCGAGGGCTTAAACCCTTTTGCAAAAGGGTTTAAGAATCCCAAAACCTTTTAATAAGCTTCGCATGTAGCTTATTGAAAGTGTCTTTCAAATTAAAAACCCCGGCAATATCTTCTATGATATTGCCGGGGTCTTAACTTGGATTTGCGGACTAGGATTTACGAATTACGCAGTTCCTCAATCAGCGTGCTCAATTGTTCGCCAAGACGCATCAACTCTTCAACTGCTGTTGCGGATTCCCGCATAGCCTGAGCATTATCGTTGGCGATAAGGTTTACTTCCTCAATACCGCGGGTAATCTGTTCACTGGCTGCAGACTGCTCTTCGGATGCTGTTGCAATGCTGCGAACCTGTTCCGAAGTGGTTTCAACAATCTCAACGATCTCTTCAAGACTTTCCCCGGCCTTGCCTGCCAGGTCCGTGCTGGAACCGACTATTTCTGCGGCACTGCCCATCTTGTCGATATTTCTGCGGGTTTCAGACTGAATCGAATGTACGGCCTGCCCGACTTCCTGCGTGGCCTGCATGGTTTTTTCCGCCAGCTTACGAACCTCGTCAGCAACAACGGCAAACCCACGCCCGGCCTCGCCCGCACGTGCAGCCTCAATTGCCGCGTTCAAGGCCAGCAGGTTGGTCTGGTCGGCAATATCGGTAATCACGGTAATTACCTGTGAGATACCGTCCGCATGCCCGCCCAGCACATCAAGCCCGGCGACCATCTCTTCAGTATGCTTATTCACTGCAGAAATAGCCTCAACAACATTGGCTACAATTTCACCGCCGTCTTCTGCTTTATTCTTTGCATTCAGCGCACTTTCGGAAGCATCCCCGGCACTGCGGGCGACCTCCAGAACACTGGCATTCATCTGCTCCATGGCAGTAGCTGATTCGGAAGTGCGTTCACGCTGGGTTTCCGAGCCACGGTTGGATTCATCAATCTGGGCGGTCAACTCATGGGTTGCGCTGGAAACCTGTGAAACAATACCGGAAAGCTGCTCGGCAGCCTGAAGCATACCTTCACGCTTGGCATTCTCGGCTTCGGCGCGGGCTTCATCCGCCTCGCGCAAGGCAACCTGCGCTTTATCGGTCTGCTGCTGGGCCTCTTCAGCCATTTTTTCAGACTTGGAGATGTTGTCCACAAGGGAAACCAGCATATCCCGCAAAGAAACATTCAGATCAAGCAGTTCCCCGCCGAACATGGAATCATCAAGCCTGACATCAAAATTACCTCCGGCAACCTCTTTGGCAGCACCGGCCATAACCCCGATGGGCTTGGAAATGGAACGGGCCACAAAATACACAGCAATAAGCACCAGAACAAATGCCAGAAAACCGATCACAATAAGGTCATAAGTAAGACTGTGTGCTGAGGCGAGAATCTTATCCATAGGAGCACTGACCGCCAGATACCAACGCTGACCGGTCCCGGGAAATTCTACCGGAACATACTGCACCATGGACATGAGCCCGGTTGCAGCGGCTTTGCGAAATTCAAGAAACGGCTCCCCGGCCCTGACAGCCCTTTTCAAAGCGGCTTCATCCTGAAAGGATGCAACATCATATAGATTTTTACCCAGAAATTCTTCTTTGGGATGATAAATAAAATCTCCGCTGGGAGTCGTAAGCCATGCATACCCGGATTCATAAGGTTTAATCTGAGAAACAAGATCCATAATACTGGTGATGGGTAAGTCAGCACAAACAACCCCTTGAAAAGCACCGTTAACCATAATCGGCGAACAGATACTGATCATGGTCACATCCTTCCCGCCTACATTATATGTGTAGGGATCAGTTATATACGTCCGACGAAACTCCTTAGGCTTAAGGTAATAGTCACCGTCACCGGGCACGTCGTATCCAACCAATGGTTCAACTTTAATGCTTCCGCCGTCCCTGAAAACGTACGGGACAAAACGGCCGCTTGCATCATGGTTGGCAGTTCCGGCGTATTCCGCATCGCGCCCGTCAAAGGCATCGGGTTCCCATCCCACGCAAGCACCGACAAACTCGGGGTTGGCAGAAACAAATCCTCTAAGCATGGAGATAACACTGTCCCGGTCGATATTAATATTATCGGTCTTGAGTCCGGCAAATGCTTCGGCTAACCCCTGGGCCTGATTCTGCCCCTTTGCCACATAGGCCAGAACCTTTTCGCCGTATGTTCCGGCAAGCCCGTTAAGCTCTCTTTTGGCTACATCTTCAATGGCACCTGAACTCTTATAAGTTGCAACAACCTCAACACTGACAAGAGTGATCAGCAGCAAGGCGGACACGGGTAATAAAATTTTGTACAACATTTTTAAATTTCTGAACCAGCCCATCAAATCCCTCCTGAAATTATAGCTTTAATGAACCCAGATGCCATTATTATGCTTGAGATTACATGAAAGATAAAAATAAGTCACAACTAAAACTGAAAAAACATAACAAAACAAACGCCCCGCTCAACCAAGAACGGGGCGTGACTAATACATTAAGTATAAACTAAAAAAGACACCTACAAAACCGAAGAAATCCCCTTAACCTTCTTGAGAGCCACAGTCAGCACCCAGCAAAACGCAGTGGAACTTACAAGCAGGATGGGTGCCTTTACAAACGGAGAAGCATCCATATTCAACAGGTAGTAAGCCCCGTAATATACAGCCAGCGAATGGAAGAGATAAAGTCCGTAGGAACTGGCGGAGAAGAATCGCCAAAATCCGTTGGAGCTGCTCACAAACGCTTTGAACAGAGCTGTCCCGGCCATGAGTGTGCTGTAAGCAAAAACATTGAATCCCAGCGCATTGCCGAGCTGGATGGGCAGTTCAGTGCCGCGGGTAGCCATCATGCCTTTAAAAGTCAGATACACAACAGCTGAGACAAGACAGACTATGAGCCATGGCAGCAGTTTCGGGGTATAGCCCTGCCGGGTGAACCAGTTGCGCTTCCATGCAAGAACGCCCAACCCGAAATAAAACAAATAAATAAGCAAACGCACTGGCTGAAAAACAATCAGATAACAATCGGTAATCCACTTATCCACTGGAAAAAACTGGTTCATACCCAGAAAGTACCCGGCGGAAACAGATATAAACAGAATCGGAAATAACGGAGATGGATTACGGCTGACCCGTGGCGGGCTCTGCAGTCCCGGAAAAAGACGATAGCAGCCACAGAGAATCAGATAAAACATGACCAGCAGACCGAGAAACCAGAACACGGACTGGCTGTACAGTGGACCCCAGAACGGCCCGGCCCAGAATTCCATATACCCGGGAGCCTTGCCCCTTGAAAGCAGGATCATGTACATGGCCGGGGGCGAAAGAAAAAGCACACCCAACACCCACGGAATAATGATCCGCCGGAACTTACCGACCCAGAACCTGTGCTGGCCGTGCTTCTGCAGGGACGGCAGGGCAAAGTATCCGGCAAGAAAGAACATCACAGCCATGATGGGGACATCGATGAGCATTACCGCATAGGTGAAAAACATGCTCTGTGCCGGATCAATAACAAACCACCAGCTCGGGGCGAACTTCATATAACAGAGTGACACGTGCAGGACCACGACCAGAAAAATGACCACAGCCCGCAGATTGTCCAGAAAATACATTCGTTGATTCATAGTGATTACACCTTTTATTAACATCTCAAACAATAATCACTGACTACCTCTCCTCAAAACTCAAGTCAAACCCGGACATCGGAACATTGTACAACTTTACCCATCCTAAGAAGTCATCTATTATCCGCGCAAGACATTGAGAAGGACAAACAATGACAATAAAAAAAATAGCCATCGTCGCGGCCATGGGACAGGAAGCACTGGCCCTCTGCCCTAACCCGAAACGCGGAACTTCCGGTAATTATCCACTGCTTACAGGAAATATTTCAAGCACCATAGAATACAGCTGCATTGTATCAGGCATAGGCATCCGGCGTGCATCTGAAGCGGCAAAACTTCTCTGCGCTGAAAAACCGGATTTAATCATGAGCATCGGGGTGTCCGGGGGCCTTGCTGCTGACCTCCATGCCGGTTCGCTCGTGGCTGCATCATCCATTGGTTCAGATCTGACAGAATTTGAAGCATGGTCCGGGAAGAAAAAAGATGTGGAGATCTGCACAGAACTTATCCCCGGCTGGGCAGAGCTGCAATCAGGCAAACTGATCACCGCCCGCAGACCGCTGCTTACCACGCGAGACAAATCCGCCATGCACAAGAGCAGCAAAGCATTGGCCGTGGATATGGAATCCATCGCAGTGGCACAAGCGGCAAAACAGGCCGGAATCCCCTTCGGCTGTATCCGGGCCATCAGCGATGACAGCAAACGGTCCATCCCGGAAGAATCACTGATCGGAGTTGATGAATCGGGAAAAACCAAGCTCGGCCCTATCCTTAAAGCCATAGCCAAACGGCCCGGTCTGATATTCGAACTGGTCCCCGTGGGGCGTGATTATTCAAAGGCTTTAAAAAGTTTGGGAAAAGTTTTTAAATAATACTATTTTAATTTGAATCCGGTCATTTTTTCGTCTGCCAACCAACTATTACATCAAATCATATTGACGAACATCTACTACATAGACATATCGATTCAAACAAATAAACACTGGGTATCATATGAAAAAATCTCTTTCTCATTATATTTCTACTTACAATTGCCTGCACCGGATGTGTGGAGATAAAAATTACTGCCCGGCATGCTTTATATTCAACTCAAGCACCATCATCAATAATAGATACTGCTTTTGGGGCTACCCGCTTTAATCCCAACGCACTCACCAGTGAACAGATCCACTACTTTAATGCTGTAGATGAAGAACTGACCTCAGAGATTACCATCAGAAGATTTCAAGACAGCGATCTGCAATAATTAAATATACGCAACAAAAAAAGCCCGCTGAAGCGAACTTCAGCGGGCTTTTTTACAATCAATCTAAGTACTAACCCACATCCACACCTTTCAAAGCCAGCATTGCGCCTTTGAGGGGACGTTTTACTGAATCGGCAACCGCGGTGGGTTCGAAGCCGCAGTGGACCATGCAGTTTGCGCAGCGGGGATCGTTACCCACGCCGAACTTATCCCAGTCGGTCTGCTCCATGAGTTCTTTGTAGGAAGAGACAAAGCCGTCTTCCAGCAGATAGCAGGGACGCTGCCAGCCGAGAACGGAACGGGAGGGGTTGCCCCACGGGGAGCACTTGTAATTCTGGTTTCCGGCCAGAAAATCAAGATAGAAGCTGCTGTGTGAGAAATCCCAGTTTTTGCCCTTGCCGAGCTTGAAAATCTCCCGGAAAAGTTTCACAGACTGGTCACGGGTCAGGAAGCTATCCTGATCAGCGGCAGCCTCGTAGCTGAATGCTGCGGAAAGGGTCATGCCGTCAATTTTTAGGTCCATGAGGAAATCAAAAAATTCTGCTGCGTTCTCAGCAGTCTGCCCGCCGAAGAGGGTGGTGTTGGTTACAACCCGGAACCCTTTGGACTTGAGCATCTTGATCACGGAAACGCTGTTATCAAAAACCCCGTCCTTGCAGACGATTTTGTCGTGAATCTCTTTCTGTCCGTCCAGATGGAGGTTGAAAGTCAGGTACGGGCTGGGGGTAAATTCATGAATGCGCTGCGGAACAAGCAGACCGTTTGTACACAGGTATACAAACTTTTTACGCTTGATCAGCTCTTCCACAATCTTAGGCATATCAGGGTGCAGCAGCGGCTCACCGCCGGGAATGGAAACAATAGGCGCACCGCATTCTTCCACGGCGTCAATACATTCCTGCACGGAAAGACGCTTGTTCATGATTTCCGGCGGATGCCCGATTTTACCGCAGCCCTTGCAGCGCAGGTTGCACTGAAAAAGGGGTTCGAGCATGAGTACCAGCGGGTAATGCTTATTACCTTTCAAGGTCTGGGTGAGAATGTATTTACCGAGTCTAGCTACTTGAATTGCAGGAATTGCCAAGGTCTTAACCTCATTTCCGCCGCATGGGGGCGGGTTTTATTTTTCAGCGGTCTTTCGTGCCTCACAGGCTTTGACCAGCTTTTTACAGGAATCAACTTTTAATAACTTTTCATCAAAGCATTTGCTTTGCAGGGCCTTGTCGTAATGTGTGCAGGCTTCCTCCACTTCATCGTCCTCAAGTAAAGCTGTTGCCAGCCCAAGACGGTTCATGGCAAAATCCGGCGCGACTTTAACGGCCTTTTCGTAATACTCCAGCGCGTTATCCATATCCCCGATACTGATGGGCGCGGAAGGTGCTTTCAAATAAAGCTCACCCAGAAAACGATCCGGGCCTCCATGATCCACCTGCGGAGAAAGTTTGGACGCTGCGATTGCTTCTTGCTCCATCTGCGGCACAAGGTCAAGACCCTTCATGGGAGCAAGCTGAGCCTCTTTAGCAATTAAATAAGCCAAAAGATAGTGGCCCAGACCGGATTGCTTATTTTTACCCAGAAAAGACCTCAATTTTGCCTGTGAAGATTTTGCGTAATCAGCGGACTTGACGGCTCCGCTCTCCAGCAGCCATGCCGAACAGGCCGCCCCTTGCAGGATATCGTTATCCTTGGAAGAATTGGAAAGCACTTCGGCCTGAGCCCGTGAACACGGTTTCCAGAGCACCACTCCGTCCGCATCATATTCATAAAGGGGCAGGTCATATTTCGCTGAACATCCGCAAACAAGCAGCACCAGCAGCAACGGTAGTAAGCGCAGCAACTTCATTATCTCAAATCCTTATCAGCAGGGTTGAAACCGGAAGTCTGGAGCAGCTTAAGCAGTTCCCTGGCAGCCGGGTCTTTATCCATGCCCAGCAGCACAGCCTGAAGCCGGAAAGCGTCATCGGTGGTTTTGTCGAACCAGACCACCGGGCTGTTGGGCAGCTGCGCAGAAGTATAAATAACCTTGGTATTGGAATAACGGTCCGAATCCTTGATCACCGAATACTGTACAGAGTCCAGCACCACACCGGCAATCTTACCTTTATTCACCTTACGAAGCATACGCAGTGCCTTGTGCGTACCTTCCATGCTGAATTTCCCACCTTCTCTTCCGGCAAAGAGTATCTCCATGGCCTGCGGGGTGTAGAGCATGGAACCATAGACCCTGCCCTGAACAGCGTCCGGGGACCCGGGACCGTCAGCGGGTACGATCATCCGCCAGACATCCTTTTCCATGCCCTGCGGCAGAGTGGACGCCACCGGGGTCATGGCGAATTTGTCTGCGTATGTTTTAAAGAAGGTCAGCCCGCAGATAGACCATGCGGGCTTGTTTTTTCCAAGATATTCAAGAGCAGCGTTCAGGTCATTGTAATAAACGCCTTGAACCTTCTCGCCCAGCCGGGCGGAAAGATATTTACCCAGTTCATCCATTACCGGCTGCGCTTCGGCTGTTGTACCCGGCTGACCGGGCTGGATGATGGCAAAATCAAATCTTCCGGCGGAAGCAGCAGAACTCAGTCCGAGCAGCAGAACAAATACAAGTGCGATAACTTTTCTGTACATAAACTACTTTCCTTTAATCCTTTCAATCAATCTGAACACAGCGGGCAGAACCACCATGCAGCCCACAAGACAGGTGGCAGACCCGGTAACCATAATGCCGCCCAGCGAAGCAAGGCCGCGATGGTGGGCCAAAAGCAGTCCCCCGAACCCGATCATTGTGGTGCAGAAACTAAGCCCCACCGCCACCGGAGTGCTGGTATGGTAAAGCCGCTCCCCTTGGGAAAGCTCTTTCCAGCGGGCCAGAAAATGGACTCCGCCGTCAACACCGATGGCGATAAGTACAGGAATAGCAAAGAAATTGGCTAAATTAAAGCTCAGTCCGGTAATTCCCATGATCTCCAGCAGCCAGAAAATCCCGGCAAACAAGGGAACAAGAGTCAGCAGAACATAACTGATGCTGAATGAACTTAAGAAAAGAATGGCCGAAACCAGAATGATGGTCAGCCCTGCGGCCTCAAGAAAGGTCTCGCGCATAAGCAGAGAGGATTCAAGAACCACCACCGGAACCCCGGTCACTTCGGGGTCGATCCTGCGCAGGTCGGCCACGAATCCGGTCAGTTTGTCAAAATCCCAGACATTGCCTACCGGAGAAATCTTGACCATAAAGCTGCCGTCCTTGCCAACATAAAGGGAACGTAAATGTTCGGGCAGGTCATTCGGGTCAACGGACTTCACTTCCAGAATTTCCTTAAGCCATGCAAATGAGCCGGAAAGCTCGCTGACCAGCCGGGCCTGAAGCGGAGTCAGGTTGACTGCATCTGCAGGATTTTTTTCAAGTATCTCAAGGCAGGAATCTGCCCGGTCAATGATCTCACCGACTTTTTCCAGCTCCGCTTTGGCCCCGGCGGAAAAGAGTTTTTCCTCCAGTCCTTCAAGGGATTCAATCAGGTTCTCAAGCCCGGACACAACTTCGGAAGGCACAAGGGATGAATTGCGTGCTTCAAGATTGATTCCGGCCAGTGCTTCCGCTTCACCGCGCAGGATTTCTGCTTTTTCCTGCTGGCCTTCGGGCAGAAAGCCGAGAATGGAATCAACGCGGCCCACCGAAGGGATCTGCTTGAGTTCAGCAATGAGTGATTTTACGGATTCCAAATCCGGGCGGGTCATCACCGCGAACCAAGTGGATTCATCGGAATCATTGATCAGAACATGTTCGTACTCAACAGACTCCAGACCTTCAGCCTGAAGATCCAGCAGATTGTAGTTGAATCCGGCCTTCTGGAATCCGGGAAAAGCCAGCGCGGTCAGGACCGCAAAAACCAGCAGTACGGTTACCGGGCGGGAAATAATCTTTTCCATGAAGGGCATGGTGGCCATGCGCGGACGCGAAGACGGGAACCAGTTGCGCCGCCCGGCAATAAGCATCATGGAAGGCAGTACGGTAAGCATGGAAATCAGGCAGAAAATAATCCCGGTTCCGCCCACAAGGCCCAGTTCGGCCAGCCCCACAAACTCCTGTCCCAGCACGGCGTAGAAAGCACAGACCGAAGTCAGCCCGCCCAGCAATACACCGGGGCCGGTATGGACGAGGGCTTCTTCCACTGCCTCATCAGGAGACAACCCCGAATCCGAAGCCTCCACATAACGCATGACAATATGGATACCGAAATCCACACCGATACCGACCAGCACAAGGGCAAATACAATGGAAAGCAGATTCAGGCTGCCCAGCGCGACCAGCGTGAACCCGAAGGTCCAGGCCATGGCGCAAAAAAGCGAGCCCATAACCAGCATGGGCCGCAGCCAGCCGTGCAGGATGAACATGAACATCAGCCCGACCACAACCACTGAAATAATGGCCGCAATGGTCATATCCTGATCGGTAGTATGCATTTCATCGGCGGAAAGTACCGGGCGTCCGGTGAGTCCGGCCTCAACTTCCGGGAACTCAGTCCGCACTGTTTCAAGGGATGAGCGCACAAAATTAAGCGAAGGTCCGATCACATCCATAACCCGGAAATCCTTCTTGGGCAGGATACGCATGATCAGCAGCTTGCCGTTGCGGGTGAAGAAATACTGGATTCCGGCCTTGTCGAGATCGAAAACCGGGGCATTCATGGTTTCAAGGGTCGGCCCGGAAACAAGGGAAGACTGCATCTCGCCCACAAGATTATCCACTGCGCCGATAAACGGACCGAACATTTCCGGTCCGGCACTGCCGCCCTGCTCTGTGCCTTTTTTGCCGCTAAGCAGATCAGCTGTCATGTTCAGAAAACGAGTCAGTCCCGGTTCTTCAAACCATTCCTTACCCAGCGGACCGAAATCACGGGCAAGGGATACGAACTGGCGCAGCTCGTCCGAAGAGGCGAACATGAGCACCCCCGGCCCCATGTCACGGGCGGACATGGCGTAGTGCACTTCCTTGACCAGATCGGGACGTTTCTTGAGTTTAGTGGCGAGAGTGGCGGCAAACTTGGCGGCCTTATCCTTCCCCGCATCAGTGCCCCCGGTCTTAATGACCACAAACATGTATTCCTGATCACCGAAATTCTTAATCTGCTCAAGATTGCGCTTCTGAAAGGGAAGCTCGTGGGAAATGAGGTTGTCCTGATCGCTGTCCAGCTTCAGCCAGAGAGCGGAAGAAGCGGCGCAGACAGCGGCCATCAACACAGCGCACAGAACAATGGCAACAGGTGCCTTGCGGACCAGCCCCCAGATGGAGCGAATTACTTTCTCTAAAACATTATAAAAAATATTCATTAAATTCTGCCCGCTGCGGGAGAACCGCCGGGGTCTTTTTTAGGCGTGGCAGATAATTAAAGGAGGCAAATCAGCGTACATTGTACAATTTGCCTCCCATAATATCCACGATTTTCGACCTTCCAGCTCCGGAAGGGAATCTGTCTATGAAGTCTTAGCTGTCCTGATTCCGAGATCCTTGACGGTTTTCCATGCCGATCCGGTAATCTTGTGCGCTTCCTTGAGTACGTCATCCATGGCGGCGAGGAATTTATCCACGTCCTCGTCATTGATCATCAGCGGGGGCAGGATTTTAACGGTATCAAGACCGTGCCCGGCAACCTGACTGAGGATGTTGTGCTTTTCCAGCAGCGGCATGGTGATCATCTGGCAGAAGAGATCATCATTCATCTTGTGCAGCAGTTTCCAGCTGGCTTTCAGGGCCATGGACTTAGGTTCGCCGAACTGCATGCCGATCATAAGCCCCTTGGCGCGGACTTCAGTGAGCATCTCATACTTATCGGCAAGTTTCTGCAACCCTTCTTCAATGCGCGCGCCCATTCCGGCTGCATTTTCGGCCAGATTATCTTCCTCCATAATCTCGATGGTCGCCAGTCCGGCAGCCATGGCCAGATCGTTCTGACCGAAGGTGTTGGAATGGGCAAAACAGCGTTCCATGGAATCAAAAATTCTGCCATGAATCTCACGGGTGGTGATGATGGCTCCAACCGGGATGTAACCGCCGGAAAGAGCCTTGGAGATAACCAGAATATCCGGCTTCACGCCCCAATGATCCACAGCGAACATCTTTCCGGTCCTCCCCATGCCGCACTGCACTTCGTCGGCAATCATGTAGGTGCCGTACTTGTCGCAGAGTTC
Organism: Desulfovibrio sp. JC010; assembly: GCF_010470675.1. Taxonomy (NCBI): domain Bacteria; kingdom Pseudomonadati; phylum Thermodesulfobacteriota; class Desulfovibrionia; order Desulfovibrionales; family Desulfovibrionaceae; genus Desulfovibrio; species Desulfovibrio sp. JC010. Next base: position 60,872 of record NZ_VOIQ01000002.1, read on the forward strand.
GCGCACACCCTGCAGGTAACCGTCGTCAGGGACAAAAACGCCCTTGCCCTGCACGGTTTCAAGAATAAACGCGCCCACATCGCCGCCCTTGAGCGCATCTTCCAGAGCTTCAAGATCGTTAAAGGGCACGGGAGTACAATCCGGCAGCAAAGGCTCGTTGCGATCCCTGAATTCACGGTTGGCGTTTACGGACAGCGAACCGAGGGTCAACCCGTGAAAAGCATGATGACAATGGACCAGCTTATGCTTGCCGCTGGCCTGACGGGCGAATTTAAGTGCCCCTTCAACCCCTTCCGTACCGGAGTTGGTGAAAAAAACGGCTTCAAGGTCACCGGGAGCAAGCTCGGCCAGCTTTTCAGCCAGCATGCCGGACATGACACCGAGATCCATCTGCACAATGCTGGCGGTCTTTTCATCCATCACTTCCTTAAGCACATCGGCCACATAAGGATGGTTGCGCCCGATGTTGTACACACCGAACCCGGAGAGGAAATCAAGGACTTTCACACCCTTGGCATCGGTCAGATATGCCCCCTCGGAAGAAACATAGTTGCGGTCATAGCCGATTACTTCGAGGACCCGCACAAACTGGGGGTTCACATATTTGCGGTGCAGCTCGTAAGCCTCCGCCATTCTTTCCCTATATTTTTTAATAATCTCAGAACTCATTTTAACAGGCTCCAATGTATTTCAATATTAAGCAGCTGAATTATTTTTTGGGGAAAATACTCCCCTTCCCCCCTGCGGTCAATGGGTTATCTCCGGTTTAAGACTGAAACAAGCACATTGCCAAACGAAACAATGAAATGTAATATAAATAAGTTATATCGAAGACAAAAAAACGCGGTAAAATCTGCCGTAAAATATATGGAGGCCGTTAATGGTTGAAGTTATCAGAGCTAAAACAGCCGGATTCTGCATGGGCGTAGACCTCGCTCTCAACAAGCTGGATTCCCTGATTGAGAAAGACGAAGATAGAAAAATATACATTCTGGGACCGATCATCCACAACCCGCAGGTTCTGGAAGATTATGAAAAACAGGGTGTAATCACCGCCACAACCCCGGAAGAAGTACCCGAAGGTGCATATGTGGTTATCCGGGCCCACGGCATTCCCAAAGCTGTAGAAGAAGACCTGCGCCAGCGCGGTGTAAACGTAATCGACGCAACCTGCCCCAAGGTCAAAAAAGCGCAGCTGCTCATCCAGCGCAATACTGAAGATGACCGTGTACTTCTTCTTTACGGCGAAGACAGTCACCCGGAAGTGAAAGGACTGCTCAGCTACGGACCAGAAGGACCGCACCTTTTTGACTCCCTTGAAGAGCTTCAGGACATTGAACTGGACCCGAACCGGAAGTACTGCCTCGCAGCCCAGACCACTCAGGACCGTGCCGTATACGCGGACTGCATCCAGTATCTTGAAAGCAAGGGCATCGAATTCGTAACCCTGAACACCATCTGTGACGCCACCCGCCAGCGTCAGGACGAAGCCATCACCCTTTCCGGTGAAGTGGACCACATGATTGTTGTGGGCGGTCGCATCTCCGGCAACACCCGCCGTCTGGTGCAGGTTGTCGAGACAGCGGGCACCAAATGCACCCATGTTGAAATCGCTGACGAACTCCCTCTTGAAGACCTTAAAGACATAGACAAGATCGGACTCACCGCCGGGGCATCCACCCCTAAAAGGCTGGTGGACGGAATTCAGAAGATTCTGGAAGACTTGTAGAATTCAAATCACACCAACTAAAAAGGCCCGCAACTCTGATGAGTTACGGGCCTTTCCTATTACTTATATATACAGGCTACACATCACTGCCCTGCTTAACAACATCCTGATTCCATTCATACTTCTTGAAACCCTGTTTGTAGAAGAGTGAATAAAGAACCGGGCAGAGGATCAGGGTCAGCACGGTGGCGAACATGAGCCCGGACATGATGCAGTTGGCCATGGGCCGCCACATCTCACCGCCCTGCAATGAGAGCGGAACCATGCCTATAATGGTAGTAGTAGCGGTCATGATGATGGGTCGCGCCCGCTCAAGGGAGGCCAGCACAATGGAGTTATCCAGCGTCAGCCCGCGCCCGCGCAGGATTTCAATGCGGTCGATAAGCATGATGGCGTTGTTGACGATAATGCCCAGCAGACTGATCATCCCCAGCATGGGCATGAATCCGAAGGGCGAGTTGGTCAGGATCATACCCGGCGTGATCCCGCACATCATGGGCGGCAGGGTCAGCAGGATGATCAGCGGGCGGCGGAAAGAGTTGAACTGGAAGATAAGCACCAGCACCAGCAGCCCCATGGCCAGAGGCATGTTGGCATTGATGGCTTCCTGACTTTCTACACTCTTCTCAAACTCACCGCCGTAGGCCACGGAATAACCCACGGGCCAGCCCGGAGACTGCATCATTTTATTTATTTCAGGACGTACTGCATCAAGGGTCTGCATGGCAAAGTAGCCGTTAAAAAGGTCAGCCTTGACGGTCATGGTCCTTGTCTGGTCCCTGCGGCGGATATCCGAAGGCTGCCAGACAAGTTCCGCAGATGCAATCTGGCTCAAGGGAACATTTCTCTGGGCCTGATAGGAATAGACATTCAGACTTTCCAGCTTATCCAGACGGTCGCGAAAGTCGCCTTCGGAACGCAGCATGATGGGGATATTGGTATCCCCGTCGCGGTAGGTGGAAGCCTGATAGCCGCTCATGCTTGATTGCAGGCTGAGCGCAACATCGGAACTGGTCAGTCCGGCCTGACGGGCCTTTTCCTGATCCACATTCACTTCCATCTTCTTGGTCCACTGGCCCCAGTCGTCCCAGACACGGGCCACACCGGGAGTACTTTCAACAATGGCGGCAATCTTATCCCGCAGATGGTAGAGGGTTTTCTGGTCCGGTCCGGAAATGCGAATCTGCACCGGAGCACCCACCGGAGGACCGTTCATCAATTTCTTGAGACTGAAATCGGCATCCGGGAAATGGGATTTAAGCTCGGTGCGGGTGCGCTCGATAACTTCATCAGTAGCTTCAACACTTTTGGTGTTAACCACAAATGTTGCGAGGTTATCATTACGCTGTTCAAGGTTCAGGGGCAGGTACCAGCGCGGACCGCCGTGGCCGATGAATGTTCCCACACTGTCCACACCTTCATCGCTGAGCAGGAACTGCTCCAGCCTGCCGACCTCATCCGCAGTGGCGGTAATGTCGGTGCCGAAGGGCTGCCAGAAATCAATTGTGAACTGGGCCCGCTCGTTGGGCGGAAAGAACATTTTGGGTACGAACTGGAATCCCCAGAACGCAGCCATGCAGCCGATGAGCACCACAGCCAAAAAGCTGGGACGATGGCGCAGGCAGAAAAGAAGCATTCCCCTGTAAACACGGTACATGCGGCTGGAAAATGTCTGGATAACAATTTTCGGTTTCAGCACATAGTAGCAGAGCATGGGCACCATGGACATGGACAGCCCCCATGAACAAAGCAGGGTCAGGCTGACCACGATAAACAGGGAAAAACAATATTCCCCGGTGGTATTCTCCGCCAGCGGAATGGGTAGAAAGGCAAAAACAGTGGTCAACGATGCGGCCAAAAGCGGCATCCAGAGTTCAGAAACGGCTCCGGCCACTGCTTTCAAACGTTCCTCACCCGAAGCAAGACGCACCAGAATAGCCTCCGAAACAACTACCCCGTTATCAACAAGGATACCCAGCGCGATAATCAGCGAGGCAATGGAGATACGCTGCAAACCCACATCAAAAAGAGGCATGAGCCCGAGGCAACCGAGCATAGCCATAGGCACCAGCGACCCGGCCACAAGTCCGGTCTTGAACCCGGCGAACACGAGAATAACAATGACCACGAATATGAACGATTCAAGCAGGTTGATCATGAAGTCGGTAACAGCGGTATCAACGTAATCCGGCTGATAAACGACCACATTATACTCCATGCCGTGGTAAAGATCAGCGGAAAGCTTTTCGAGCTTGGCTGTAACCAGTTTGCCCACTTCCATGATATTGTTGCCGTCGGCCATGGAGATAGCGAGCATGATGCACGGATCACCGTCGTAACGGGCCATAACACCCGGCGGATCTGCAAAACCGCGGGTAACATCGGTCACATCGGAAAGCTTGAGCGAGGATCTCATGCCCTCGACACGCAGGGACATGTTTTTAATATCATTAACAGATTTGAATTCCCCGGTGGGCTCAATGTAGATGCGCTCAGGTCCGACCTTGGCCGAACCGCTGGGACGGATCATATTCTGCTGACTGAGCATCTGGGCGAGAGCAAAAGGAGTGATCCCGGCCGCAGCCATGCGTGAATTGGAAAAATCCACAAACACCCGCTCATCCTGCAAGCCCCAGCGATCAACCTTACCGACACTGGGAATGGAAAGCAGTTCATCACGGGTGTAGTCAGCAACGTCTTTAAGCTCACGATAACTGAAGCCGTCCCCGGTCAGGGCGACAACAATACCGAAAACATCCCCGAACTCATCGTTGACCACAGGCTCGTAGGCCTCGGCAGGCAGATCGCGCTTGGCATCGGAAACCTTATTGCGCAACCGCTGCCAGACCGGGTCCATGTTTTTCTGGTTATCCTGAAATTCCACCTCAATAATGGATAATCCGGTCATGGACTGGGATTTGACGTTTTTAATGACATCAATTTCCCTGATCTTTTCTTCCAGCTTATCAGTAACCAGCTCTTCCACCCGCTGCGGCGAAGCACCGGGAAAAACGGTGGTCACAACCGCAGTCCGGATGGTGAAATCAGGGTCCTCAGATTTGGGGATGCTGAAAAATGTGGACACCCCTGCAAAAGCGATCAGCACAAACAGGGCAATGGAAGTCCTGTTATTTTCAATGCACCATCTGGCAAGATTCACGAGAGCCCCCCGACATTACGTACCTTCAGCCCATCCTTAAGGGAATGTACACCACGGGTGACCACGGTTTCGCCGGATTTGAGACCGTCCTTGATCAGCACGCCCTTAGAAGAAATGTTGCCCACTTCCACATCACGACGTTTGACCACAGAGCCGTTCTCCACCACCCAGACATGCTTGCTGCCGTCCGGGTTGCCCACGATGGCCGAGGGGGCGACAAATACATTGGAACTAGCGGAACGGGCGGCAAAACGGACATTACCGGACATACCGCTACGCACCAGCTGCTTGGAATTATCAAGATATACCTTGACCGGGAAGGAAGCACCCTCGTTGGTGCCGATACCCACTTCCATGATCACACCCTGCATTACCTTTCCGGGCAGTGCATCAAAAGTAACCTGTACTTTCTCCCCTTCTTCCACTGAAGAAATAAGGGTATCGGGCAGGGAAATATACATCTTCATCTGCTTACCGGCATTGAAACCGATAACCTTCTGGCCGGACTGCACGTTCTGGTGCACGTTCACGGAAACAGCACCTACCCAGCCGTCAAAAGGTGCCTTGAGCACGGTGTAGCGCAGACGTTTGCGGGCAATATCAAGTTTTTTGGCTGAAGCGTTGAGCTGAGCCTGATAGGATTTGAAATCGGCCTCGGACTGGTCAAGCTCGGACTTGGAAACAACCTTGCGCTTGTAAAGCTGGCTGATGCGTTCCACATCGGCCTTGGCACGCACAAAATTGGCGCGGACCTGCTCCAGATTGGATTCTGCCTGCCGGACTTCAAGCTCGTAATCTTCCGGGTCCAGACGGGCAATGACTTCCCCGGCCCTGAATTTGCGACCGATCTGATCACCGGGAAAAGAGGTGATCTTGCCGCCCACACGGAAAGAGAGGTCAGACTGCAATGCATCCTCGGCAGTACCGGAGAAAACCCAATTTCTGCCGGAAACACCTTCACCAACCTGCATGGTCTTTACCGGGCGCAATATCTCCTGCGCCGGGACAGGCTTTTCCTTACAACCGCTCAAAGCGAAGCCGAGCACCAATATTGAAATAATTATTAATCTTTTCATTTTAATATGCCTCCTAACAGCAGACAAAAGCCACTACCCTTCTGGACAGTATTTCTATGAGTTCTTCAATGCGTTCAGGGGTCATTTCATCCCAGCCAACACGATCGGTAAAAGCTTTTGACGCCACAAACTTAAGCACAATACCGATTAAAGCAGTCCCTACTGTCATTATTTCAGTATAAGAACTACCCTCCGGCATGGCCGCTTTCAGCAGAAGATTCATGGCCTGAATGGCAGGTTCGAAAAATTCCTCATCTAATAACGGATAAACTTCACTGGGAGCAGCCATTTCACGGTTGATCAACATAATCCCCCAGATAGTGATTGGATCACTGAGAATTCCTTCCATCTGGGAACGGAAAAACCAGGTAACCATCTCTTCTTTGGAAATTTCACCGGACTCTACACGTTTAATCTGCTCACGAACGACACTGACCCCCGGCATAAACTCTTCACGGAAACGGATAATCTCTCTGATCACTGCTTCATAAAGGCCCTGTTTGCCACCGAAATGGTAGCCCACAGTAGCCAGATTAACCTCTGCTTCTGAAGCAAGATTGCGCATACTCACGCCATTAAAACCGTTCATGGCAAAAAGCTGCAAGCCAACGTCAACAAGCTTTTCGCGGGTCTCTTCGCCACGGGCCTTATTTGTTTTTCCTTTAGGATGAACCGTCATATTTAAACCTCTCAACTTGAGAATTTCTCATTCTTTCAAGAAGAGATTTAAACAAACGTTTAACTAAAGTCAAACACTTGTTTAAAAGAATCGTTTGAAACTTTCGTTTGTTTATTTTAAACCTTCACATCTCCCTAAAAACAAACTAAAAAACATCCCAAACTCAGCTAACTAACCAGAACAGACAAGGACTCAGCATGAAATCTTTACTGATCATAGACATGCAGAAAGCATTATTCGCAGCGGGAAACCGCTATGACACAGACGGGGTAATCAGCAGGGTAGATCTGCTCACAGGGAAGGCACGGGACAAAAATATCCCCATAATATTCGTACGCCACAACAGCGCAGAAGACGGGCTGGCAATAAATTCAGACGGCTGGCAGATTCTGGATGAGCTTGATTTTCGACCAACAGATACGGTCATAGAAAAGACCTGCTGCGACTCTTTTTGCGAAACAAATCTTGCGCAGAGGCTAAGCGACTTGAACGTAGAAGAACTAATAATCACCGGATGCTGTACGGACTTCTGCATAGACAGCACAGTGCGCCAGGCCGCAAGCATGGGCTACAAAGTGCGGGTAGCTTCAGACGCGCACACCACTGCCGACAAACCCTATTTAGATGCTGAAACAATAATCAGGCACCATAATTTTGTCTGGTCGGAGATGTATGTGCCGCAGTTGATTGAAGTGGAATTGACTGAGAAGGTTCTTGATGAGGTATAAAAAAAGTCCTCCGCAGCGACGAGGACTTGCGGAGGATGAGACTCTGAATACTTTTTAACTTTGCGCGCTAATGCTCTTTTGAGAGGAAGCACCGTACTCTTCCGAGCTTTCTAGAAGCTCCTCATAGCGATCCGGGACCTTACCACTTTCAAGCATTTTAAAAAAAACATGGTAAACATCAGTCTTAGCACCCTCCTTACGGAGTGTTTTATCATCATTCAGCCAAGCTAAAACCACGCTAGTTTGATCTGAACGGAATCTAAAAAAGAGCCGATGCCTTTGCGGAAGGTGTCTTTTTACCCTTCTCCAATAACGAAACCCTGATAAAACTTTAACCCCCATCTGATATTCGTCACCAGTAGGATCTTTTTTCAACAACGCAATACACTTAACAACAGAAGCAAACATCTTAGTCGTTTTGTGCTCTTTATACGAATCAGGGTCTTTGGCTTTTAATCGTTTCACTTCGTTAAATAAATACTCGTAACGAAGCTTAAAAAGATGATATAAAAAAATCTTCCACTCACCCATTATTCAACCTCAACACCTTCTACAAGTTCCAGTGCTTCAGCAAACATGTCTTCATCTAGAGGAGTCACTAATTCAGGATACACCGACATTTGCTGCTGGAGTGCTCCAAGCGTAAAGCACAAATCTAAATCAATATTTTCTCCACAAAATTCTTCACGAATCTTAACTAATCGTTCTAATGCACCTTCATCATTTAATTGCTTGGAGATTGCAATTGCAGTGTCAATACTTGCGATATCGGAACCTTTAGCTAAAGCCTTAAAAGAAATATTCAACGCCTCTTGTAAGGCATTACAAGAAAACAATGCTTGGGCATAATTAGCTAAATGGACAAAATCATCTCCATCAATCTTCAAAGCATTTTCAAAATGCTTATGGACTCCAAGGATATCTCTCCGAAAAGATGCAATTACGCCAAGAAAAGTATGCGCTGTTCCGGGGGCACTATTCATGAGTTTCAAGACTTCACTTTCGAGCCTTTTAAGGTCAAATTCAGTAGGTTTCTTCCCTTCAATAAAAGGGAGGAACATCTTCCGAACCTGTTCAGTTGCTTTCTCAGCAGCTGGAATCATTACTTTTTCCTCTATTTTTTAAATATAATATATCTAATAAGTAACTTTTGTAAGCAATCCTTTCAAGTTTTTTAATATGAGAAGTCTAACAATACCACTAATCCGAAGAAAAACATCAAAGGAATCTTTCTGAAAAATAGAAATGTCCCGCCGAGCCAAGTTCAGCGGGACGTTTTGTCATTGGTCAAAATGAGTCAGCCCTAACTCAACCGAGTAGCCTCCAAAACATGCTCAATAGTCTTGAGCTTGTTCAAAGAACGGTGCAGATGCCCGAGGTCGGTGACCTCAACGGTGAATTCGAGCACGGAACTGCCGTCGAGGTCGGACTTGAATTCACCGGAATCGATGTTCACGTCCATATCGGTCAGCACGGTACAGATCTTTGCCAGCATACCCTTGTGGTTGCGGCAGCGGATGCGGATCTGGGCCGGATGCTGGGATTCTTCCTGTCCTCCGGTCCATGAAACATTGAGCAGACGCTCTTCTTCCAGGTTCTTGATATTGGGACAGGTTGCAGAATGGATGACCACACCGCGTCCACGGCTGATGTAACCGATGATCGGCTCTCCCGGCAGCGGGGTGCAGCACCCTGCAAAACGGATCAGGACGTTATCCACACCTTCGATATCAATGGAATTAGCAGCACTCTTGGCCTTGTCCTCCTCGGTCTCGTGATGATGCTGTTCCGGCTTGGGTGCTTCTTCCACAACGCCCTCGACTTCATTGAGGATGGCATGGAGGCGTCCCAGCACCTTGCGCGGGGTGATGCGTGAATAGCCGATATTTGAAAGCAGATCATCCACGTGCCCGAAATTGAATTCATCAGCCAACATGATGAAATAACCGTCTTTCATGGCCTTGGCCACATTGATATTCATGCGCCGGCCTTCTTTCTCAAGCAGCTCCTTGGCAAGAATGATGGAACGGGTCCGCTCCTCGGTGCGAATGTAGTGCTTGATCCTTGTGCGGGCCTTGGCGGTCTTTACGAACTTGAGCCAGTCGCGGCTGGGCTTGCGTTTTTTATCGGTGAAAACCTCGATGGTATCACCGTTCTTGAGCACGGAGTTGAGCGGCACCATGCGCCCATTGACCTTGGCCCCGGTACAGTGGTTACCTACCTCGGTGTGAATGGAGTAAGCAAAATCAACCGGGGTGGCACCGTCGGGAAGTTCTTTGATCTCACCAGCGGGGGTGAAGACGTAAACTTCGTCGTTAAAAAGATCGAAACGCAGCGAGGCCATGAATTCACGGGGGTCTTCCAGCTCGCGCTGCCAGTCCATGATCTGCCTGAGCCATGAAAATCGTTCCGCATCACGGTTGGTCTTGGCGTCGCTCTTGCCGGATTCCTTGTACTGCCAGTGGGCAGCAACACCGTATTCCGCCACCTGCTGCATCTCTTCGGTCCTGATCTGGATCTCGATACGCTCACCTTCCGGCCCGATGACCGTACTGTGCAGGGACTGGTACATATTGGCCTTGGGAATGGAAATATAATCCTTGAACTTACCGGAAACAGGCTTCCACATGGAGTGGACCAGACCGAGCACGGAATAACAGTCCTTTACGGAATCAACGATGACCCGGAATGCAATAATGTCATGCACCTGATCAAGGCTTAAACCCTGACGCTGCATCTTCTTATGGATGGAATACTTGTGCTTGGTGCGTCCTTTGATGGTCCCCTTGATTTCGTTATCATCAAGGATACCGGTCAGCAGTCCGATGACGTTATCAACGTATTCCTTACCGATGGTGTGCTGGCGTTCCAGCCCGTCGGTAATATCCTGATAGACATCCGGCTTGAGGTAGAAGAGACAGAGATCTTCAAGATCGCGCTTGACCATGTACAACCCAAGCCTGTTGGCAAGGGGGGAGTAGATATCCATGGTTTCCTGCGCAATGAGCAGCTGCTTGTAATTCTTCTGAAAATCAAGGGTGCGCATATTATGCAGACGGTCGGCGAGCTTGACCATGAGTACGCGGATATCTTCAGCCATAGCCAGAATCATCTTGCGGATATTCTCCGCCTTGGCGATAGCCTTGGATTCGAAATCCATCATCCCGATCTTGGTCACACCGTCAACAATGTCGGCAACTTCTTCACCGAAAAGATCAGCAATCTCGTCAATGGTGGTATCGGTATCTTCCACCGTATCGTGCAGCAGTCCGGCGGCCACAGTGGGCTCATCAAGACGCATATCGGCCAGAATCTTGGCCACGTGCAGCGGATGGGCGAGATAAGGCTCACCGGAAAGGCGCACCTGACCTTCATGTGCCCGTGCGGAAAAGACGTAGGCCCTCTGGATCAAGTCCAGATCAGGATCATCAATATAGGTACTGACAACGTCAGTGATTTCGTTAATGCGTATCATAATTACTGCTGTAAACTCTTTTTCTTCTGTAACTCTTCGGGAATCCACCACCAATCGGCATTATAGCCCAGACCTGCGGGTTCCACTTTCAGACCTTGAATTCGACTGCTGTATATGGGCAGAGCCATGGGAACATACAAAAAACAATAAGGCTGCTCTTCATGCATGATCTCCTGAATGCGGTCATAAATGACCTTGCGTTCAGACTGATCAAGTGTGGACCGGCCACGCTCAAGCAACTCGTCAAGCTCACTGTTTTTATATTTGATAAAATTAAGTCCGCCGTCTACGGCCTTGGATGAATGCCAGACCGTATAGCTGTCAGGGTCCTGCAGAATATTCCAGCTGAGCAGGGTGGCATCAAAACGTCCCTTTAGAATAAAATCATTAAGAAACGCCGCCCACTCAACAGTCCTGATCTTAACATCGATTCCGACACCCTTTAGACGGTTCTGAATAATTGTTGCGGACTTAATACGCAAGGAATTTCCCTGATTAATGATAATCGTAAAGGAAAAAGGTTTGCCGTCACGGTCAAGAATCCCGTCCCCGTCACTGTCGGACCACCCCGCTTCCTCAAGCAAAGCTTTTGCTTTTTCAGGATGATAGCCATAGGGTTTGAGCTTATCATTATACACCCATGTACCGGGTTTATACGGTCCCATGGCCGGATAGCCCAGTCCCAGAAGCACACCTTTGACGATCTCTTCCTTGTCAATGGCGTAGTTAATGGCCTTGCGCACCCGCACATCTTTGAAAAAAGGGCTTTCCATATTAAACCCGAGATATGAATAAGAAAAGGAAAGGTATTTGAATTTCTGAAAATCACGTTCCCAATTCCCGCCCTTGGTCTGAAAAAGATACTGCTGCGGGGTCAGCCCCATGTTGTCGAGACTGCCGCTTTTCAACTCCAGAAACTGCGTGGAAAGATCAGGTATGACCCGGTATACCAGTTCATCAATGTACGGGCGTCCCTCAAAGTAATCATCATTAGCCTCAAGTATCAATCTGCGGCCGGGAACCCATTCCTTAAGCTTGTACGGCCCCGCTCCAACGGGATTACGCCTGTACTTGGTGGTATTCAGGTCTTCACCTTCAAGAATGTGCTTGGGCAGAATATCTGAAGCCCAGGTAATCAGGGAACGGGCAAAAATATTGTCATAACGTACTTCGAAAGTATATCTACCGGTCCGCTTGAATTCCTTGATATTCTTGAAATCCCCGGCATAAGCGGTGGGGGTATTCGGATCAAGCATCATATTATAAGTAAATTCAACATCTTCAGCAGTCAAAGGCTTTCCGTCAAACCACTTGATATCTTCCCGGAGCTTGAACTTTAACAGCTTACCGCCTTCCAGCACTTCGAAAGATTCAGCAGCATATGGAACAAGTTCGATATCTTTGTTGTATTTAAGCGCAGAAACAAATATCTTGCTGGCGACAGTGTGGCTTGCAGAATCTGAAGAGAGTGTGGAAATCAAACACATGGGCTCAGCCAGCGTCGGCTCAGTCAGCCTGCCGCCATAAACGGGTTTGGAATCAGCAATTTTTACAGCAGCCGGGGCGGGACCAGTCTTTGTATCGGCGTCCTTGCCAGCCTGCTGTCCGCCATCCTGACCGCAGGCTGGAAGAAAAGCCAGACAAGTAATCATCACTGCGGCAAAGAGAAATCTGTTCATGTTATCCTTATTTTTTTGAATAAAAACCTTTCATTAAGCCAACTACATTGATAATATAAGCAGTATGGACTATTGTGGATTAAAAGCCAAGTAACGAACCGTTACAGATTGACCCGAATCGCTTTTTACTTTACGGATTCAGCGGAAGCGGTTTAACGCGTACTATTTTTACACTAAGCTATTTATTTCATATAAGATATAATAAACTATGGAAAGTTACAGTTCGGGGAAAACGTAATCATGTCTCAAAACGAAGAAGCTGTAGTAAAATCAATTCTCAAAGCATTTGTCTCAGACACCGTACCGGAATATATTCTGGACGGCGCACGCACGATCGTAAATTCTGACGGGGTCCTGAAACTCGATCTTAAAAAACGCGAACGCTACTGGGATGTGGACGCCACCATCCAAGGCGATGATTTTCAAAACTACTCCTCAGAGCTGGGTCTTAACCTGGCCGAGGAAAGCATAAACCATTACTGCAACTGCCCGGAATCCTTTTCCGGCGTGTGCAAACATGTGGGTGCTGCTGCATTAAAGCTGCTTCTCTCCCTTGATTCCGAGGAAGAAAAAGCCGAAAGCCAGAAGCAGGCCGACTGGCGCCAGAATTTCCGTTCATTCTTTGCCACGGAACTGGAGCCCGAAGCAGGCAAGCACTACATTATTTACCGCATGTACCCGGAACCGGAACGCTTGCAGGTGGCCTTTTTCCGGGCCCGCCAGAACAAGTCCGGCCTCTCTCAGGTGCAGAACGAAATAGAACTGCAGGATATCATCGAAAAACCGGAATGGGCCGAAACCTCGCCCAGCCTGCCGCATGTTTCCGAACAGATCGGGCACTACCTTGATTACCGCGGACACCGGGTGGAAATTCCCGCCGGGCTGCATGCATGGTTTTTTACTGCCATCAAAGACGAATATTACATGTTCCTGCGCGATACAGATATTCCCATCCGCATTGAAAGCAGAACCATGCAGCTAAAACTCTCCCCGGAACTTTCCGAGGAAGGTCTTTCATTCGACATCCTGCTTTCCGATGAAGGCAAACCGCCTTTCTCCATAATGGATGACGATGAAGTCTTTTTCTACGGCAGACTGCCGCTCTGGGTATACTGGAAACAGGGTTTCTACCCGGTCCAGACCACTCTTGCTCCCAAACTGGTGCAGGAAATGCGCATCCAGAATCCGGTCATCCCTCCCGGGGATATCCCGGAATTCCTTGACCGTGTCTGGACCCAGATTCCGGTTTCCGACCTGCACGACCATGAGGAATTCCTTGAGAAGATGCAGCCGTTCTTTGTACCGGCCACATTCAATCCCAAGCTCTACCTCAACGAGGAAGGTTCACTGCTGACCATCAGGGTCGACAACACCTACGATACCGAGCATGGGGAAATCTCCATGGGCGAACCCAACCCCGACCTGCAGACCGGAAGCTACAAGGATGGCGAAAAATCCTATCTTGTACGCCGTGCTCAGGACGAGGAAGCACAGCTTTTTGCCGAACTGCGCGACATGGGTTTCCAGCCGCGTAACAACTCCATCTGGTTCATGGAACAGGAAGCGGCCATCACCTTCCTGCTGGACCACTATCCGCAGCTGGTTGAAGCCTACCGCATCTACGGTGAGAAAAACCTGACCCGTTACAAGGTAAGGCTGACCAATCCGCAGATTGTTGCCGAAGTTGAAACAGACGAAGACAACAAGTGGTTCAACCTCGACATCAACGTTGAATACGATGACCAGCGCGTGCCCATTGAAAAAATATGGGAAGCGTGGAGTCAGGGCAAACGTTATGTCCAGCTCAAGGACGGCTCTTACACCAGCCTGCCCGAATCATGGCTCAAGAAACTCAGCCACAAGCTCAAGGCTCTGGGTTACGATCCCGAACAGCCTCCGCGCCAGCAGTTCGAGCAGTATGAAACTCCGGTGCTGGACAAGATCATCGAAGACCTTCCCGACGCCAAGACTGACGAACATTTCGTCAAACTGCGTGAGAAGATCCACAACTTTGATGAAATCAAAATGCTTGATCAGCCCAAGGCACTGAATGCGACCCTGCGTCCCTATCAGGTACAGGGCCTCAGCTACCTGAACTTCCTGCGCGACTACAAGTTCGGCGGCATCCTTGCGGATGAAATGGGTCTCGGTAAAACCATTCAGACCCTGTCCTTCATCCTTTCCCTGCACGAGCGGGGCATTACCGGACCGAACCTGATCATCGTGCCCACTTCGGTCATGCCCAACTGGGAACGTGAGGCGCAGAAATTCTGCCCGCACCTGCCGCTTTTGACCATTTACGGCTCAAGACGCGAGGACCTGTTCAAGAAAATTCCGGATTCAACAATCGTAATAACCACTTACGCATTGCTGCGCCGGGACCTTGAAGAGCTGCTCAAGCACGAATATACTTCTGTGATTCTGGATGAAGCCCAGAACATCAAGAACCCGAACACCATCACCGCCAAGTCGGTGCGCAAGCTTAAGAGTGACATGCGCCTCTGCCTTTCCGGTACGCCCATTGAGAACAACCTCTTTGAGCTCTGGTCTCTGTTCGAATTCCTCATGCCCGGCTTCCTCAGCTCACAGCATGCTTTCCAGAGGGGCATTGTCAAACCCATCAAGGATGGTGACGAAGAGACCCTCAACTATCTGCGCACAAGGGTGAAACCGTTCATCCTGCGCCGTACCAAGTCCGAGGTGGCCAAGGACCTGCCGCCCAAGATCGAGACCGTCCATTACTGCGATCTCATCGAGGAACAGCGCGAACTTTACAACGCCCTTGCCAAACGCCTCAAAGATCAGGTGCTCAAGGATGTGGACGAGAAAGGCATGGCCAAGAGCCAGATGTCCATTCTCGACGCACTGCTCAAGCTGCGCCAGATCTGCTGCCACCCGCGGTTGCTCAAGCTGGATATGCCCGGCCTGTCCACCAACCTGCCTTCCGGTAAATTCGACGCCTTCAAAGACCTCATCTTTGATATCGTTGAAGGCGGACACAAGGTGCTGGTCTTCTCCCAGTTCGTACAGATGCTGCACGTTATCCGTTCATGGCTGACCATTAAGGATATCCCCTTCACCTACCTCGATGGCTCCAGCAAGGACCGCTTCGAGCAGGTGGACCGCTTTAACGACAGCCCGGATATCCCCATCTTCCTGATCTCGCTGAAAGCAGGCGGTACCGGTCTTAACCTGACCTCCGCCGACTACGTCATCCACTACGATCCGTGGTGGAACCCGGCAGTGGAAAATCAGGCCACTGACCGTACCCACCGTATCGGCCAGAAACGTCAGGTCTTTGCTTACAAGATGATCTGCCAGAACACCGTGGAAGAAAAGATCCTCGGCCTGCAGGAAATGAAGAAGAGCGTTGCGGATGCCATTATTCCGGGTCAATCCGCGCTCAAGTCACTCACCCGTGACGACCTCGAAATGTTGTTCGAAATTTAATGCAGCCGTAACAATTAAATGATTACCCGTGATTAAGTAGGCCCGGAACCGTCTTTTGGTTCCGGGTTTTTTATTTTCAGGAGTAATATCAATGAACAGCGATAATTTATCTATTCTGGCCTACACCGACAGTCACCAGCCCTACCGCAATTTTCAGAACCATTCCAAAATGGAAATAAAGTTCTGCTCTGATCTGGAACAATTTTTCCAGGAAGCACTGAGCCATGACTTTTCCGGGATGATCCTTGAAATGAAAAAAGTCATGTCCACCCCGGCCCGCGAACGCAACAAGATATTCACCCTTGCCGCAGACAAGCCCCTCATGCGTACCCGCATAAACAAAGGGGCAGCCATTTTTGTTGACGACCCGGACCGCTTCCGGGACCACTGCACCCAAAAGAAAAAAGCCCTTATCCGCCGCAACGACAGGGTGAATGTAGACCTGCAGAGCAAAATCAGCCACGGTGACGACCACGCCATGGCCAATAAATTTGATGCTGAAATAATCAATTTATCTGAAACCGGATGCTACCTGAAAACAGACACCGATCTCTCTGCAAACCAGCTCGTCAATATCAAAATCTGTAAGCTTGCCAACCAGCTTCCCATTTGCG
Organism: Desulfovibrio sp. JC010; assembly: GCF_010470675.1. Taxonomy (NCBI): domain Bacteria; kingdom Pseudomonadati; phylum Thermodesulfobacteriota; class Desulfovibrionia; order Desulfovibrionales; family Desulfovibrionaceae; genus Desulfovibrio; species Desulfovibrio sp. JC010. Next base: position 77,462 of record NZ_VOIQ01000002.1, read on the forward strand.
GCGGTATCCGCTGGTCTACCATTCCCAAAGACGGTGTTTACGGCTACGGAATCCAGTTTATGAAAGCCGAGCCGGACCAAACTGCCCAACTATATACTGAATTCATTAAACCGGGACTGAAAAAAGAGACTGCCCCCTCCGCCTAGCCGCCTTTTTATAACCCGCAGAATTACTAATTCTCTACAAAAATAATGATTTGTTGTTGACAACAATTCATTATCTAATTTAATTGATATTGAAACTCAATTTCACAAACTTAATAATCCGGAGGAACAAATGTTTATTCCCGATTCAATGTGCGGATACTCAGCAGAGGTAAAACTTAACGAACGTGAAGCGGTCAAAATTTCATTATTTGAAGTACAATTCACCCAGAAAGCAATGATCCTGATCGGCATGGGCATAAAAAAACTGGCAGCCAAGCACGGCCTGCCCGAAGGAATCATCAAAGAACACATGAAGGGCAACCTCTTCATCGCTCCGCCCTCACAGCATCTTTACTTTCTCTTCCATGTACCGGAAATCGATGCGGACATGCATATTGCAATACCGCCCTGCCATTACTATTTCGTGGGTTAAAAATTAAGTTGAACACATATTTCACGGGAGGGAATCTGGCCAGATTTTCCACGTATCGTGTAAAGGAAAGTCCGTCTCCGGCACCTGCTCCGGCCTGCAGGTGAACAGATTTCTCCCGTGATATTTTTATACACTGACAAACTATTGGGGAATGGTGGAGGTAATGAGTCAGCAAAACAATCAGGTAATTATCTATACTGATAATCCTGAACAATATTCAAATTCAACACTCTCAGCATACGTAAAGCTGGAGTTCTGCTCCTGCCCGGCAAAATTCTGCCATGCTCTGCTGGAAAAAGAATATTCCGGGACAATTCTTGATGTACGCAAGGTCATGAACACGCCCTGCTGTGACCGAAACAGGATATTCACCATTTCATCCGGGATACCGACCATCAGAACCCTTGAAAAAGGAAAGAGGCCCGTTTTTCTGGACGACCACGAGAATTTCATCTGCGACTGCCTGACCCGCAAGTGCGCCATTCCGGGATCATCCTGCCCGATCAATGTCAATATGGCGGTGGAAATCAGCCTTGAAGATGATCCGGCCATGTCCCGGTCCGTGCACGGAACAATCCATCACATTTCGGAAAAAGGCTGCACTTTCCACACTGATGCGGATCTCAGGGACAAAAAATTTCTATTTCTTAAAATATTCTCTCTGAAAAACAGACTGCCCATCTATGCCGGCGTCTACAAAGCGCAGAGTAAGGCCCACTGCTCCTGCGGATTCAGGGTAAAATTTCTGGATTTAAAAGATGACCAGAAGGAAGAAATAATCGAGGCAATCAAATCGGATGAATCCACGGCACTGGAGTAGAGCACGGCTACCCCATAGACATGCAAGGTCAGGCTGTGCGATACTTCGGCATTATGACCCAAAAGCCTGTGCAGATACCCCGCATTCTGACCTGCCTGTCACTTTTCCTGCTGCTGTTTTCAATCAGCGGCTGCTCATTTTTTTACCAGCCCATTGAGCAGGCTCAGGAATACACCCGCCATCATGAATATGACGCGGCTGTGGACAAGCTCAGCGACATCATCGATTCAGATTATTCCGAAGAAGAAAAAGCGCACGCATTCATGCTCCGAGGGCAGGCTTATACATCACTGAAAGAATACCGCTACGCCTACCGGGATCTGCAGGTGGCCTGGAAACTTGCCTGCCATATCTATCAGGTCTCACCGCCTGCAGAGCCTGTAACCGCAGCTGAAGAACCGCAAGCACCGCCCGCAGAAAACGGCACGCAGCAATCCCCCGCCCCGGCTCCCTTTGTCCCTGCACGGGCCTGTATTGAGCAGTTGCCCCGGCTGATTGATGAGCTGAAACCCTTCACCAGCGAATTCGGGGCCATCATGGCTACGCAGGAAGCTTCAGCCATTGTGAAGGAGATGTTTCCGGATATGCCCAGATAAAGGCAGATTTGCTGCGCTTCGCGCTTTTTGATGAATTGATTTCGCCTCCGGCGGCTTAAAACCTTTTTGAAAAAGGTTTTAAGAATTCCCAAAACTTTTAGTTGGACTTCGCCATCTTGTCTGCTTAATCCGCATAAATTAAAAAATCCCCAATCTCAGTGAGATTGGGGATTTGATTTTGCAATTTCAAAACCTGCTTAGAACGGGACTTCGTCCATTCCGCTGGCTTCGGAAGGAAATGCGGGACCGAGGTCCTCTTCTTCCTGAAAACCGCCGCCCTGCTGTTGCTGCTGGGGCTGCTGGTTGTTGTACTGTTGCTGCTGGGGCTGGCCCTGATAGCCGCCACCCTGCTGCTGGTTGTTGTACTGGCCGCCGCCCTGCTGCTGGTATCCACCCTGCTGCTGGCCCTGATAGCCGCCGTCCTGTCTGCTGTCGAGACCCTGAACGTTGTTGGCGACGATTTCAGTGGTGTAGCGGTCCTGACCGTTCTGGTCCTGCCACTTGCGGGTCTGGAGCTTGCCTTCAACCATGACCAGACGGCCCTTGGAGAGATATTTACCTACGAATTCGGCAGTGTGTCTCCAAGCGGTGACGCGGTGCCATTCGGTTTTATCAACCTTCTGTCCGGTATTGCGGTCCTTGTAACCTTCATCAGTCGCAACCGAAAAGTTGACAAATGCCTGACCGGATGTGGTGTATGAAAGTTTCGGGTCCTGCCCGATACGTCCTATCAATATAACTTTGTTCATGCTTCCAGCCATTTAGGCCCCCATTTATCTGAATTTTCTTTTGGATGCTATTTTTTCCGCTACGCTCAGCTCGTCTTCAAGATCATAACTGATAGTATTGGCTTCCGAAGCTTTCCAATCGCCAAGGGCTTTTTCCATGCGCAGTTTGAGATCAAACGCCTTACGGATGGAATCAGCCATGGCCTCGGCTTTTTCATCGGGAATCATGCCCAGTTCCAGCCTGTCCTTAAGGTCCTCGACTAACTCGACAACTCCGTGCGGACGGCCTTCCACGTGGGGTTCTTCCCATGCGGTTTCAACCAGATAAGGCCACTTTTTCTCAACTTCGGCCTCATCATACGTGCGGGCCATGACCCTGATCTGAAGAACATTTCCCATGCGAAAATCCTTTATTAATACGGAAAAAAAGAGTCCGTCAATGGCTACATTTTAAAAGGGCGAAAGAACTTGTTAGTCAACCTCTTCCCATTCGCTCTGAACGCGGTTCACAACTTCCTGAATCTGCTTGAGCTGGTCAGCCGGGCAGATACCGATCAGAGGCTGTGCTGCGTCAACGTTATCACCGTTATGAAAATAAACGGAATAAATGAGACCCTCAGGACCGCTGTAGTTAAGCGGGGTTTCCCTCTTCATGCGGGAAACTATGAACAGGTCCATACCTTCGGTAACCTTAACGGAACGCTCGCCGGAGCCTTTAATCTTGGCATCAACTTCAGGGGTGAAGTAGTACTTCGCTTTTTCCGGGGCATTGAACAGGAAAAGTGCTTTCTTGAGAATCAGCTGGATAACCTCTTCCTTGGAAAGGAAATGGCGGATTTTGATCAGCACTTCGCCGGCTTCCACAAAACGGCCTTCGAGATCTTCACGAATGGAAACAATCTCGCCCTTTTCAGGAGCGGTAATGTTCTTGGTGTTGCGCTCGCGGGTGAGCTTTGCCAACACGGTTCCGGGTTTTTCCTTCCATTCGCCGGAAGGTCCGTTCACTTTATCACCCACTTTCAGTCCGGTAAATTCCACAGATCCGGTATGGGGTACGGATATTTCGATTTCCTCGTAAGGAGAAGCCTTGATCTCTTCAAGCAGTTCTTTAATATTCAGCATTATATTAACCTCTGGATTATTTTCACTTATATTTCACCATCATGGGCGAAGATCAATTTCTTACATTAAAAACCGAAGCCTTTGAATCCGGCATCCGGTCCGGGCAATTTGCAAATATTATCAGGCAAAGTCAACCTGAAGAAACACTCCCTAACACAGAAAAGTAAATACGATAAGCACCTACACAAACGTAGGTAAGTCTAACTCAACGCACACTTCACCAGATAAGGCGGCAAAGCCCTACTAAAAAGTTTTGGGATTCTTAAACCCTTTTCCCAAAAGGGTTTAAGCCCCCGGAGGGACCGCCGGTAGGCTTGACGAAGGCATTCTTATCTATAATATAAATTCCTGCCGCCCATGGTCATGAATGCCTCTGCTATATTGCGCCCCATTTCGCGACGATCCCAGATACCCTGAATATGCCCGCGAGCAAGGGCGTTCCACGCATTGTGGTAATCAGGCGGTATGGGAATCCCGGTGGTCTCGGTGATAACCCGCGGTCCGGCAAAACCGATCTTTGAAGACCTGATTCCGAACTGGTAGGGGGAACAGCCCAGAAAACTGGCCACCGAACCACCATAGGAATTGGTATCGTAAATAACCAGATAAAGCCCCCCGGCATCCACATAACGGCGCAGGGCCATGGTGCAGCGCGGCATCTGGAGCACCCCGTTGGTACCTTCCTGAATGCGGATTCCGGCTGTCCCATGGGCATAAAAAACCAGCGGCAGCTGCTTGCGCTGGGCCCTTTCCGCTGCCCGAATAATTTTCTCACCTTCGGCAGCACCTACGGAACCACCCCGGAACGGTGCCGCAAGGCAGATAACTACCGCATTTATGCCGTCCATGCGGGTCTCAAAGGTAATACAAGATGAGCGCAACCCGGTCTTTTTGCGGGCCTCATCCAGCTTAAGGTCAAATCCTTCGTAGTTCAGCGGATTAGCGGATTCTATTCCTGAGTTAAACTCAAAACCTTCGGCATAATTGAAAATATTATACAGATACCACTGATATTCCATGGAAAAATGGTGTCCGCAATTGCTGCAGACCCCGGCGAAATCCCCGAAAAGATCCGGTGCCCAAAGATCAAGACAACCCTCGGCAGCGGAATTGGGGCAACTGAAAGTGCGGTCTTCCCGGCACTTGGGACTGCTGTACTTCCAGCGTCCTTCCTCAAAACAGGGCGACTGGTCCGAGGTGGACAAACAGAGCAGCTTATCCCGTACATCGCTGGAAATTTTAGCAGTTGTACCATTCCCGGACTGCCCTTTCTTCAGCAGCCGGGAGGTGCGTTCCTTGACCAGATGGGCCTCGGCCTGAATCTCTTCCATACCCTGCTTGGCTGCACGAACGGTCCGCCCCACCATATTGTAGACGAACAAGGATTTGGTGGCCCAGGCCATCCCCTGCACAGCCGCTCCCATCTTCAGGAACACGGAACGCTGATCCATGTAGGCGGAAGTTGAGAGACGGCGGAATTTTTCATAACGCTTTTCCACCAGCCGCGCACGGGCACTGGAGCTCAAGGCCCAGCGCATGAAAACATCCTCGCCATCTTCCGGCCCTTTCTGTTTGAGAGCCATGGCCCGGAACAACTTAAGCCCCTTTACGGAAATGCAGACCTCGTTGGTGGCCCGGATAACCTCGGAACGCAGATTTCGGAAAAAATCATAGCTGGCAATTTTGGCTCCAAGATGCGGCTCCTGAATAACCCGGTCAATATAGCCCATGTCGAGGTTCTCTTCAGCGGTAATGCCGAGTTTGCGGGCGCAGCCGGCGATCAGGGAATCATCAACTCTTTTGCCGTCGCGGAGATTGGCCTCAATTGCCGCCGCGCCTTCCGGTGAGATGACCGAGTAGTAGCCGTGAGAAAGCATGAGCCTGCGGTCGGCAAGGCCGATGGCCTCGGCACCGCCGGACCCGCCTTCAGAAATAACAGAGATAATGGGCACATCAATCCTGCCCATCTCATAAATATTCTTGGCAATCTGCTGCGCCGCACCGGGGTAATCCTCAATGGGATAGGAACCGGGGGTAAAAATATAAGTGTGGATGGGAATTCCTTCTGCCTGCGCAACCTTCATGTAGTGCAACGCCTTGGCATTTCCCCACGGCTTGACTGAGCCGCCGTTGCGAAACTCCTGCCCGTGCCCTTTCTCCTGCCCGATAACCATGACCGGCTGGTGGACAACCTTCTGCCCTACCCTGCGGGTGATGTAGGCTTGAGCAATGAGCATGGAAGGATCGATACTGAACTCGCCCAGCCCCCCCAGTTCGGTGTAGTTGTCGTAAACATTTTCCAGAATATCGGTCAGGCAGATACGCTGCGGATGACGCACAATGCGCACCCGGTCCATGGCGGTCAGCTCTTTTTCCAGTTTGGATTCAAGAAAAGAAAAAAGATCCTCAAGACGGGCCAGCCTGCTCAGGGAATCTTTAGTGGAAATGGTCCCGCGCAACTCACGAAACTCAGTCAGTTCGGAACTGAGCATGCTGATATTGGCATTTTCCAGATTCCCGAAAATGTCCTTGATATAGTTGAGCCGCTCCGCAAGAGCGTTGATGCGCTTATCAATATTCATACTAAAATTCCAGCAGACCGGAAGTCTTATCAATCAGATAGGAAATATTGGACTCAAGCTTCCTGCCCGCACGGTCCTGCCCCTGCAATACCAGTCCGTTCAAAAATTCCACACCGCGCTGTTTAGCCTCTGTCAGATTGCCCCCGCGCACAATTGCCAGCGCAAGGTTGGGATCAAATTCTGTAGGGATCTCATAAGACCGGTCAGTGGGAACCTGTGTGTAAACTTCCAGCCAGCTCTGGTCCTGCCAGCCGAAGTCTTCAATTTTGCCCACCCACGGAGCAAAATCATTATCCGGATTCTCGGCAATAATGCGGTACTCGATAGCGACACCGGACAGCTCAACATCGCTCTGATTATAATTGATGGCATCGCCGAGTCCAAGACGGACCTGCTCACGCACGATGTTCACGTTTCGCTCATCCTTGATGGCTGAGATGGCCGCAGAAACCCCGTTTTCAACCTGAATACGGGTGTTGACCTCCATGAGGAACGGCTCCCCGCGAGGGGTGACTATCCATTCCCATGTGCCCACATTATCGTAATTAACAGCCCGGGCCATAGACAGGGAATGTTCGGTAATGCTCTCCAGTACTTCGGAAGCATTGAAAATATAATGGATTTCGTCCGGCGCGAAACCGGGCGCAACTTCGATCCGTTTCTGGTTTCCGCTGCTTTGCACCGAACAATTGCGGGTACCGAAATGAACATGCTTTTTACCGCTGCGTTCGCAGACCACCTGAACTTCCAGATGATTGAAGCCGTAGATACGCTGCTCTATGAGCACGCCTTCATCATTGAACTGACGCTTGGCGTAATTACGGATGCGGCGATAAACAGAACGGAATTCATCAGGATCATTGACTTCTTCAATGCCCATGCCCCCGCCCCCGGCGGAAGCTTTGACCATGATAGCCGGGGCTTGGAATCCCTGTTCCCGCTGAAATGCAAAAAGGCTGTCGGCAAGCTCGACAGCCTCAAGTTCATCATAAATAGGACTGTCGGACCCCGGAACAGTGGGGACGCCCAGACTGCGCGCAAGACGTTTGGTATTAATCTTGTCGCCCAGTTCCTGAATCACCCGCCACGAAGGCCCGATAAAAATAAGCGGTTTTTCGCGCCTGACCACCCGGCGCGCAAAACGGAAATCCTCAGCAAAAAAACCGTATCCCGGATGAATGGCCGTGGCCCCGCTACGGTCTGCGACACTGAAAATCTCATTGGCGTCCCGGTATGAGCTGATGCGGAAAAGGCTCTCCTCCCCTCCGTTCTCACGCGCGAAACGCACATGCCCGCTCTCAGAATCCGGCTCCGTGTATACGCAGACAAAATCCTGATTAAGCTCCAGACAAGCCCTGGCTATCCTGATGGCGATCTCACCCCGGTTGGCGATGAGGACCTTATGTTCACCTTTGTACACTGCTCAGCACCGGACCAATAATCAGGACGCGCCTTTTTTCTTGCGCAGCTGAATCATCCGCTTCTGGACTTCAAGAACAAGCTTATCAAGCCGCGCTTCCTGATATTTATCCAGATCAATGTAAACACAGCCCATAAGCCCTTTACCTATGTCGCGCACGATTTTGATATCAAGCCCGGTCAAAAGCTCTTTTTTGCCAAGGACAAAATCCACCTTGAACTGCTGTTCTACTTCAAAGGTGTCTTTCCCGGCGGAAAAAGCAAGACCGTTAACACTGAAATCCTTCACGCTATAAGGGGATTTTTTGCCTTCAATCTTGAGAGCAAGCCCCGGAAGACTTGTCCTGAAAGCACCTCTGGCCGAACTGCTATCGAATGAAATATCCATCCTACTCTCCAATCGTAAATTCAAATGATTAACGTCGATGCCTCCAAAGCACGACCTTAACATCTCCTTCCTGCAATAAAACCATGTTTATGGCGGAAGTTAAATTTTAATTTTCATTTTTTTTATAACCCTGCCCTTAAGGACCGGTCATTATCTTATCCAGAACAAATTCAACCCGCCGGTTGCGCTGACGGTTGCGGGGAGAATTGTTAGGCACAAGAGGGTCCATCTCCCCAAGTCCTGTTGCCGTAAGTCTGTTCGGCTTAATTCCCAGCTTCATAAGGTAGCGCAGGACATTTACCGCACGCAAAGATGAAATTTCCCAGTTGTCCTTCAGCCTGCTTTTGCTGCTGGGCTGGGTATCATCCGTATATCCTTTAATATTGATATACTGGTCCGGATGGCTGATGAAAAAATTCTTCAGGGCTTTTATTGCTGCCCGCCCTTTTTTACTGAGCTTCACCTGTCCGGAACTGAAAAGCACATCCGAGGGCAGCTTGATAGTGATCTTGCCGTCCTCGAATTTTGCGCTCATGATCCCTTCCACCCCTTTGGTGGTCTGCAGGTATTTAACATCTTCAAAGACCTTGCGCTGGGCCTTGATGATCTGCCTGCGGGTCACAACCTGATTGAGGATGGCCCCGGCCTCCTCACGCGAAACCTTGCTGGTGGCTATCTTCTGCAATTTTCCGCTGATGGATTTACTGACCGACTGGAAAGTCATATCAAATTTTTTCGCATCAATCTCGGACATGGAATAAAGCAGGATAAAGAAAACCAGCAGCAGCATGGATAAATCCGCAAAAGTGGTTATCCACTCATTAGGTTCATCCTCGTCCGCTTCTTCGCCGCCGATCAACGAGCCTTTCAGGAGTTCATCATCCATGGCTTAATCTCCACTTCTGTCCTTGGGCGCCTGGAATGAAGAAAGCTTCTCATAAACCAGACGGGGGTTGTTGTTCTCAAGGATAGACTTGGCGCCCTCGAAAATGATTTCAAGGTGCAGCTGTTCCTGCAGGGTTCTGGCTTTGAGCTTGGCACCGATGGGAATAAAAAGCAGGGTCGCCAGCAGGGAACCGTAAAAAGTGGTCAGGATGGCAACAGCCATGGCCGGACCGATGGACGCAGGGTCCTGCAGGTTTGAAAGCATCTGGACCAGACCGATCAGGGTACCGAGCATCCCGAAAGCGGGAGCCAGCCCGGCAAGACGTTTGTATACGTCCTGTGCAATCTTGTGGCGTCTTTTCATGGCCGAAATTTCAATCTGCAAAGTGGCGCGGATGAGTTCAGGATCGGCGTTGTCCGCGATCAGCTGGCAGGATTTACGCAGGACAACGTTTTCGGTCTGTACGTTTTCAAGGGCGATCAAACCTTCACGGCGGCTGATTTCAGCAACCTTGACCATGATGTTTACGACTTCGTTTACTTTGACCTTTCTGGAAGAAAAAGCCTTGAATCCGGCCAGCATGGCCTGCAGAACTTCCTCAAAAGGAAAAGCAACGCATATGGATGCCAAAGTCCCGCCGATAACAATCATCATGCCGGGAACGTTGACAAAGACATCAACCGCCCCGCCGATAAAAATCGCTCCCACAACAAGGGAAAGACCGACCAGCATCCCGATTAAGGTGGAAAAATCCATAGAATCCCGTTCTCTTTTGAGTTACTAGTTAAAACGGACGACAGACTTACTGCAGTGCTGTTTACAGCCGCATCCATCAAATTAAACCCGAAAATACGAGTAAAACTACCTATGACCTCCCCGGAATCTATACATACTATTAGCAGGCATATACTAGAAAAGATAGATAATTTTCAAGCCTCTGCAACAGGAATAATTCTCGGCTCCGGTCTTGGAGAAGCCATTACCAGACTGGACTCTCCCATTGAAATACCCTACTCCGAAATTCCCGGCTTCCCGCAATCCACTGTCAAAGGTCATTCCGGCAGTCTCATCTACGGATTTATAAAAGGAAAACCAGTACTTGTATTCAGCGGACGCTTTCACATCTACGAAGGGTACACTGCCGCCGAAGCCTGCACCCCGGTACGGGTAATGGGTGAACTGGGTATCAAAAAAATTTTCATCACCAATGCCGCAGGCGCGCTCAATCCGCAATTCGATGCCGGAGACCTGATGCTGATCACCGACCAGATCAACTTCACCGGGCACTCCCCGCTCAGCGGACCCAACAACGACCAATGGGGAGTCCGCTTCCCGGATATGAGCAAAGTGTACTGCGAAAAGCTGCGCGCAACCGCCACTCAGGCCGCCAAAGACAAGGGCATCCGCCTTGAACGCGGCGTCTACGTGCAGGTAACAGGTCCCAACCTTGAAACCCCGGCGGAAACCCGCATGTTCAAGCGTCTCGGCGCAGACGCGGTAGGCATGTCCACCGCCATTGAAGCCATTGCCGCCGTGCACATGGGCATTAAAGTCATGGGCGTCGCCTGCCTGACCAACAAAAACCTGCCGGACTGCATGGCCGAGACAACCCATGAAGCGGTAATCGCACAGGCCGCAAAATCATCAGCCGCCATGTCCGCGCTGATCAGAGAAATTATTTCCCGGCTGGATTAACCCCTGCCGGGAAAAGTGCCAATTTTCCGGCTTTATCTGCCCGGTTTTGCCGAAACAATTAAAATAGCCACGGGGTCAAGAGGCTGTATAAGCGGCTCTTTTATCCCGTGGCATTTTCATTGCATCCGATTTAGCGTCAGTAAACTATTGCCCTTGCTCATATTTTAAAAACAGGGAACTTTCATGAAAGGCAAAACAATCAGCTTGATAATGGCACTGGCCGCGCTTATGGCCCTTGGCGCATGTTCCGGATACAAGGAACGGACCTTGGATTATCTCGGCAAACGCCCCACAACCGGACCTTTTTTCAAAGAAGACAACACTCCCATGGTGGAGTTGAACTACAAGGCCGGGGACCAGATTTCCAACCAGCTTGAAGAACGGCTGCCTCCGGGATCACCCATTACCGTGACCATGTTCCGGCTGCGCGGCAGCAACCTGCAGACCGACTTCGCCAAGGTACTCACCGAGCAGGTTGCCTCACGCATTGCCCAGAAAGGGTTCGCCATTGTTGCTGACAGTTCCCGCTTCCCCACCACCGCCCTTGATGAAGACCTTGCGCCGCCGGAAAAATGCGTGCTAGCCGGTGCATATTCCGTGGGCACCGAACGCATCTTCATCACCGCCGCAGTATCCACCGTAGCCGATGGCGAAATCCTCGGGTCATGGGACTGGAACGTGCCGCTTAATTCCAGAACGCGCACCCTGCTGCCCATCAAGGAAGACCCGAACATCAGTCCCATGGTCAACACCTCCGGGCCGCTGGAAAAATCTGATTCCGCAGCGCAACCGCACTACGTGCCGGACCAACTCCACAACCAGCCCGGATTTGAGCAGGATATTATGAATTAAGAATGCCTTCGGCGACCCTCCGGGGGCCAAAGAACCCTTTTGAAAAAGGGTTCTCTGGACTCTCCTAAAACTTTTAGTAAGCTTCGCTACGAAAAATCTAAATAGTCTTAAAAATAGAAACGGGGCATTTCCGATCAATTCGGAAATGCCCCGTTTCAGCTTATATAGTCAAAGGAGGTAGATGAACCCTTCTTTATGTAAATCCTAGAGCGGCACAGGCTGGTCAAGTGTAGTCTTGGCCTTGAGCTGTCCGGTTCTGGTGAAGATAATCTTTTCAGCAGGGATGTCCGATCCGGCCTGCTTCAGTGCAGTAGCAACAATTCTGCTGAAATTGGAACAGCAGGGAACTTCCATTTCCAGCACAGTAACAGACCTAACCCCGCTGGTAGCGAAAATTTCAGTCAGTCGCTGCACGTACATCTGCACATCATCAAACTTGGGACAACCCATAAGCACCTTCTTACCCGGCAGGTAACGCTCATGATAACCGGGAACGGAAACCGCCACACAGTCTGCTGTCAGCAAGAGGTCCGCACCTTTCAGGAAAGGAGCGTCCGCAGGCACCAGACGGATCTGGATCGGCCAGTGGGTCAGCTGCGAGGGTCCGGCTTCAGCATCAGTAGGCACATTGGCCTGCTGACAGGGCGAAGCAGCCGGAGCAAAAGCTTCAATCTTCGAACCGGAACAGCCGCAACCGCCGGAAACAGGTTTGGCACCTGCATTATCCAGATGCAGACTCTTGGGATCAGGCATATGATTGGGAATGTCGCGCCCCTGCTCGGTCAGCAATTCCTTGACCGCTTCAGGGTCAAAGTCATCAGCTTCCACCTCAATCACCTTCAGTGCGCCTGTAGGACATTCGCCCAGACACGCGCCAAGGCCGTCACAGTATTTCTCAGCAACAAGCCTGGCCTTGCCGTCAATTATCTGCAGTGCGCCTTCTTCACAACCCGGTACACACTGCCCGCAACCGTCGCAAAGTTCCTCGTCTATAGAAATCATCTTACGTAATACTTTCATTTTATTATCCTCCTTGCCGTGCCTTGTAGGGCTCCGGCGGCCCTGCGGGGCTTAGGATTTGATGCGCTATCGCGCTTTTGATGGAAGCATTTTGCCTCCGGCGGCTCTCCGAGGGCCAAAGAAACTTTTTGAAAAAAGTTTCTCTGGACTCTTCAAAAACTTTTAATAGTTTTTAGCCAGTTATGAACTTCTTTGATTGTGCCTCAGGAGATTAAGCCCAAGACGGAAATTTGTATTAAACCTTAAACGACGCTCTAACAGGTAAAAATAAATTTATGAGGTTAAGTAAAATCTTCTGATTAAAAGAGCGACAGCTTATTAAAAAGTTTTGAGGGGATGGGGTCTGGGGAAGGGGAACTTTTCCCAAAAGTTCCCCTTCCCCAGCCGCCGGAGGCAAACTATCCTAAAATAGCTTTCAAATCTTCTTCAGGAGTGCTGATGGGCATGATGTTGAAGTTTTCAACGAGGAAGTTCAGCACGTTAGGTGTTACGAATGCAGGCAGACTGGGCCCGAGGCGGATATCCTTGATGCCGAGGTGCAGCAGGGTCAGCAGGATGGATACTGCCTTCTGCTCGTACCATGACAGGACCATGGACAGGGGCAGGTCGTTAACGCCGCATTCGAATGCGTCGGCAAGTGCTACTGCAATCTGGATTGCGGAGTAGGCATCGTTGCACTGTCCGATATCCAGCAGACGGGGGATGCCGCCGATGTCGCCGAGCTGCTTGTCAAAGAAACGGAACTTACCGCAGGCGAGTGTGAGGATTACGGTATCCTTGGGAGCCTGCTCTACGAAATCGGAGTAGTAGTTACGTCCGGGCTTGGCACCGTCACAACCGCCCACGAGAAAGAAATGCTTGATAGCACCGGCCTTCACGCCTTCGATTACCTTGTCAGCCACGCCGAGGACGGAATTGCGGGCGAAACCGCAGAGTACTGCGCCGTTATCGGTATCAGCTGCGAAACCGGGCAGTTCCTTGGCCTTTGCGATCACTTCAGCAAAATCACCGTTGGTTACGTGGGTAACTCCGGGCCAGCCGACAAGACCGGTGGTGTAGATGTTGCCCTTGTAGCTTTCAACAGGCTTCTGGATGCAGTTGGTGGTCATCAGGATGGCACCGGGGAATGCTGCGAATTCCTTGGCCTGATTCTGCCATGCGGTTCCATAATGGCCGTAGAAGTGGTCAAACTTCTTCAGCTCGGGATAGCCATGACAGGGCAGCATTTCACCGTGGGTGTAAATATTGATTCCGGTTCCTTCGGTCTGCTCGAGAAGCTGACGCAGATCCTTGAGATCGTGACCGGAAACGAGGATGGCCTTACCGGCTTTGGCACCGAGGGGAACTTCGGTAGGTACGGGATGTCCGTAGGCTCCAGTGTTACCCGCATCGAGAAGTTCCATGGCCTTGAGGTTCATTTCACCGCACTTCATGGCCCAGCCGACCAGATCTTCCATGCCCAGCTGCTGCGGGACTGCGGAAAGTGCTTCGTGAATCTGAGCGTAAAGTTCATCGTCTTCCTGACCTAGAATGGCGGCATGATCAACGTATGCTGCAACACCCTTGAGGCCGTATACAAGAATCTGCTTCAGGGAGCGCAGATCTTCATTTTCATCAAAGGAGGTTACGGGGAATGCTTCGCCCTGCTTGCTCAGTTCAGCAGCGGTGGCAGCAACCTTGGTTACCGGACCACAGTCAGCTTTAATCTTGGCGGCCAGCTCATCACGTGCGGCAGCAACGTTCTTAATGACCGGAACAAATCTTTCGTCGTCAAAGTTGACGTTAGTCAGGGTGGAGAAAACTGCTTCAGCGGTGAGGCGGTTAACGTCGTTGGATACTGCAATGCCTTCCTTGCGGGCAGCGGTGGCTACTGTTCCAAGCTCAACGCAAACCTGAACCAGAAGATCCTGAATGGCGGAAACCTGTTCGTTCTTGCCGCAAACACCTTTAACTGTGCAGCCCTGTCCTTTTGCTGTCTGTTCACACTGGTTGCAAAACATTTTAAACTCCTTTTCAGGTAATTGGTTTTCTACTTCTTCACTACCGAATACAGAAACAACCTTTTTAAGTATTTGATTCAGATCAAAAGCCATAAAATTTTCTCCCTTCCTGCTAAATACTGTTATTTAAATTAACCTGCCGCTGGCTATGCATTCATATCAGCCCCATCGGCAGGTTTCATCTCTCATTCGTTGAGTCCAAAATAGGAAAACAACGTTCAAAAGTATTTGATTCAGGTCAAAGGAGACATAATTTTATAATTTTTTATTCCTCCCAATAGATACAATTAGTCGGACAAAGCTCCATAGCCGATTCAACCTCAGACTCATCAGCCCCTTCGGGATTCTGAACCTGAGCCAGATCGCAGGCACCCATGGTAAAAACACCGGGACAGACTTCAACGCAAGCCTCACAGCCGACACATTCATCAACATCAACAACTACGGTACGAGTCATGGCGTTCTCCTTTTCATCATCAGGCCCGAACCTGAACCTATTAAGAATAACACAGTACAAATATCTTCCCAAAAAGATTTTTTATTTTTATCCATTTCAGGTAAAAATAATCATTACTATTAAATAAGTAAAGCTGTTTCCATGAGTTTCATGCAAAACATTAAATTCTTGCCACCCCAAGAAAAAGAGCATGCAGCGAAACTATCATGACCAGAAAAAACATTCTGGAATTACTGTAACTGAGAAATGGGAATTTGAACCTGAGGCTTCCGGTAGAACAACTGGAAACACAATCCCCGCAAAGAGTGCAGGATATGCCGGGCCGCCCGGCTTCAATGTCTTCCGGCTTAAGGGCGTTGTAGCGGCAAACCCTGCTGCACTTCATGCATTTGCAGCAGTCTGAAGAGATTTTCATCCGCCATGGAGAAATACGTCCCAGCAGGTTGGAAACAATGCCCATAGGACAAAATGCCGTGCAATGGACCATCATGCCCATATCGCGGGAAAAAACGAGCATAACCACAACACTGAGCAGCCCGAACTGCGATGCTGCCCAGACCGCCACCACCGACGAGATTCCCGCCCTGCGCATCTCCCATGCAACGCCGACAATCAATATCAGCAAAACAAGCCGCACCCATATCAACCGAGGGTTGAAATCCTTTGTCGGCGGTTTTCCTTCTTTACGGCTGCACAGGTCATCCCATGCCCCGATATAGCAGAGATGGCTGCACCATGCCGAGCCCACCAGCAGAACCGAGACCGTAAAAAGTATGGGCATAAAAAAACCGGAACCGCGGTAAACCGGACCGGCGGCAATAAGTGCGGGGATTGGCAGATGCAGTTTCCCGGTCATCAGGAATTGTTCCAGTCCGCTAAGACCGAGGGCCAGCTGCCCGAAAAACACCAAGGAGAACAAAGCCCAGATGCGCGGACGCATATACCTTGCCCCTTCCGGGCTGAACATCTTTCCGCCCAGCCATGATGCGTAAAAGGCCAGCAGAAATATCTCCGCCCTGCCCCAACCCGGAAAAAAGCGGTCAACCAGAAGTATGGGAAAAGAAACCTTGCTGCGGGTAATCTCAAGCAGGAGTGCAGTAAGCAGAAATATTGAAGCCCGGAACCACCCCTGTTCTGCGTTGCGGCTGAAACGTTCCCTCCCGGCAGAGGAGAAACAGTAGGCGGCGGAAAACAGGGTCAACGCAAATAGGGCACCCATAATCAAAGCCAGCCGAGTCCAATCCCCTCCGGTAAAAATGCGCAGGTTAATAAGTGCTGTCCCTTTATCAAGCCAGAGCAGAGAAGCACACCCGAGCAATATCCCGCTCACATTTCCGGCCCAGCGTTCACGGCTGAAAACCAACCCGGCAGCACCGACCATAAAAAAGACCAGACCGTTATCGCCGCCGCGCAACGCATGTGCTGCAAGCAGGAGATATGAAAAGGATATAAAAAAAAGTCCGGCCACGTTACCGTCCTGAGTTAAGAATAAATTTTAATCCAGCAGAAGTTTATCATGGCCGACCCGTTCCATGACCCAGCCGAAACGTTTACCGTCCACATAATTATCCATCCAGATTTTCATACATCTGGCAACAAGGTCCAATGCTTCTTCGCTGGTGTATACACCGGGCAGTTCCGTCGCCAGCCGGGGGTGCCGCCCCAGCCTGCCGCCGATAAGAAAACGCCAGCCGCTACGGGAGCAGGAAATAACTTCGGTGGGACAGACATTGGTACAATAGCCGCACACAAGACACTTCTCACGGGTGATTACCACTTTACCGTCAACAAGTTCCATAGCCTCGTCAGGGCAGGCCCGCACACATTCTTCACAGCCGATACAGCCGTCATGGTCAATTACCGGCACACAAGCCCGGATCAATCCGATATCAGCGATATGCGGCCGAGAACAACCGTTAGGACAGGATGCTCCGCTCACCGAAACCATCTTATGCCTGCTTATCTTATCCCCGAATCTTTGCTGCAGGAATTCAGGCCAGCCGCTGTTGTTGATTACTTTCTCAATGCGCCCGGCAAAGCCCTCATCCACAAACAGAGCAAAACGGCAACCGCCCTCGCCAGACCCGCGGCAGATATTTATTACGGCTGTTTTATTCATGATGTTTCCTTTCTTCATATTATCGGTTAGTTGACTATAGTACTGTTACTTGGCACAAACCCTGACTTAAGTCATTTACCGGACACCATTAATTATAAAAGAAAAATGTAATGAAAAAGACACATAATCTGGACAAAATAAGCCTTTTTGCAGGACTGAGTGCGGAGCAGCTGGAGAAAATCGGACAAATCATTGTATCCCGTGAGCTGAAAAAAGGGGAACAGATTTTCACCGCCGGAAGCGATGCCACGGGATTTTATTCTATTGAATCCGGTAAAGTCAAAATCTACCGGG
Source organism: Desulfovibrio sp. JC010 (assembly GCF_010470675.1). Taxonomy (NCBI): domain Bacteria; kingdom Pseudomonadati; phylum Thermodesulfobacteriota; class Desulfovibrionia; order Desulfovibrionales; family Desulfovibrionaceae; genus Desulfovibrio; species Desulfovibrio sp. JC010. The sequence goes on from NZ_VOIQ01000002.1 coordinate 95,019, forward strand.
AATCATTGGCCGGAAAAGAACAGATCATCCATATTTTCGGGGCCGGGGAAATCTTCGGGGAAGTGCCCGTTTTTCAGGGAGCCTGCTATCCGGCAAGCGCGGTAACTCTGGCTAAATCCACCCTGCTCTATTTCCCGCGCGACCGTTTTGAAAAGGTCATCCGTGAAGACCCGGATCTGGCAATGTCCATGCTGGCCCTGCTTTCCGGCAGGCTCCGCCAGCTGGTAAATCAGGTGGCCGCGCTCAGCCTGAGTGAAGTTCCGGCCCGGCTGGCAAGCTACCTGCTGCTGCTCAAGTCCACCCAGAATTCCAATGTGCTGGAACTGGACCTGCCCAAAGGATTGATCGCTTCGTATCTGGGAACAATTCAGGAAACCCTCTCCCGCGTTTTCAAAAAAATGAGCGAACAGGGGTTGATTAAAGTGGAACGTAAAACAGTTGAGATTATTGATGAAGCCGCGCTGGAACTCATTGCCAGCGGTGAAGAACAGCTTTAACCGTCACGCTTGTAAAGCCCGTTCAAATCCTCTCTGGCCTGCTTGACCAGCGTGGCGATCTGGGGCTTGGAGTACTGACGGTTTGCACCTACGGCGTCCCCTTTATGCAGCAGTTCTTCTGTGATCAGGGATGAAAAAAGATACACGGTCAGGTCACGCAGATTGGGGTCTTCCTTGATGCGCTTGGTCAGGGCGTGGCCGTCCATTCCCGGCATTTCAATATCCGAGACAACCAGCTGGATGAATTCGGAAACATGCAGTCCGGTCTTGGTTACTTTTTCAGAAATTTCTTCAAGGGCCTTCCAGATTTCAAGGCCGTTGGGATAGGCTTCAACCTCAAACCCACCCCGTTGAAGTGATTTTTGGACCAGATTACGCATGGACCGCGAATCATCGGCGCACAGAGCCTGATAAACGCAGTCAATGGATTCTTCCACCTCTTCAAGGGCAGCCTTGTCCCGCGCCGGATTAAGGTCTTCCATGGCCTGTTCAAGGTCAAGCACCTGCAGGATGCGGTCAGGATCGGTAAGCTTTACCGTACCGATGATGGTCCCTTCGGCATATTTAGCCATATCGCCCTGCAGGGATTCGAGCTCCTGCCAGCTGACCCGGTGAATGCGGTTGACTCCCGAAACAAGGAATGCACTGACAATCTCATTGAACTCGGTAACCAGCACCATGCGCCGGTCCTTGGAAACAGGCTCCATGCGCAGCCAGCCGCTGAGGTCGATAAGCGGAATGACCGTGCCCATAAATTCGAACATACCCAGTACCAGAGGGCTCTGCGGGTCAATATCCGGCGCGCCCTGCGGGGTGGAACCGTTATTCTTGCGCCCGGAAAAATTCTTCAGGTCGGCCTCACGGACAATCTTTTTGACTTTCGCAACGTTCAGACCGAAAGACCAGCGTTTGTATGTATCGCCGCTGCCTTCATCAAGATAGAGTTCCAGAAGTTCCACCTCGTTGGTACCGGACTCAAGCAGAATTTTACTACCCGTCATTACTGGCTGTCCCCTCAAATCAATTTAAAATCTTAATCGAATTTTTTAAGTACGATTAACCAGTTACCCCACCTGTGGATTTCAGTCCAGTATTCTTCATAAAAAAGCACCGGCTTGCCACATAGTTAACCGAAAATTTTCTTTTTGAGAGCACCCAGCATGCTGCTGAAGACAAGATCCCAATCCCCGGCTTTTTTCTGGCGGAAAAGAGTCATGGACGGATACCACGGGGAATCCTTGCGTTTACGCATCCAGCGCCAGTCCGGATTATAGGGTATGGCGACCCAGACAGGGACATTCAAGGCTCCGGCCAGATGAGCCACCGAAGTATCCACTGTGATGATAAGGTCAAGCTGCCCCATAATCTTGGCGGTATCGGCAAAATCCTCACACCCGCTGCCGAGATCGCGGACCAGCAGACCGCAGCCGTATTTTTCCCGCTGCGCTGTTTCCGGACCTTTCTGCAGAGAATAAAGAGTCACTCCGGGAATTCCGGCAAAGGGCAGAAAATTTTCAATACTTACTGAGCGGTTATGGTCATTTTTATGAGTAGGTTTTCCGGCCCAGACAATGCCTATCTTGAATTTTGTCCCCTGCGGAACATGGACCGGGAATCCGGCCTGCGCCGGAGGGATAATGTAGGGACACTTACGGGGAATTGATTTCAAATCATGCTTCATTATACGCGGCAGACTGAGCAACGGACTCTGCACATCAAAATCCGGCAGCCTTTCCCCGTTGCGTATAATGGCATCAATACCGTCCATTCCTTCCAGCAGACTGACCAGTTCCGGCTGGCATTCAAAAATGACCTTACCTCCGGCTTCAGCCACAAGAGGCAGGTAGCGGCAGAAATTCAGGGTATCCCCGAAGCCCTGCTCACCGTAGATAAAGATGGTTTTTCCATTCAAGGGAGAGCCGTCCCAGACAGGCTGACGGAAATGACGCAGGGTCAGTTCCTCACGCTTCCAGCGGTATTCATAAAGTTCAAAGCCGTTTATAAAATCACCCTTGGACAGCAGAGCCAGCGATTTATCCCAATTGATGCGGTGGTCACCGGGCCTGTATTTCAGGCAATAGTTGAAAAGACGAATGGACTCATCCAGCTTGCCCAGATCCTGAAGAACCAGCCCCAGATTGTAATAGGCATCGATAAATTTGCGGTCCAATTCTATGGCCCTGCGATGGCAGTTCACTGATTCTTTCAGCCGGCCCTGCCTGCGCAGAACATTACCGAGATTGCTGAACGCTCCGGGACTGTCCGGGCGCACAGCCACAGCCCTGCGGTAACAGGTCTCAGCAGCCTTGAATTTACCTTCTTCGCGCAGGGCCACACCTAGATTGGTCAAAAGCACCGGGTCATCCGGCAATATACTCAGGGCCATGGCATAATGGGTAACAGCCTCACCATACTTGCCCGCAGAATGGGCTTTCACCGCAGCAAGAAAACTTTCCTTTACCCTCGGCGGGACAGTATCAATCCAGTCGGGCTGTTTTTTCTCCGGCTTTCCGGGAGCTGCTTCAGTGCTCATCGTTCCCTCATGGCATAGCTCATGGAGCCCATGAACGGCTCAAGGATATATTCCATAACCGAACGGGTACCGATATGGATACCGGCAATCACGCGAATGCCGGGAAAAAGCTTGTAGTAGTTGCCGTCGTGCTCGAAGTAATCCTTATCGGTCACAATGCGCACCCGGTAATAGGTCACGCCCCGGTCGGTGGAATCGGCATCCGGGCTGATATTAATGACTTTGCCGTCGATGTTGCCGAAACGTGAGGCATCGCCGGAAGCCAGCTTGACCACCGCTTTCTGGCCGTCCTTAACGTAGCCGATATCGCTTATGGGCAGCCGGGCCTCGATAACCAGCTTGTCGCCTGCCGGAACAATATCCATGATGGTCATCCCGGGTTTCACAACTTCTCCGGTACTGTATACGAAAAGGGTCTTGATAACGCCGTCCACCGGGGAACGGATAACTGTCCGGTTCAGATTATCCGCAAATTTACGCTGACGCTGGGACAATTCATCAAATTCCCTGCGGTCTTCCTGTAGTTCCTCACGCACTGAAGCCAAATATGAATTCCTGATCTCGCCGATATCGGCCTTGGCCTGCGCCAGTGCGGAACGGGCTTTGCCCAGCTTGGCTGAATCCTCTTCAATGCCGCTCTTGAGCTTGGACTCCTCCTTAAGAAAACCGAGGTGCTTGTAACGGGAAGTCAGACCGTCTTCCAGCAGTCCGGCACTGATCCCGATCTGCTCCCGCAGCAGCTTCAGGCTGTTCCTTGAGTTACGCTGCCGGGATGTGATCTGTTTGATATCCTGCTCACGCTGCTTGATTTTTTCCTGCTCGGAAAGCAGGTCACTCTCAAGACGGGCCTTGCGGGTCTCGAAAAGTTTCAGGGACCGCTCAATCAGGGACGGAAATTTCTCATAAATATCTTTGGGATAATCCGGCGCGGCAAGTCCCTTGTCCTCCGCTTCCAGCCGGGCAATGTTTACCCGCAGGGAAGTTACCCGGACCTCAAGTTCTTCCACAGTGGAATCACTGGCCGTGGCTTCAAGGACAATAAGCTCCTGCCCTTTACGGACATTCTCGCCTTCACGCACATTGATCTGCCTGATGATGCCGCCCTCAAGGTGCTGCACCGGTTTGACCCTTGAGCTGGGTATAACCTCGCCCTCGGCCTGACTGACGATATCCAATTGAAAAAAACAGGCCCAGCCGAAAAAGCCCAGACACATGGCGATGCACAGAAAAAGAAAAAAGTGACTGGTCGCCTTTACATCTCCGGAATATTCAGGACTCACTGCACACCTCCATCCCCGGAGGGTTTAACAGACGCTTTGTCAGAAGGGTCAGCATTGGAGTCCGACACGTCCTGCTTGGGAAAAAGCACCTGCGGCTTGGGCTTGCTGCCCAGATCAATAATAATATCTGCACGCTGCATCAGCCGCATATCCTGCGAAACTATGACCATGGTCTTTTGGGCCTTGACCATGCTCTGGATAATCATATCCATGGCCCGCAACCCTTCAATATCAAACCCTTCGGCAGGCTCATCCAGCACGGCCACAGCACCCTGTACGGAAAGGGCACGGGCCAGGGCCAGCCTGCGCCGGATGCCCACGGCAAGCTCCGCGCCGCCGTTAACCACCTGAGCCTCCAGCCCGTTTACGCTGGTATCGAGATATTTTTTAAGCCCGGCAATCTCCACCACCCGCTTCAAACGTTCCTCGTCCATATCCGGGTTATTCAGGCAGATATTTTCCCTGATGGTGGCATTGAGAAAAGTGGGCTCCTGCGGGAGATACATAACCTGCCTGCGCCACCATGGAGCGGAAAGCTGGCGGACATCCACCCCTCCGGCCAGAATCTGGCCCCGTCCGGGGTCAATGAGTCCCAGCAGCAAACGCACGAGGGAGGTTTTCCCGGCCCCGTTATGGCCGGTGACAACAACAACATTTCCCGGCTCAATATTCACATCCAAACCTTCGAAAAGAGGTCCGGTGGAACCGGGGTAGGCAAAACCGAGATCCTTGATTTCAATGGCTCCCCGGTAATTTTTCAACTCGGTTCCGCTTTCCGATTCAAGGGGTTGGCGGACAAACTCCTGCAGGGACTGCATCATCTGCCCGGCCTGCGAGATCATGGTCCGGGATTTCATGAAGGATGCGGAAACAGCCAGAGCCTTACCGGAAAGAATGGAAGCACCGATCAGCCCGCCGGTACTCATGGACCCGGCCACAACTTCACGTGCGCCCACAGCATAAACCATGACCCGCAAGAGCATGGCTATACTCTGCAAAACGGCCTGCCCGCGGGTGCTGCCCTGCACCATGTCCCGTTTGATCTGCTGCAGCTTGCCCATCTGGTTCTGAAATACCCCGGTCAGAAAACCGCGTCCGCCGAAAGCCCTTACCGTATCCGCCCCGCTGATGGCATTGGCGAGGTTGCCGCGATGAACAATGGACTCATTCCGCATGGTGTCGGTCATACGTTTGCCGCGGCGCATGCTCAGCCATCCCGCAAGCAAAGAACAACCGATGGCCAGTACGGTAATCAGGGCCAGTACCGGACTGAGGAAAAAAGTAGCCCCCACAAAAAGAATGAAAAACGGCATATCCAGCACAGAGCAGATGACCGAAGCATCATACCCGGACTGCACCACCTGAATTCCGCCCATAAGTTCATGAATCCGGGCCGGGGGAATCCGCCCCAGAGTGGACATCTTGGCCCGGGCCAGACAGCCCAGCACGGTATCGGCCAGATGCTTATCCGGTCCCACGTTAACGGCGGAAGCAAGCCGCACCCGGCCCAGCGTAAAAGCATGGTTGAGAACCCCGGCGATGAGCATGCCCACGGTCAGGGTGATCAGGGTGCCGTCAAAGCCGTAGCCCACATAACGGTTCAGGACCTGAATTACAAAAATAGGAGAAGCAAGGGACAGGACATTGATAAACAAAGAGGCGAGGCAGATTTCAAATGCCAGAAAAGGATGTAACGACAATCGCCTCAATAACTCTCTCATACCGATGGTCCCCTGTGCAGATTCAGAATGTAGAAATATAGCCGGAAAAAGAAAATTCCATGAGCATGCACACATGGAATTTTCAATTAATCTCTAACTGACGTCCTGACTTTATTTAAAAACGTCAATACCCATCATGCCCATTTCATACAAAAGCTTGTAAGCGAAAATAATGTTATCAATGTCGGCGGTAACGCTGGCACTGGTAGCAGTTGAGTAATCCCGTTCACCAACAAGGATGTCGAGCAGTTCAACCTGTTCGCCGGTGGCTCTCTTCTTCTTGATCAGCTCAAGAAACTCCGCAGTGATATTGGCCTGAGTCCTGTACAACTCCGCGTTCTTGCGCAGAGTCATCAGTTCCAGCCATGCGTTGCGGACATTTTCTTCAACTGTGCGGCGCACATCCAGAGTGGTCTTGCGGATTTCGCGCAGGTTCGCTTTTGCGGCCTGAGCACCTTCGTATTCATAAAGACCGCTGAACCCGGTATAGCTGACCTGAAAAGTAGCCTTGTTCTCCATTCTTACACCGGATGCTCCCTGATCCTGCTCTCTTCTCTTTCCTTCAAGCACGAATTCAAACTGGGGATAGAGGGAAGCTTCCTGAACACCTACATCATGGGAAAGTCTTTCCTTGGTGAACTTCAGCTGCAGCAGCATGGGGTTCTGGGCCTGAGCCTGTGTAATGGCATCATCAAGGGATGCAGGCATGTAAGTGGCAGGCATATCCACCGGAACCATCTTGTTGATTTCTTCCATGGTCACCGGAAACCCGAAAACCGCCTTAAAACGGTTACGTGCGGTCTGAACGGAACGTTCTACTGTAACCCTGTAAGAAGTTGCCCCGGCAAGCTGGGCTTTAATCTGGAGTTCCTTATATGAGAGTCCCGCGCCACGCTTGACCAGAGTCTCTTCCATGCCGGAAAGACGTTTCATGCTCTCTTCAGACTGGATAGCGTACTTCAGGGTTTCCCTTGCCCGGATAAGGCCGAGGTAAGCTTCCACACCCTGAATCAGCAGTTCCTGACGGGTCTGCTCGAGCACGGCCTTGTATTCATTCAGCAAAGCTTTGCTGCTATCGATATTGCTGTTCACCCCGCCGAAATCGTAAAGCAGCTGAGTGGCTTCAATACGCTGTTCGTTGCGGGCTTTATTGGTACCGCCGCCGGGCTTGTCAATCTCCTCACGTCCGCCCTCTATAGAGGCATCAACTGAAGGGGTCCAACCTGACCAGCTCTGGGAGACAAGGTGTTCTGCGGATTCCACGCGGGCTTCCGCAGCCTTGATGCGGTCATGGGTGGAGAGAAGGTCCTGCAAAATATTTCTAAGATAGGGTGAACCGTCAACCTGCTCTGGATTCATGGGAGACATTTCCGGCTGCGCAAAAGCAACACCAAAACTCCCCAACAACAGGCACGCCGTCAGACAGAGAATTAAAGACCTCACTTTTCTCACAACCGATCCCTCCCGAAAAAACTAACTATATTAAAAAGATACAATATATTCTACTTTTCTCAACCCATTTATATCTATAGTATATATATAAATTCAATTGAAAAATCCAGATGATTCATACATATATAAATAACATAGAGTAATTTTTATTAACACAACTTAAACTCTTTCCGGGAAAAAAATGCTGGCTATCTTAAAAAAAATAACAGGTTCGGACTCTTTTTTCCTCATCGCCACCGGACTGGCGGTCTCAATTCTGGTGGCAGCCCTCTATATTTTCCAGCCGCCCATCCTTCAATTTGTGGATTACAAAATTTACGACCAGTACATGCGCTCCAGCCCGGTGGGCAAGAAGACAAACATTCCGGTAATTGTGGATATTGACGATGAAAGCCTTGCCGAACTGGGCCAGTGGCCATGGCCCCGCTACCGCATGGCCCTGCTGCTGGCAAAACTACAACAGGCCGGGGCACTTTCCACCGGGCTTGATATTCTCATCGGTGAACCGGACCGCACCTCTCCGTCCACCATCCGGGACAGCCTGCGAGAGGAACTGGGCGTAACCGTTGATTTCAAAGGACTTCCTCAAGGACTTATGGATAACGACAAGGTCCTTGCCGATGTGCTGGAACGGGGCCGTTTTGTGCTCGGTTTCTATTTTGATTTTCTGGAAGACAAAAAGGACCCGTCAGTCATGGCACTGCCCTGTTTTGCCAAACCGGTACCCATCGCCCAGATCAGGGCCAAGGGCGCGCCGGACCTCAAAGACCTGACCCTTAACGCACAGGACGCCATCTGCCCGCTCCCGGTGCTGGCCAAGGCCTCCCCCCTGTGCGGATTCTACAACTCCATCACCGATTATGACGGTGTTGTACGCCGGGTACCGCTGATCATCACCATGGACGGCAAGCAATACCCCAGCCTTGCCCTTGCCACACTAATGAAAGCCATAGGCCGCAGGAATATCCTCGTTAAAACCAGCCCCATCGGTATTGAATCCATCAGACTGGGCAAAACCACCATCCCTGTCGATGCCAAAGGACAGATGATGGTCCGCTACCGGGGCGGCATGGAAGAATTCCCCTACTACAGTGCCAAGGATGTTCTGAGTGGAAAAGTCGGGGAAAAGGAACTCAAAAACAAAATAATTTTCATGGGCACCTCTGCCGCCGGACTGCGTGATTTAAGGGTTACCCCCTTTGCATCGGACTATCCGGGTGTTGAAGTGCACGCCACCATCGTGGACAACATCCTGACCAAGGACTTCATCCTCAAACCGGACTGGGTGCCCGGCCTTGAACTGCTGCTGGTACTGGCGGCCGGCATAGGCTCCATGATCCTGCTGACCTGGACCCGTTCCATGTGGATGATCATGCCCATCGCAGTCATGGGTGCGGGCATTGTTTACGGTTCCATCTACATTTTCCGGGAGTACGATGCTTATTTCACGCCCATGTACGCGCTCATTGTACTGGGCCTGAACTTCACCCTGCTGACCCTGATCAAGTTCTGGCGCGAAGAAGGCCAAAAAAAATTCCTGCAGGCCACATTCTCCTCCTATCTGGCCCCGGAACTCATCGACGAGATGTTCTCCAACCGTGAAATGCCGGAACTGGGCGGTGAAGCAAGGCAAGTCACCGCCTACTTCACCGACATCCAGAGCTTTTCCACCTTTTCTGAAAAGCTGACCGCGCCGCAGCTGGTTGAATTGCTTAACGAATACTTATCGGTAATGACCGATATTCTCATTGAGGAGAAAGGAACCCTTGATAAATACGAAGGTGACGCCATCATCGCCTTTTTCGGCGCCCCCATGGATGTGCCGGACCACGCCCTGCGCGCCTGCCGGGTGGCGGTGAAAATGCAGAATGCCGGACTTGAGCTGCGCGACAAATGGGCCAAGGAAGTACAGCTCCCGGACGAACCGGACCGCAACACCAAGAACTTCCCCGAAGAGCAATGGGCCAAGGGCGAAAAGTGGCCCAAGGTAGTGCACAACATGCGCACAAGGATCGGAGTCAACTCCGGTGAAATCGTGGTCGGAAACATGGGCTCATCCATGCGCATGAACTACACCATGATGGGCGACGCTGTTAACCTCGCCGCCCGCCTGGAAGAGGGTGCCAAGCAATTCGGCATCTTCAATGCGGTTTCCCATTTCACCCTTGATCAGGAAGTGGAAGTAAACGGAGAAACCCACAAGATTCTTGATCTGGTGGAAGCAAGGCTTATCGATAACATTCAGGTGGTCGGTAAAAACGAACCCGTGCGCATCTACGAGCTTGTAGCCATGAAAGGCGGCCTGACCGAAAGCGAGGAGATCCTCTTCGACCTCTTCAACAAAGCCCGCGAAGAGTACGTGGCCCAGAACTGGGACAAGGCCATTGAAATATACACCGAAGCCAACAAATACGAACGATACGACGACACAAAATTCACACCCTGCGATGTGTTCATCAAACGCGCCGAGGAGCACAAGATTAATCCGCCCGTACCTGAAGGCGAAGTCTGGGACGGGGTTTATCGGATGACTAAGAAGTAGGAACTCCGGCGTACCTGTTTAGTGAAAAATTCTCAGGTGATATTGACAAATCCCTGAGAATGAAGAACTTCACGGGTATAACTTTGCGAGGAAAATATGAAATTACTGATCGAGAATTTTTACAATATCAAGCACGCCGAACTGGATTTCAAAAAGTTCAACATACTGATCGGCCCGCAGGCTGCCGGGAAGAGTTTGATTGCGAAGGTGCTGTATTTTATGGAAGATAGGATCTTGCACTACAGTGCACATGAACTAGCTGATCCTGATATAGAGACAAAAGAGTTTAATAAAGATTCGCTAAAGTTATTTTATTCAATTTTTGAAAAAAAATCCTTAGACATCAACTTTAAACTAACTATAAGCAATAACATAAATCGGACATGGGAATTCACTTATACTGGATTCAACCCAAACGATTTAAAAGATATTACCCTTAGCGAAACTCAAGAAAATCCATCCATATCTTCTGCTGTAAAAACAGTTGTCCAGCACGCTCTTGAGAACAACATTGACTTTGCGAAAAGTATGGGCAAAAAATTTAACTCTGAAATAGATAAGGATGCATTTTTAAGCAAAGTATACAACTACATAGTCAGCGGACTTCCACCCGAAGCAGACACTAGACGTATATTCATTCCAGCATCAAGATCTCTAGTAAACACTATTTCAGACAATTCATTCTGGATGACAGAAAACAATGTTGACTTTTTGCTAAATAAATTTGGCCAGATATACTCACGTCAAATTAAAAAAGACACTGAAGACGCGCCCATAGAGTGTTATCAGCTCAGCAGTATCATTAAAGGAAATATTGAAAGATCAAACAACGAATACTTTATTAATGAGAATGGAAGAACTGTCGCTCTATCCAATGCATCATCAGGACAACAAGCAGCAACACCTATTCTAATTGGCTTAAATAGAGTACAAAACAAAGATATATTTCATGCTTTCATCGAAGAACCAGAAGCCCACATATTCCCCGAAGCCCAATATTTGCTAACACGCTATATCTCGGAAATACATAACCATGCAGAAACCAAAATAACCCTAACCACCCACAGCCCCTACATCCTAACAGCAGTAAACACCCTCATCTACGCAGGAACTGTAGGCAAACAAAGTGAAGCAAAAGCCGCAAAGGTCAAAGAAATTATCCCTGAAGACCAGTGGCTGAATTCTGAAGACGTAGCCGCTTACATGGTGGAAGCAGACGGAGCAGTACGCTCGATCATGGATGAAGAGACTGGACTGATTGAAGCGGATAGCATCGACGATGTTTCCGATGTAATTGGCGCAGAATTCAATAAATTGCTGGACATTGAATTTGATGAAGAGGGACACGATGAGTAAAAAGTGCACCACTTCTTACAATCAAAAAAGAATCACCTTAGTAGACAAAAGCGACAAAGAAGCAAAGGCAGAACTTCATGTTGAGAATAAGGAAAAAATCAAATTTGATGTGATCGATTTTGATGGATGCGTAAAGCCACAAAACACAGCCTGTGACTACGTCTTGGTCACTAACAAAAAACAAAGCAAAAAAAACATAGCCTTATATGTCGAACTAAAAGGATCAGACATACCTAAAGCATACAAGCAAATAGAAGTCGCTGCCGTACACTACAAACATCAGCACAACAACATAACAAAAACAGGCATAGTCTCATTCACTGGACAATTTGGAACCCCAAAAACCAAAACAAAACTTCAGTTATTAGAAGCAAAATTTAGAAAGAAATATAATCTAAAAATGATCAGACAGCGTAGTCCAGCAACACACAGACTAAACGTCTAACAACAAAACTCCCCCTGCCGCACCAGACGACAGGGGGAGTTAAATTTTAATCACCACGCGAAGCGTAACTAAAAGGTTTTGGGATTCTTAAACCCTTTTGCAAAAGGATTTAAGGCCCTCGGCAGAGCCGCCGGAGGCATCACCTCACCCGAAAAACCCGCGCCCCCTCCGAGCTGTCCTCCACATTGAACCCAAGCTCCAAAAGCTTATCACGCAGACCGTCAGCAGTGGCGAAGTCTTTGTTTGCACGGGCAAGCTCGCGCTGTTCAAGTAGATCTTTTGCGTCCTCGGGCAGGGAGACGAAGGGTACGGGCATGGCTTCGTGGTCGAGGATACCGAGGATGTCGTCCACTTCGAGAAGCTGGTCGAGGCAGAATTTGGCTTCCTTGCCAGAAAGCTTGCCGCTGCCCAGCTGGGAATTGATGGACTTGGTGAAGCTGAACAGGATGGGCCAGAAACGGTGCAGCATGAGATTATCGTTCAGGGCCTGCGAAAGTCCGGACTTGAGAGTGAAAACCTCCTGATCAATATCTTCCGAGACCTGCCCGGAATCCCCGGCATGCACGCTTAATCCTGCGGCAAGATCCTGCAATTTCTGCTGGTTCTTGACCCACATGGAAATGGACTGTTCGCTGCAAACCAGCGGTTTTTTGTAGGAAGAAGAAAGCATCCACATGCGCACGGCGATGGGCTGGCCGGACTGTTCGAGGAGTTCATCCACACAGGGCAGCACCGGGCCTCCGGGAAGTACCGGCTGGGCCACCATCCATGCCTGCGGGGAAACCCCGGCCCCGGCCCAGATGGCGCGCAGGTTTTCCAGATGCGGAAAACGGTGGATTTCCCCGGCCAGTACGAGACTTACTCCGGGCAGACCTTCAAGGGCGGTCACCGCCTGCTGCATAAACCAGCTGGGGCGTACATTGCCCCACTCGGTCTCAAGAATGTCGCCGAGCTTGAGATCCTGCAGGGTGGCCCGCTTGAGCAGGGTAAAATCGCGCGGATTCTCCTTCACGTAATCATCCATATCCACAGTCTTGCCGAGACTCACTTTGTCGATATCCATATTGGACATCTGGCCGTAGCCCTTGTCGCGGGAGATGTCGAAATATACGGAACGCAGCTTTTCGTAAGCCAGCCCGTGGGCCAGCAGGGCGCGGCAAAGTTCTACCGTACGGTCTACGGACTCGGAAGCGCGCTCAAAACGCATGGATTTGCGCACGCCCAGCAGGTATGCGGCCTTGCGCACAGCTGTAGCAATCTCAGTAGAAAATGTATTGCGGTCCACACCCCGTTCACGGGAGGCAGCCAAGGTCTGATCCTCAAGGTCAGCCAGCCCCACCAGCGCGGAAACCTTGGCTCCTTCACGCTCAAGATGACGGGCCAACACATCCAGAAGCACAATACGCCGGAACACTTCCGGATCATAAGGGTTGTCAAAAGACGGTCCCATGGTGAACAGCCCGGTTTCAGCTTCAGAGATGGAAAGTACCCGGTCCTCGCCGCTGCTATGATCAAAAAGCTTCGGTCCTTTCAAAGCCTGCGGACGGAACAACGGGGTGGAAAGATAGCGTTCACCGCCATCGGGAAAAATGGTCACCACCATGCCGTCTTCCAGTTCGGATGCAATATCAGCCGCCCCGGCCATGGCCGCGCCGGAACTCATGCCCACGAACACGCCCTCTTCCCTGGCAAGGCGGCGGCAGGCATCAAAGGCATCATTATCCTGCACCCGGATGATGCGGTCCAGCTTCTGCTTATCGTAAATGCCGGGGGGATAGGACTCCTGCATGTTCTTAAGGCCCTGAATTTTATGTCCCGGTTCAGGTTCCACGGCAATGATCTGAATATCCTTATTCAATTCCTTGAGCCGCTTGGTGATGCCCATGACTGTACCGGAAGTTCCGAGACAGGCCACAACATGGGTCACCCTGCCCTCTGTCTGGTCCCAGATCTCCTGCCCGGTGCCTTCGTAATGGGCTTCGATGGAGGCTTCATTATTGTATTGGTCCATGAGCAGGTATTTTTCCGGCTCCTCACGGTAAAAACGGTAAGCCTGTTCGATTGCCCCGTCCGTGGCGAGATGTCCGGGAGTGAGCATTATCTCGGCCCCGTAGGCACGCATGATCATCTTACGCTCCTCGGAAGCGGTCTCGGGCATGATCAGCATCAACTTGTAACCGCGCACGGCACAGGCCATGGCCAGCCCGATCCCGGTATTGCCGGAAGTAGCTTCGATGATAACTTTATCCGGGGTAAGCTCCCCGCTGCGCTCGGCACTGCGGATCATGGCCCCGGCTGCGCGGTCCTTGATGGACCCTCCGGGATTCATGGATTCCAGCTTAGCCAGAATCTTGACATTTTTATTGGGATTAAGCCCCTGCATCTCAACAAGGGGGGTTCCGCCGACCAGTTCCAAAATATCACGAGCAAACATTTTATCTAATCCTTTCAGGTAATTATCTTTAAGAAAACGAATTTCAGGCCTCGTCCTTTTCATTTCTGGCAATCATTTTGCAAATAGAGGGCAGATATCACATCAGTCTGGTTGGAAAAACCGGGGCAAGGAATGAACCCGGCACAGCTACAGCTAATAAAAACAGTCTGCCAAGGACGGAACAAATGTCAGCCTATCCTTTTCTTAAAGACAACATCGAAGCTCTTGAAACATACAACCCGCCCTTTTATGCCTGGCTCAGCGGTCAGGATATTGACGAAGAGAAACTGACGCAGTCACTCTTCAAAAACAAGTGGGACATTCTCGACTGGAAAATGGAAGACGGCAACGGAATGTTTGAAACCGTCCCGCCCAATGCCATCTACAAAGGCTGGGTGGCGAACGAAAAGCCCGAAACCAGTGCCACCATCATAGTGGGCTGCAACGTGGGCTACGGTCTCAATCAAGTACTGATGAGCACACCGGACACCCACAAGGTTATCGTTACCGACCCCAATCCGGAAATGCTGCTCGCCTGTCTGGGACAGACCGACTACCGTCCTTTCATGGAGGCCGGAAAGCTCCATTTCTGTCCAGCCGATGAACACAGCCTGATGCTTATCATTAAAGAACTCGACCTTCAATTCGTATACGGTAAAATTTATCTGCGGCTCGATATGGCCAGTCAGCAACTTGGTCCGGAATACTCACAGTGGTCTTCCACAGTCAAAGCCAAACTGGAATCTTTCACCGTTGAAATGACCACCCTGCGCCTCAAGCAGGACGTCATGGTCGGCAACGAACTGGATAATTTCTCACGTATACTTAAAGATGGATCCATCTCCCCACTCAAGGGAGCCGGACGTGGTATGGGCGCGGTAATCCTCGGTGCAGGCCCTTCGCTGGCCCGGTTCGGACCTGAACTGGCGGCAAATCCCGGTCAGGCAATTTACGCCACTTCCCTGCAGGGGTTGCCCGCAGTGCAGAAAACCGGAATCAAACCCCATTTCTGCGTCGGTATTGACTACAACGCATCCATGAGCAGAGTCTACGAACAGCTTGATAAAGAATGGGCCAAGGATATCCCGCTCATCTACTCCACCAAGCTGGATCATAAAGTACTGGCCGAATACCCCGGCCCGACCATCCCCATGTGGACCGTCGGCGGAATCGGAACATTCGTACTCGGCCACCACGAAGAAATTTTTGACGCAGGTAGTAACGTCAGTATCACGCTGGCAAGATTCCTTGACTGGTGCGGCTTCAACCACATCATGATGGTGGGTCAGGACTTTGCATGGAAAGGCAACTCTTCCCACGCCCCCGGTCACCAGAATGCCAGAGCGGTTAAGCATAACGCATACAATCCGGCCATGCTGGTGGAAACAGTAAATGCCGATGGCGAAAAACTGACCTCCACAGTCCAGTACATGACTTCAAAGCATGAAATGGAAGATGACATCAAAAAACTGCGCGCCCCGGTATTCAACCTTTACGGCGGCTGTGCCGTCATCAAAGGCACCCGCAATGTGGATATGCAGGAAGTAAATATGGAAGGGCTGCTCTCAGCCGTCACCGGAAGCATGGATTATTTCAAAACAGCCATGAACATGACCTCCACCCCGAGACCCATGCCTTCATTTGAACCGCGCAGCCCCAAGTGGACTTCATCGCTGAACCACGTGACCAAGAGGCTGGAAAAGCTTTTCCGCAAGCACGGCAAAAATCAGCAGGAAATCCACAAAGCCCTGCACGAAGTATACTTCTTCATCAGGCAGGACCTGCTCTATATGCCCTACCTGTACAACGAAATCCTCGACATGGCCGGGCTGGCAAGAGCTAAGTCAAGCTACGCTCCTAAGGACCTGCCCCGCTATAAAAAGATCGTCAAAAAGATTCTGACCAAAGTCCGCCACATGGACCGGTCCATCTGCGTAAATGTAAACCGCAAGGCGGCCTGAAAGGATCAACCGAAAAATTCAGAGAACAACGTCCAGTAAAAGGATATTCATCATCATAAGAAACTCCCCCGCAGCACCTGCCCGCTGCGGGGGAGTTTCGCGTTAATTATTACAATCCGGTCAGGGACGAAAACATTCCCTTGAATCCTCTCCCGTCAACGTGTAAACCGTGCCCATGAGTGATAATAAGCAAGACATGCCCTATCTCTTGGAAGACGGCACACTGGTTATCCCGTTTTCCTGCCCGGACCACGAATACAAGTACTGGAAAAAAGAAGGTAAAAAGCTTTCCGAGGTGCTTGAAGAACTGAATACGGACAAGGAGACCTGGTATAAATTCACCACGGATAAACACCCGGACGACAGACCTCCCAAAGAGGAGTCCACGGACGGCGGGGAGTAGGTAATTGAATTCCTTTATTCACAGAAACCTGACCCTCTGCCACTATTTTCTGGGTTCCCTGCCCCTGCTGCTCATTTTTGCCTGCCTGTATTTTAATTTCAGCAACGAAATTGAGGTACTGGCTTTTTTCAAGGCCCATGCGCAGGCCCACCCGGACCTGGAATCTTTTGCCAAAATCGTGACCAACTGGGGTAACGCCTGTTTTTACCCCATTTATCTCTGGTTCCTGATCACAGGCATCAGGCAGCGCAAGACCGATAAATCAAAACTGCGCTTTGCCCTTGTTTTTCTTGGTGTGCAGCTGGCGGTCAGCCTGATCACCGTGCGTTTCCTTAAGATTGCCATAGGCAAACCACGTCCGGGCGAAGGACCGTTTTTCGAGCCTTTTTCCACCAAGGGAGTTTACCACTCCATGCCTTCGGGCCATACATGCGAAATTTACGGGGCCAGCCTGCCCCTTATCCTGCGTTACCGGAACCTGCTGCTGACCTTGGGGCTGGGCATCTTTGCCGCAGCCGTGGCCTTCAGCCGCATCTACCTTAACTGGCACCATCCCAGTGATGTTCTCTGCGGATGGATGCTTGGATCAGTGGCCGGATTCGCCATTCACCTTTTTTCCAAAGAGGACTAGCCAATGCGCTACGAAAAAAGACCTTTTCTCTGGGACATCATGGAAACCAATCCATGGCTAAGTGTCCTGTTCATTCTCTTTCTGCAGTCCATCTTCACCATGGACTACCGTTCCCTGTGGTTTTCCGATGAAGTCCGCTACGCAGATGTCTACACCCAGATGAAAGACGCCGGACACTGGCTGGTCATGTACCTCAACGGCGTGGCCTACCCGGACAAACCTCCGGTATATTTCTGGTTCCTGTCCCTCATCGATGCCGTTACCCCGGCGGACGGAATCAGCGTGTTCTTCCTCGGCTCGGCCCTTTCTGCGGGATTCTTCCTGTTTTCCACTGTCAGCTTTGCCCGTACGCTGGGCTGCGGCCGCAAGACTTCCCTTGCCACCGGACTGGTGCTCTTGAGCAATGTCTTTTTCATCGGCATAGCCCATTATTCACGCATGGACCTGCTCTTCGGCGGTTTCATCCTCTGGGCCAACATCTGTCTGTTCAAGGGCTTCCAGAACCGCGAATCCGGGAAATATTTCCTCTGGGCCTTCGGGTTCATGGGTATCGCCACCCTGACCAAGGGCCCGCTGGGCTTGATCTTCCCCCTGCTCACCGCAGCCTGTTTCCTGATCTGGAAAGGACAACTCAAACTCCTGCGCGATAAGAGCCTGCTCAAAGGTCTGGGCATCCTGCTGGCGATCCTGCTGGCCTGGGTGGTGGGTGCGATCATCGTGGACGGAACCGCTTTCATCCACAACATCTTCTACAAGCAGATTTACCAGCGCGCGGTAAGCTCCTTCCACCACGAAGAGCCTTTTCAGTACTACCTGATCGCCTTCCCGCTGGCATGGCTGCCGTGGACTCTGGCAATCTTCGCCGCACCGGTTAAAAAAATCTTCAGCATTGAGCACTGGGTTGCAGTTGCTGCCGAACGCAAAAACACCCTCAATGCGGGCCGCGACTGGGCCTGGATCATGTTCATCAGCGGATTTATTCTGCTGACCTGCTTGAGCATCAAGGTGCTGATTTACATCCTGCCCCTTTTCGCGCCTCTGGCCATGCTCACTGCCCGCGGACTGCTTGGAGAAGACGGACAGGAGCCGGCTCTTGATTCCAAACGTCTCTGGACCGCCATAGCCGGATTCTACCTGCTCCTCGCTGTTGCCGCGCCTTTTGCCGAAATACTAATTCCCTTTGATGTCACCCTGAACGGCCTTTCCTTCACTGTCCTGATCATGGGACTGGCCGGACTGGCCCTGCTCAAGGTCAAGGAATGCGGAGCATACAAAGGCCTGCTGGTCATGACTGCGGCCATGGTCATCTGGCTGCAGCCGCTGGCCCTGCAGACCCTGCCTTCACTCGACCCGCTCATGAGTCCCCGCCAGACCGGGGAAATGATGCAAAAATACGTGGCCGAAGGCAGTTATCCGCTGGCCCACAAGATCTATTCCGGTATCTTCACCTACTACGCCGGGACCAATATTCACGAGACCAGCGACTTTGCTGAAATCGAAAAGGTCCTTGCGGAACAGGATGACGTAATTCTGGTCATGCAGAAAAAATATTACGACCGTTGGGAAAACCGTCCCGAAGGGCTGACTGTGGTCAATGAACAGTTCATTTCCGACCGCCCCTACCTGCTGATCAAGAAATAATCCAAGCTACTGTCACAAAACTGCAAAACCCCGTTCCGTTCTACGCGAAACGGGGTTTTTTATTTTTCAAAAGCAGCAGACCATGCTATCGTGAATCCATAAACCGCAAATTCAACCGATAAGATATTAAATACATTTCACATTCCCGGAGATGATTATGGGCCGTTCAAAGAACATTCTCTTTATTGACGCAGACAAATCCCAGCTTGAATCCCTTGATAACGAGCTCACCGCCATGAAAAAAAGGTGGGCGATTCAATTTGCCTCCACAGCCGAAGAGGCTATGGACCTGCTGCGCACCTATCCCTTTGATGTTATCGCTTCCGATTTCTGCGTTGAAGGATTTAAGGACTATGAACTGCTGGAAGAAATAAAAAGCAGACAACCCGGCAGCATACGCTTTATTATCTCAGAGACGATTAATTCAGAAAATTGTCTGGAGTTCATGAATTATGCGCACCAGTTCGTTACAAAACCGTATGTCGGCACCGAACTGGTCTCAAAAATCAAAAAAAGCCTGCGCCTTAAAAACATATTCCTCAATGAGCGTGCGGCCAAGGGGGTTGCGTCCATCGAAGACCTGCCCAGCCTGCCGGACCTGTATCTGACTCTGGAAAAAGAACTGAGAAAAGAAGATGTGGTGATCAGCGACATCGGTAAGCTGATCGGTGAAGACATGGGCATGACCGCCGGACTGCTCAAGCTGGTAAACTCCCCCTTTTTCGGACTCTACTCCAAAGTGACCAAGCCTGAACAGGCCGCCACCCTGCTGGGACTGGACAATCTCAAGGGACTGGTCCTCGGAATCCATCTTTTCAACTCGACCAAGGAAGTCAATATTGATTTTTCCATTGCCGAACTGGGAAGACACTGCCAGTACACGGCCCTTATGGCCCGGGCCATCGTCAAGGCCGAAGGCGGCAGTAACGAACTGGCCGAACACACCTTCCTTGCCGGATTCATGCACGACATTGGCAAGCTGGTGCTCGCCACATCGTATACTGATGAATATTCCACCATTTTAAGCATCGTCCGCGATGCCAACATTCCCATTCAGGAAGCAGAAAAAGACATTCTCGGATTTACCCACGCCGAAGTGGGGGCATACCTGCTGGCTATCTGGGGATTCGATGAAGATGTTATTGAGGCCATCTACTGCCACCATGAACCGCAAAGGCTGGGCAGTACGGACCTGAGTCCTGCCGTGGCCGTCCACGTGGCCAATTCCTTTGACCATGAACTGCGGGTAAAAAACTCTGATTACGCCCCGCACCTGCTTGCTGCCGACTGGCTGGAACAGAACGATTTTGGCCCCAAACTTCCCGAATGGCTGCAGATCTGCGCCGAACTGATGGAAGACGTCACCGAAGAGTAAGAAAAAGCCCATCAAGTACGTACATACCTGATGGGCCAATTCTGATAATTATCAATAACTTAGACTATCCCGTAAACCTGCAGGCGATAGGCATGCGCCATCCGGTACCGAAGGCCCTTGAAGTAATCTTCAGCCCCGGTGCGGCCTGCTTGCGTTTAAATTCAGAAATCCTGATCAAGCGCAGCACATGCTGCACGGTTTCAGGATCGAATCCGGTCTCGGCAATAATCTCACTCTCCGCCCGGTGCCCTTCAACACGGAGTTCAATAATCCGGTCCAGCACATCGTAAGGCGGCAGGGAATCCTCATCCTTCTGGTCCGGACGAAGTTCCGCGGACGGCGGTTTTTCAATGATCGGCACCGGAATAACCTCACCGCGTCCCTGCTCATTGAGCCAGCGGCAGACCCGGAAAACAAGGGTCTTGTAAAGATCGGAAATAACGGCCAATCCACCGGCCATATCCCCGTAAATAGTGCAGTAGCCCACAGCAAGTTCACTTTTGTTGCCGGTGGTAACCAGCAACGCGCCCATCTTGTTTGAAATAGCCATAACAAGGTTGCCGCGGATACGGGACTGGATATTCTCCTCTGTCACGTTGGCGGGCAGCCCGGCAAAAGTCGGGGCAAGGGCTTCCTCGAACTGGCCCATAAGCTTTTCGATAGGAATGGTGGTGCAGTTGATACCTATATTTTTGACCAGATCAAGGGAGTCATCCACGCTGCCTTTGCTGGAGTAGGGAGACGGCATCAGCACCCCGGTCACATTCTCCGGCCCGAGGGCCTCGGCTGCGACAGCTGCGGTCAGGGCCGAATCAATGCCCCCGGAAAGCCCCAGCACAACCTTGCTGAACCCGGTCTTGCCCAGATAGTCGCGCAGACCGAGCACCATGGCCTGCCATGCTTCGGGTTCCTCGCAAAAATCATCTTCCTCAATGCGCCCGTGCGAACCGTCCGATTCAACAATGACCACATCTTCCTTGAACCCATGCCCGCGCGCGGCAAGAACTCCGTCAGCGGAGAAAGCACAGCTGCGGCCGTCGAAGACCAGATCATCGTTTCCGCCGATCTGGTTGGCATAAAATACCGGAACCCGGTACTTGGCCGCAATATCGCCAAGCAGTTTTTCGCGAACCCGCTGCTTGCCGATACTGAACGGGGAAGCGGAAAGGTTGACCAGCACATCCGGATTCATTTCCATGATCTGCGGAATGGGATTGCTGCCGTAGCGACGTCCGTTACGGTTCTCGCGGTCATTCCAGACATCTTCACAGATGGTCACCCCGACCTTGATGCCGTCGAACTCAAAGAAATTTATATTTTCCGCAGGCTCAAAATACCGCTGCTCGTCAAAAACATCATAGGTGGGCAACAGCCATTTATAAAAAACCTTGGGCACGGCCCCGTGTTCGATCAGCCATGCTGCGTTGCGCAGGGGATTACCGATTCCTTCATGATTGAGATCAACTCCGCCGGCCAGCAGAGCCACACCTTCAGGCATACGCCGGGAAATTTTAGAAACTGCTTCGCGGCAGCGGGAGACAAAATCCGCATTGAGCAACAGGTCCCGCGGCGGATAACCGGTCAGGGCCAGCTCGGAGGTAATACAGATTCTTGCACCGCGCTCTGCGGCCTTCTGCACTCCGCCCAGAATGAGTTCAACATTTCCTTCAAGGTCGCCAACTGTCAGGTTGAGCTGCAACAGGGCTATTTTCATTGATTCATATCCGTCCTTAATCTTTGGAATGCAGACTACCTAACGTTTGAACCGCTGCTTGTCCATCGGTCGCATTCAAATAATTTCCACCAGTTTAACCTGTTTACCTTGCACTGAATATGCTGGAATGCTAAACAGTTGTCTATATCTATGAGCAGGATCAAAAAACTTAGCACAACCAGTCAGCCAACGGATTGAAATTGTTAAAAATAGATAAAGTTCAAACCAGAATCGGGATACTCATCGTAGTAATCTCGCTAATTTCATTTGTTGTTTCAGGAGCTTACGACTACAGCTCCATGCGCAACAATATGCTTAAAGAGCTTAACCAGAAGGCGGACGGACTGGTTGAGAGGCTTTCCGAATCCCTGATTACCCCGCTCTGGAATGTTGATCAGGCGGCCATCAACCGTATCCTGCTTTCTGAGATGAATGATAAACGCATCAAGGCCATTCTGGTAACTGAAGATAATGGCAACAACGTTTTTGCCGGAAAAATACGTAATGAAGAATGGCACATAGTTAGTTTCAAGAGTTGGCCCATCGGTAAATTCGTTAAGCGCAAGGCTGAAATATCCATCATGAACCAGCCCATCGGGGCCGTGGAAATATTCCTTTCCCCCAAATTTATAGATGATGAATTGTATCAGTCGCTGCTCAATTCGCTGCTGCGGACTATGATGCTGGTAGTTCTTATCAATCTGGCCCTTTTCGTGACCATGCGCCGGATTCTGATCTCGCCCATTGCAAAACTCAGCCAGACCGCGCGCCAGATTTCACTGGATAAAAACTACAGCTCCCGGGTGCAGATAGAATGTAAAGGGGAGATGAAAAGCCTTGTTGAAAACTTCAACAACATGCTGCAACAGATTGAAGAACAGGACCTGAAACTCAAACAGTACAGTGGTCAGCTGCAGGAAAAAATTCATCAGAGTAACAAAAACCTTGAAAACAGCTATCGCGAACTGAAGATAATCAACCGGGAACTGGAAGTCGCTAAAGACGATGCCGAGGCAGCATCAAAATCAAAAAGTGAGTTCATGGCCAATGTGAGTCATGAAATCCGCACCCCCATGAACGCCATCATCGGCATGGCCGACCTGACCATGGAAACCCGTCTTTCCGCCAAACAACGGGAATTTCTTAAAATTATCATCAGTTCCGGGAAAGTACTGCTGCGGCTGATCAACGACATTCTTGATTTCTCAAAAATCGAAGCCGGCAAACTCAGTCTGGAGGAAGTCAACTTCAACCTGCACCAGCTCATCCATGACATCAGCGACCTTTTTGTGGAACAGATGGTGGCTTCGCAGACCGAACTGGTAATCGACATCAGGCCCGGAGTGCCGCAAAGAATCATCGGTGACCCCCTGCGACTGCGGCAGGTTCTGATCAATATCACCGCCAACGCCTTTAAATTCACCAGTCAGGGCGAAATCGTAATCACTGTTTCCGCTGATAAAATAAGTGCCCACAAGGCTGAAATTGTTTTCGCCGTCAAAGACAGCGGAATAGGTATCCCCGAAGAGGTACAGCCACATCTTTTTGAAGCCTTCAAGCAGGCAGACGGCTCCACCACCCGCAAATACGGCGGCACGGGACTGGGCCTTTCCATCTCGAAACGCATTGTAGACCTCATGGGCGGAAATATCTGGTTCCGCAGTAAATCGGAGGAAGGAAGTACCTTTTTCTTCACTATAACTTCCGATATTGCCGCAGAACCGTCCCCTGCAGAATTCAAGCTGCCCCCGGAACTTCAGAATGCTCCTGTGCTGGTTGCGGATGACAACTTCGCTGTGCGCAGTGTGCTGGTGCGCTATCTCAAACAATTCGGTTTTCAGCCGACCAGTGTGCCGGATGCGGAAAAAGCTTTGCAACTCATTGAAGAGGAAAAATCCGCCCCCTTCAAACTGCTTATCATCGACCTTAAACTGCCCGGCATGAATGGTGACGAGGCAAGTTCGCAGCTGCGCAAAAAGTACAACAAAGATGAACTGCCCATCCTGATGATCACCGCAACGGAGATGAATACCGCCCTTGAAAGAGCCCAGAACGCGCAAATCAACAGGATGATAAGCAAGCCCCTGAAACAGAACACTCTTTTCAATTCCATTCTGGAAACTCTTGGGTACGAAGTGCCCAAAGAATATTCATACGAACCATCCAAACCGGTTGAAAACGAATTCCGGAACTACAATCTGCTGCTGGTGGAAGACAATCCCATCAACCAGCAGGTGGCCGAGCAGATCCTGCTGCCCACCGGCATAGAAATCGATGCCGCATCCAACGGCAAGGAAGCCGTAAAAATGGTACAGGAAGCGAGCTACGACATAGTCCTCATGGATATTCAGATGCCGGAAATGGACGGTTATGAGGCAACAGACATAATCCGCAATGAACTCGGCCTTACCGAACTGCCCATAATAGCCATGACCGCCCACGCCATGCGCGGCGACAAGGAACGCTGCCTTGAATCAGGTATGGATGATTACATACCCAAACCCATTGATAAAGAGCTGATGATCGCCACTATCCGCAGCCACCTGCCTGAAAACCAAACAATAAAAGAAAAAGCTCCCGTCCCCCCTGCCTCGACTTCGATTTCAGCACAGGAAGCTCCAGAATCCATGGAATGCCGGGAAATAAACATGGAGGAAGTGCTGGAACGCATCGGCGGAGACATGGGAATTCTGGTCAGTATTTTGCGCAACTTCAAAGAATACAATTCGAATTTCAGCGAGGAAATGCAGACCCTGCTCCGCAATAACCAGCTTAAGGAAGCCGGGGACAAAGCGCACACCCTGAAAGGCTCAGCAGCGAACATTTCCGCACAGGAACTGGCCATGGCAACACTGGATCTGGAGAAAGCATGCAAATCGGATCTCTTGAAAGATGCACAGGAAGCCCTTGAAAATACCTCTAAGAAACTGGAACTGCTCTTTAAGGAAATTTCAATGCTGGAAAAGGATTACGATTGATTCAGTTGAAATTAAATCATATTTGAGGCAGAAATCATCAATCAATTCTGACTGTAAAAAAGGATTTCAAATATGGCATTAATGTTCGGAAGCCCCAACCGCAAACCAAGCAGGACCATTGAGGACGCCAAAAAAGACCAGCGTCTTGATATGGCCCGCACCATGTATCTAGGCGGCAAGGTAAAAATTGTGACCACTGAAGAAGTCCCCAACCGGGAAGTTCTGGGAACATTCGGTCTCATTGTCTGCAGAAGCTACAATTTCGACAACGCATTCTACGGTCTCATCGCACAGGCCATCGACGCCAACGCCGATGCCATCGTCGGCTACCGGGAATCAGTCTCCTTCCACCCTGAAGGCGACAAATTTTACTCCTGCTACGGAACAGCCGTACGCTTGAAAAAAGTTAAGCCTACCAAATAAAAAAACCGCAGGGATCGTTTAGACAATCCCTGCGGTTTTACCTTAATAAAATCAGCCCTTCACAGATTTTATATTCCATATATCTTCCGCATATTCACGCATGGTCCTGTCTGTTGAGAATTTACCCATGCGCGCGGTATTCAGTATCGCCTTTCCGGCCCATAGCTCTCTGTCCGCGTAATCCTTATCGATCCGCTTCTGGGCGGCAATGTACGATTTAAAATCAGCCAGATGCATATACTGCTCGTTATCGGAAAGCAGCTTATCCACGACCCAGCGGAATAAATCCGGTTCATTGGGTGAAAACCTGTTCTTTTGCAGGGCGGTGAGAACCTGCCTGATTTCCGGACTCCGGTTGTAGATTTCCCGCGGGTGGTAGCTGGAGTTGCGCAGCTTTTTATCGACCTCTTCCTGCTTAAGGCCGAACAAATAAAAATTGTCCGCACCGATCTCTTGCAGCATTTCTATGTTGGCACCGTCGTATGTGCCTATGGTCAATGCCCCGTTCATGGCGAATTTCATATTTCCGGTGCCTGAAGCCTCGGTTCCGGCAGTGGAAATCTGCTCACTCACATCACAGGCCGGGATGATCTTCTCGGCAAGGGAAACCCGGTAATCGGGCACAAAGGCCACCTTGATCAGTCCTTCAGTTCTGGGATCGTTGTTGACCACGTCCGCCACTGAATGGATCAGCTTGATAATCTGCTTGGCTTCCCAATAACCCGGGGCAGCCTTGCCCGCAAAGATAAAGGTCCGCGCACAGGAGGGCTCCACCTCATTATCCACCAGCTCCAGATAAAGATGCATGATATGCAGCACATTCAGCAGCTGGCGTTTGTATTCATGGATACGTTTGGACTGAATATCAAAAATGGAATCCGGGGAAACATCGATATCCAGCGTTTTTTTAATGAAATTACCCAGCCGGACTTTATTGGCCCGCTTGGCTTTCATGAAACGGGCCCGGAAACCCTTGTCGTTGACCAGCCCCTCCAGCCGACGCAGTTCTCCAAGGTCTGTTATCCAGCCCTTGCCCAGAAAGTCGGTCAGCAGACCTGAAAGCGCGGGGTTGGCCTTGAGCAGCCAGCGGCGCGGGGTGACCCCGTTGGTCTTGTTGTTGAATTTCTCCGGTTCCAATTCATGGAAATCAGGAAACAGCCGGGTCTTGACCAGCTCCGAATGAAGCTCGGAAACCCCGTTCACCGAATGGGAACCGATAACCGCAAGATTTGCCATACGCACGTTTTTACTTCCATCCTCACAGATTAAAGACATGCGACGCAGCTTGTCAGTATTCTCGGGATATCTGGATTTCACCTTTTTCAGGAAACGGCTGTTGATTTCATAAATGATCTGCAAATGACGCGGCAGGACCTTTTCAATCAGAGAAACAGACCAAAGTTCCAAAGCCTCGGGCAGCAGGGTATGGTTGGTATAGGCACAGGTGGCACGGGTTATTTCCCATGCTTTTTCCCACTCGATGCGCCGTTCATCCACAAGATAGCGCATCAGCTCCACCACGGTCAGGGCCGGATGGGTGTCATTAAGCTGGATGGCTACGTAATCGGCAAATTCTTCAAAATTCTTGTTCTGAGCCATGAATCTGCGGGTAATATCACGCAGACCGCAGGCCACGAGAAAATATTCCTGCACCAGCCGGAGTTCCTTTCCGAAAGAGACCGATTCCGTGGGATAGAGCACCTTGGAAACCATCTCCGACTCAACCTTGCGCTGCACGGCCCGGATATAGTCGCCGTGGTTGAAAATATCCATGTCGAAATTTTCAGAAGCACGGGCGGCAAACAGACGCAGATAATTAACAGTGTTGCCGCCATAGCCGACCACCGGAACGTCGTAGGGGACACCTATAATGTCATCCCAGTCCACCCACATGGGCAGGTATTCACCGCTGGGGGAAACCGCACTCTCAACCCTGCCGTAAAGCGGCACAATCACTGACTGGTCGGGACGGGCAATCTGCAGCGGCATACCGGTTTTCATCCAGTAATCGGCCAGCTCCTTCTGATACCCGTTGTGAATGGACTGGCGGAACAAACCGTACTCATAGTGAATTCCATATCCGCAACCGGGCAGATCGAGGGTTGCCAGAGAATCAAGAAAACATGCCGCCAGCCTGCCCAGCCCACCGTTACCGAGGGCCGGATCGCGCTCACTGGCCCGGACTTCATCCAGATCAAATCCGAGGTCTTTGAAAATATCCTCGCAGACATCCAGAAGCTCCATATTGCACAGGGAATTACCCAGACAACGTCCCAGCAGGTATTCTATGGAGAAGTAATACATGCGCTTGGCCTTCACCTTGCGGTAACGGTCGCGGGTTTCAATCATCCGCTCCACCAGCCTGTCACGCAATGCAAGAGCTAGTGCTTTGCCTGCGTCCCATTCACTGGCATCTTTCACTTCCTTGCTCAGCGAATAAACAACATGATCCTTGATATCCGAGAGCAAACTCTCACGGTCGTTTTTCTTCTTGATTTTAAAGACGGTGTTTTTCATGGCTCCTCCTGCGACTTAGGCTGCTTCGGGGATTAGACCCAAGATAACATCTTGCAGGGGCTAAATCCACTTGAAACATCTGCAATCCGAAATAGAGGAGTATTTTGTACTCCCGGTTATGGCGCAGCTATCAACAAAATGTTATAAGCAAACCAGCAAAAATACATTTCCATATAAACCAACAAATTTAATATCCGACCACAGAGCAGAGGTAAGCCGCATGAAATCATCAACCACCCGAAACAGCACTGGAAATTTGGAAGTCTTACTCAAAGAAGCTGAAAAAGTTATCCAGCAGATTATGGACAGCGGTGTTGCTGAAGAACAGATAATCGAACAGATTCAAAGATTCCGGGACGGATTCCCAAGCACTCCGCTGCTTAAACCATGCACTCCCGGTGACGGCATAACCATCATTGCTGACGAAGAACGTCCTGGACTGCTCGAATCGTACAAACAGGCTGTGCAGGAAGGACGGATAACCAAATTCGTCCCGGCATCAGGGGCCGCGACCCGCATGTTCAAATCCCTGCTGGCGGTCTACAATTCTTCTGAAGATGAAATTTCAGACCTCAAAGGAAGCACTGAAAACGTCGTCTTTTGCCGCACTTTCATTGATTCACTGGATAAATTCGCCTTTTATGCCGAGCTGCAGAAGATTATGGCTGACCACGGAATTGATCTGGAGACAGCCCGCAGAAGCAACGATTTCAGAACCATCCTGCACCATGTGCTCAGCCCGCAAGGCTTGAGTTACGGAGCACTGCCCAAAGGACTGATCCCCTTCCACAGCTATGAAGACCATTCTCGGACCCCGTTTGCAGAACATATTGCCGAAGCAATTGAATATGCCAGAGACAGGGAAAACATCGTCCGGGTCCACTTCACGGTCTCGCCGGACCACCGGGAAAGAATTGAAAAGCACGTATCTGAGACACTCAAACGGTATCCGCAAATGGATTTCCGGATTTCATATTCCGAACAACGCAAGCAGACCAACACCATTGCCGTTGATCTGAGCGGAGAAGGATTCCGCACCAGCGACGACAGACTGCTTTTCAGACCGGCAGGACACGGGGCATTGCTGGTCAACCTGAACGAACTGGAAGGAGACATTGTATTTCTGAAGAACATCGACAATGTGGCCCCGGACCATTTAAAAGGAGACACCATCGAGTACAAACAAATTCTCGGCGGACTGCTGGTGGAATTGCAGAATGAAATATTCGGCCACATCCGCAGCCTGAAGCAGGAACAGCCCACCGGGCTGAATTCAGTAGAGAACTTTATGGCCGGACGTCTGAACATGGAACTTCCGGACTCCTACAATTCCATGGAACATGAGCAAAAAGCTACATGGCTGCTTGCTAAACTGGACCGCCCGATCAGAGTATGCGGCATGGTGGAAAACACCGGAGAACCCGGCGGAGGACCTTTCTGGGTGCTTGGATCGGACGGAGAACCATCAAGGCAGATTGTAGAAAAAAGCCAGGTCGATCTTGATAATCCGGATCAGGCTGAATGTATGAGTAAGGCAACACATTTCAACCCGGTGGATATCATCTGCGGGCTGCGTGACCATGAAGGCAAACCTTTCAATCTGCTGGAAAGAATAGACAAGGATTCCGGATTCATATCCGTGAAATCAAAGGACGGAAAGGAACTCAAGGCAATGGAG
This sequence comes from Desulfovibrio sp. JC010, assembly GCF_010470675.1. Taxonomy (NCBI): domain Bacteria; kingdom Pseudomonadati; phylum Thermodesulfobacteriota; class Desulfovibrionia; order Desulfovibrionales; family Desulfovibrionaceae; genus Desulfovibrio; species Desulfovibrio sp. JC010. The sequence goes on from NZ_VOIQ01000002.1 coordinate 124,600, forward strand.
CTGCCCGGACTCTGGAACGGGTCCATGGCTGACTGGACCACTATTTTCGTTGAAGTGCCGCTCAGCACATTCTCCCCGGTAAAAACAGTAAATGACCTGCTTAAAACGGTGCATCAACCGGCCATGCGCCCGGCTGAAAGATAAAAAATAGTATCAGCAACTTCCTCCAGCCAGGGATGGTCATGGCTGACGATGACAAGCGTAGTTCCCTGCTCATCACGGGCGGAAACAGCGGCGTCATGGATAAGTTGCGTGGATTCAAAATCAAGGCTGGCTGTGGGCTCGTCAAGGAGCAGCACCCTTGGGTTCAGAACCAGCCGCGCGGCCAGAGCCACCCGTTGGGCCTCCCCGCCGGAAAGCTCAAACCAATGACGGTGCATGAATTTATCAGGTGCCAGACCTACCTTTGAAAGGGAATGGCAAACCTTGTCGTGAACATTCTTTTCCCCGCGCAATTCAAGTCCGTATGCAACGTTTGCGGCAACGGAACGCTTAAGCAGGTACGGCTCCTGAGTAAGCATGGTCACTTCGCGGCGCAATGAATGTTCCGGTTCCTCTATCTCCCTGCCGTCATAAAAAAGAGAGCCCGAATCAGGACTTTCCAGAAAAGCGAGCATGCGCATGAGGGTACTCTTACCGCTGCCGTTATGTCCGGCCAGCCCGACAATGTCACCTTCATTAACGGAGAATTCATCCACCGTAAGCACCAGACGTCCGTTGTAACGCTGCCGGACCTGCTTAAGTCTGTATAATTCCTTCATTACTGCCCTGCCCTTTTACGGACACCGGACATGCAATAATTGACCGCAAAAGCAATCATCATCAGCACCAGCCCAAGCGCGATACCCATGGCAAATTCTCCCTTGCCTGTTTCAAGGGCAATGGCAGTGGTGATGGTCCGGGTGTGCCATTTGATATTGCCGCCCACCATCATGGAAATACCGATCTCGGAGACAATACGCCCGTAGGCCGCTGCTGCCGCTAGGATAAGGCTGTAACGGGCCTCCCAGAGGGTGGTGCGCAAAATCTGGCTGTGTGAGGCACCGAGGGTCAGCAGGGTCTGCTTGAGGCGTAGGTCGAGATTCTCCACCGCTGTGGCCATCATGGCGATGACAATGGGCAGGCCGAGCAGTGTCTGGCCCACGGCTATTCCGGGTATGCTGAACAGAAGCTCCATTTCGCCCATGGGGCCGCGGCGGGAAAGCATGGCGTAAACCAGCAGCCCGATAACAACAGTGGGAAAAGAAAGCAGGGTATCGGCAATAAGGCGGATTGCCCTTTTGCCGGGAAATTCGTGATAGCCGAGCAGAAACCCCAGCGGCGCACCGAGAATCAGGGTGGCACTGATGGAAATGGTGGTCACGCAGACCGTGGTATAAATGGCGGAATAGGTTTCCGGGTCAGCGGAAAAGAGCAGCACGAACGCCTGCCAGAAACCGTTTAAAATAAAATCCATAAATTAATGAAGCCTCCCCTTTTACTCTAACACTAATAATAACAAACGGCCTTTCCGACCACAAGAGCGAAGCTTATTAAAACGTTTTGAAAGGGAGAGTCCAGAGAGGGAAAACTTTTGGAAAAGTTTTCCCTCTCTGGTCGCCGAAGGCGTTAATTATTTAGCGTTGGGGATGAAGAGCTTTTTACCGAGCAGCTTGAAGTTGCCGATAGCTTTCTGGGTTTTGGGGGAAGCCATCCACTCGGAGAACTTGGTAGCCAGTTCGTACTTGGCATTTTTGCAGTTCTTGGGATCAACGGCCAGCACGCTGTACTGGTTGAAGAGAGTCTTGTCGCCTTCCACCAGAACTTTCAGTTCGGGGTTGCCGTTCTTGTTGGCGGTGTACTTGATGTAGGTACCGCGGTCGGTCATGATGTAGCCGTCACGTTCTTCAGCAACGGTGATACTTTTGATCATGCCCTGACCGGTCTGGATGTACCATTTTGCTTTATCGGGAACAGCCATGCCGGCGACTTTCCAGAGGGAAATTTCTTTTTTGTTGGTACCGGAGTTGTCACCACGGCTGACAAAAGGAGCCTTGGCATCGGCGATACCTTTCATGGCCTGCACAACGGGGAGACCTTTAACACCAGCGGGATCGGAAGCAGGGCCGATGATTACGAAATCGTTGTACATAACTTCGCGGCGGTCTTTAAGTGCGCCCATATCAACATATTTTTTCTCAGCAGCGGGAGCGTGTACCATAAGAACATCCACGTCGCAGTTCTGACCCATTTTGAGAGCTTTACCGGTGCCAACTGCGGTCCACTTCAGTTCAATGCCGGTGTCCTTTTTGAACATGGGAGCCAGATCATCCAGCAGACCGGTGTTGTCTGTACTTGTGGTGGTGGCCATCATCAGGGTTTCAGCCTTGACCAGTCCCGGAGCAACGAGCAGGGAGACGAGAGCAAGAGCGAGCAGCAATACTTTAAATTTCTTCATGTTTCCTCCAAAAAGAACTCTGTTTTAAAATTTATAAAAATCAGTTCATCCGCAGATTACGGCCACGCCAATACAGCCGGGACCAGCTTAAATGTAGATCAGAAACATAGCTCTATGTCAATACAAGCACAATTATACTCTTGTTCTTAACCTGCTTTTGCACCATAAATGTGCTGAAACAGGCGTAAAAAAGGAAGGGCTTGCCCGCAAACTGCGTTGCGCCTATGCTGTCTTAAATATATCAGGCGGAGCATGATGAACGAAAGTTTCAGCTATAAAATTCAAGAATATTCGAATGGTGAATTCAAGGATAAGGAAATCAGAAGCATCCTTGAAATCCCCCTGACCATCAATCTGAACGGACGCGAAGTAGTCACCCTGCTGACTACGGCCCGCTACCCGGATTATCTTGCCGTGGGCTTTCTTAAATCCGATGCCTACATTTCCTCCCGCGACCAGATCATTGATCTGAAAATGACCGAACACGAGGACCGCATCATTGCCGATGTGACCACAAGTCACGACCCTTGGAAAGGACGGGTGCTGGAATATTCCATCACTTCCGGCTGCGGCAAGGGCACCAATTTCGGGCGCAATGTCTCCACCATTTCCAAACGGACCATTAAGTCCGGACTCACTGTCACCCCGAAGCAGATTCTGAAACACGCCAATGAGCTGCATTCCCGCTCCACCCTGTACACAAAAACACGCGGCTGCCACAATTCCTCCCTGTGCACGCCTGAAGAGATGCTTTACTTCCGTGAAGATATCGGCCGCCACAACGCCATCGACATGATCGTAGGCCAGTGCTTCCTTGAAGATGTACCCACAGACGGCAAAATGATCGTTTCCACCGGGCGGGTGGCTTCGGAAATCCTGCTCAAGGCGGTGCGCATCGGCGTTCCCGTACTGGCCTCCACTGCCGTGGCAACCAGCTTTTCCGTGGAACTGGCCCGAAAAATCGGCATCACCCTCATCGGCAACATCAGTAAAGACAGTTTCTGGGTCTATAGTGATCAGGGCCGGATCAAAGGTTTGTAGCCCGGTATAAAAGCCTTCAATTTTTATTCTGCCAAATCAACCATAATATCTTATTAAAATAATCGATTAGACTTTGTGCCAAATCGTGATTAATTAACACTCCTATGCAGCCTGTGCCGATAAGGCATATGTTTTTTTTAACAGGAATGAAACCAATCCGGTCAATCCTACAACCGGATTCCCTTAAGGAGTGTTTTTTATAATGAATTTTGATTACAGCAGTGCCAAAGAACAGCTGGATGCCAAGGTATCCGAGCTGCGGGAAAAGCCCTTCCTCCCCGAAGAGCTTGTAAATCTGATCTCCAATGTAGCAGCAATCCAGTTGGAAGCGCAGCAGCACTCCGCCCCGGAAATCCCCAGCGAACTTACCCCCGCAGACCAGAATCTGCAGGGACGCCCCCTGCTTGCCCGCGAGAATTTCACTTACGATTTTGAACAGTGCAAGGAGCTGATCAGCAAAATTTCCACGCTGGTCAGTAAAGAAGAAGGACCCCTTGCTGATGCAGCCGGAACAATCAACGCCGCAATCGAATCCGGTGAGTTGGACCTGAAGCAGGCCATCAAAGCCTATCTTGAAACCGATGATGAATTTTTCCTCGGCTGGGCGGAAAAAATGCCTGAGGCTCCACGCGCTCTCAGTTTTCTCGTCCAGTCCGCGCTGACCCCCTCCATTAAGACAGTTGCCGCAGCATTGGCCGAAAAACTGCCCGAACTTGAAGCCGACACCTCTCAGAGACCGGACAACGGTGAACTTGATTTCGAATTGGAGCAGCCCGCGCCGCACCAGCACGGACACTGTCCCATCTGCGGCTCCGTAGCCTTCATGCACACCCTGCACCACAAGCAGGGCTTCCGCTACGCCAGCTGTTCCTTCTGCCATACCGAGTACCGGGTCCGCCGCATGGCCTGTGCCTACTGCGACAACACCAACGCGGAAAACCTCAAATTTTTCACTGTGGAAGAAGCACCGGGCTACCGGGTTGATGTCTGCGAATCCTGCAAGACCTACATGAAAACCACGGATTTTCGTGAAGTGGCTAAAGTTTCCATTCCGGCCCTTAATGATCTTGAATCATTGCCGCTGGATTTTGTAGCAGCAGAAGAAGGCTACACCCGGGGCACCCTGTCCGTCTGGGGATTCTAAAATGGTACTCACCGACAAGATAGGCCGGACCGTCAGCTATCTGCGGCTGAGCGTTACCGACCGCTGCAACCTGCGCTGCATGTATTGCGTGACCAAGGATTTCCAGTTCATCCCCCACCCGAACATCCTGCGCTACGAGGAAATGCTGCGGCTGGTGGATATTGCCGCGACCATGAACATCACCAAACTGCGGCTCACCGGAGGCGAACCCTTTGCCCGCCGGGGATTCATGGATTTCATCGCCGCGGTCATGAAAAACCATCCGGAACTGGACCTGCGCATCACCACCAACGGAACACTCATTGAACCGCTGGTGCCGGAGCTTAAAAAAATCGGGGTCAACAGGCTGAACATATCGCTGGATACCCTTGACCGTGAGACTTTCAAGGAAGTGACCGGACGTGATCATTTAAATGATGTACTGGCAACCATCGAAGCCTGCCTTTCCGCCGGGATCAAGATCAAGGTCAATGCCGTGGCCATGAAAGGCATCAATGATAAAGAACTAGGTTCATTCATCGATTTTGCCAAAGAGAATCCCATCGACATGCGTTTCATCGAGTTCATGCCCATGGGCGATGACACCAAATCCGACAGCAGATTCTGGTCTGCTGACGATATCCTCGAACAGGGTCGCCAGCACGCCGCACTGGAAAAAATAAAGGTCAGGCCGGAAAACCACGGCCCCGCGCGCATGTACTCCATCGAAGGCGGCAAGGGAAGGCTGGGATTAATTTCCCCGGTCAGTTCACATTTCTGCGCCACCTGCAACAGGCTGCGCATCACTTCCGACGGCCAGCTGCGGACCTGTCTTTTTTCCGACAAGACCTACGGACTGCGTGAAATTTTAAGGAACCCGGACATGGATGACGATGCCGTACGCATGGTCATAGCGGAGGCCACCATGGACAAACCGCTGGGGTACCATCTCCTAGAACAAAGATCATCAGGATGTGAAGGTGTATGCGAAACACAGATGTCGGCCATAGGCGGATAGAAGGATCAGTCATGAATGCTGTTTCTGAAAGTAGGGATGAACTGCTGGCGCGTCTGAGCTCCTCCGAAGAGGAAGCCAGAAATTTCCTGCTGCACAAAGCCCTCGGTGACCGCAAAGCCTTCTGCCCCCGCTGCCGGGAGCACAAGCTCTACAACTTAAACGGCGAGCGTTACCGCTGCTCTTCCTGCAAGTACACCTTTCAGGATTTCAGCGGTCGCTGGATCAACAACGGCGGCCTTTCCTCCCGCGAATGGGTGCGCCTGATCCAGATGTTCGCCGAAGACCACACCGCCCACGCCATCTCTCTTGATCTGGAACTTTCCTACAACGCCACCTACAAGGCCATCACCGCGCTCAGGTTCGCAATCTTAGCACAGGCAATCGATGCCCAGCAGTTGCTCAGTCCGGAAACCGGGCTGCACACCCATCTCAAGAACAAAAAACTGACCGGGGTACCTTCCAAGAAAGTAACCGGGACCATTCCCGTATTCGGAATAATGGAAAAAAACGGCTGGGTGTTCATCGATTTAATGCAGAACATCACTGCGGAATCGGTATTCCACTTCAACCACAACTTCCACCTCAAGCTGGTCCGCCACGGGTCCATCATCCACACCGACCGCTACCAGAAATACGATTCCCTGATCCTCTGCGGAGACGATTCCCTGCCGCTCGATTACATCCGCAAATACCCGGACATCACCCCGCACATAGAAATTTCCGGCGGTGAATTCTGGCAATTCGCACGTCAGCGTTTCAAGCGTTACAAGGGTATATCCCCGCACCGCTTTCCCTTATATCTGAAAGAGTTAGAATTTCGGTTTAACAATCGTTCAAAGGATTTGTTTGATTTATTGACCGGGTATATTTGTAAGATTGTGCCTGATGTGGATTAGGGATTTGACTTTTTATTCACAAGATATATATCAAAAAAGAAAATGTTGTTTAGGTTATCCCTAATCAACATTTTTATTTACTTTTGCAGACGAACCAATTAGCGGAAAGCTTACCCACTATTTTTTGGACAATTTTCATTAAGACTGTTCAAAATTGCGAGGCAATGAGTATTTTAAATTTCGAATTCACCGATAAAATTATCCCTGACGCTTTTCACGGCACTTCAGCTAAAGCCGCAGAGGAAATTTTAAGGACTCAAACCTTCGTTGAAAGTGATGATAAATCTTTTTTGGGTAAGGGTGTTTATTTTTACGAAGCGTCAAAAAAATCCGCTATTGATTGGGCTGAAAATAAACACGGCATAGATATCACCGTTATTCAAGCTAAAATTCAACTTGGCTCGTGTTTTGATCTTCATAACGCAGAACACGAAATGGCTTTTACCCACTTAAAAAGCCAACTTGAATATATGGGCAAAGGACGCGACATGACCGATGCCTTTGTGATAAATTATATGGTAGAAAAAATATGCACGCAAATAGAAACGGTAAGGTGCTCCATTCCGAAAGGATTTCGTAAAGGGTATCATAATCCTCTAGTTAAAAATGGAGTCATTCCCCGTAAGAATGAAATTTATATTTGCGTCAGAGAGCAAAAAAATATTTTAGAATTGCAAGAAGCTAAAGGAGGTATTTCATGACAAATCTTACGTTTGAATACCTTAAGGGATTAATTGACGAACACTTCGATGGAATGACCAACGAAGTGTTCGAAAAGAATTTAATCGAAACAGATTATGAATTCTATAGCAATATTCATGTATCCCTTTTAAACAGATACAAGGGACAAACTAGAAATTCAAGTTCATCCAGCGCATTTGATGATATTGTCTTTGAAGCATTTGACTTTAAGCATAGTTGTTTTGACTGCGCTGAGTACGCTAAGGCCGCATAAGGATTATAATATGTCAGACATGAAGGTTCACCCTATTCAGCTTGTTTCAGTTGGTGTCAAAAAACTTGAAGCTGAAGCTTTCGCTTTTCCTGAGCCTAATGTTCAGGCTGATGGGGATTCATTTTCTTTTGAATTTGGTCACTCTGAATTTGATAAAGAAGAAAGATCAATTTCAGTAGGTGTGAACATTGAGATCGGTACAGAGAAATGCAATCAAGAAAATCCTCCTTTTGCGTTAAAAGTTGAATTAATAGGTCATTTTGAAGTAGACACAGAACAATTTGATATTGAACATATAGACCATTGGGCACGGCATAATGCTCCATTGCTACTATACCCTTATTTGAGAGAGCACGCCTTCGCTTTGTCGGCAAGACTAGGGTTTACTCCTGTTCTATTGCCGCTACTACAGATACCGTCTTCAAAATAATTAAAGGCTGGTTTTCTACACGAAAACCAGCCTTTTCTATTTGAATATCAAACCCAACCTTACCCTAAAACAAACTCCCCTACCCCCCAGCAACCCGATCCTTACCCTGCACTTTTGATTCATACATAGCTTTATCAGCACGCAGTGCAAACGAATCAAGGGTATCTCCATCCTGAAACTCGGACACACCGCAACTGACTGTGATCTTAATTTCGTCAGCTGCGGGAGAAACGTTATTGCATTTGTAGCTGTTGTAAACAGAAGAGCGAATGCGTTCTGCCACGTTCATGGCTATGGACATTTTCCCGTCCACCAAAATGATGAACTCATCTCCGCCCCAACGGGCGCAAAAGTCATCATTGCGGATAGCTGAACTGATGGCACGTGAAGTATCTTTAATGATGGTATCGCCTTTAAGATGTCCACAGAGATCATTGATGTTCTTAAAATCATCAATATCAAGCAGAATAAGCGAAAATGGATTTCCTTTCCTACGAAAATTAGCCATTGCAGCATCAAACCGCTGTTCAAACAAACGGCGGTTGGCAACTCCGGTCAGGGCATCTGTTCCGGCCTGCTTTTCCAGACGTATTTGAAAATGGTTAATAGTCAGAATGCTCAAGAAAAGAATCAGCAGGGTCGCGCCCCCACCAACAAGCAGAGTTCGGGACAGGTTATCGCGGGCAGTTCCAAGAGCTGCGTTTTCACTCTGCTGAACGACAAGAATCCATTCGAATTCAGGAATATAGCGAGTGGTCAAATATTTCTTGTCTCCATCTACAGAAAACTCAAATATCGCCGGTTCGCTATTGGAGGCCAACAGCTTATGGGCAACTGTTTCAATACCCGGCAAATCTTTAATATTTGCCTTTTCGATCAAATGCACATTACTGTGCATCTGGATCACACCGTCTAAATCAACCAGAAAAATCTCTTTGGAGTACTTCTTTGAAAAACTATCCAAAAGCTTTGAAACCTTATCCATATTAAGGCCAACACCGGCAACTCCTAGAAACTTGCCGTCTTTGCCTTCAACTCTGTGATTAATAAAAACGGTCAGAATATTATCCGCTACCTCGTTGGTATCAACATCCAGATCATATTTTTCACCGGACTCAATAAAATCATAAAACCAGACATCGTGCCTGTCCTGTTCGGAAACCTTCTTCAGAACCCCACCGGGATGATAATATTTCCTGGTACTGGCTGAGACAAAAAAAGCACTGAAAAAACCGTACTCTTCTTTGATTTCATTCAAATAACGCTGAACAGCATCCGGATTTTTCTCTCCATAAGCTGTCCAATCCTGAAGAAAGGTATCGTTCGCCATGAGTGATGAAACAAAAACAGGACGCATGATCCCGGACTGAATTTCCGAATATATGTTATCGCGAGTCAGTGGCAAGGCGGAATAGACGATCTCATCATGAATATTTTTGCGTGAAACATTGTAGTTGAACAAACTGATAAGAACGAATGCGCCAACCAGAATAGCGGCCACCGCCATTATTAATTTTAACCTTATGGACATTTACTCTCCGCGAAAAAAAAGCAAAGCCCCGAACAGGCTTTGCAATTCAAACTATAAATTTACCCTAGATACCCTAAAACAAACTCCCCTGCCCCCCGGCATCACGACTGGACGCAACCTTCTGCAAATGCTGATAAGCCCGGGCAGTAGCAACGCGCCCTCTAGGGGTTCGCTTCAGAAAACCGCACTGGATCAGGTAAGGCTCGTAAATATCCTCAATGGTCCGTACTTCCTCGGAACAGGCCACGGCGATGGTCTTTACACCCACGGGACCGCCACCGAACTGGTCGATCAAGATGGTCAGGATTTTACGGTCCATGTAATCGAGACCCAACGGATCGACATCCAGCTTGTTCAGGGCCATGTCAGCCAGTTCGCCTGTTACTACCCCGTCACCATGCACGGTGGCGAAATCACGCACCCTGCGCAGGAGACGGTTGGCGATACGCGGTGTGCCTCTGGAACGCTTGCCGATGATGAGCGCGCCTTCGTCGGTGACCTTGAGGTCAAAGATTCTGGCGGCGCGGGTGACGATGCGGGCCAACTCTTCCGGGGAATAGAATTCCAAGCGAAAAATGCAGCCGAAACGGTCACGAAGCGGTGAGGTGAGCAGTCCGAGGCGGGTTGTGGCACCCACCAGAGTGAACGGCTCAAGGTCAATCTTTACGGTGCGGGCGGCAGGTCCCTGCCCGATGATCAGGTCGAGGTTGAAATCCTCCATGGCCGGGTAGAGCACTTCCTCTACGTTGGCGGGCACACGGTGGATTTCATCGATGAAAAGTATGTCGTTGCGCGAAAGGTTGGTCAGGATGGCGGCGAGGTCTCCGCTGCGCTCCAGAACAGGACCGGATGTGGAAATGAGATTGACTCCCAGCTCGGATGCGATGATCCGGGCGAGGGTTGTTTTACCCAGACCGGGGTTGCCGTAGAAAAGGGCGTGGTCCATGGCATTGCCGCGCCCGCGCGCAGCTTGAATGAAGACATCTAGGTTATCGCGTAGATCGTCCTGACCGATAAAATCGGCCAAGCGTTGCGGTCTGATGTGATCGTCTGAACCGTTGTTTTCCATCATATTCCGGTGCTTCCTGCTGAAAAATTATTTGTTCTGGGAAATCTTTTTCAAAGCTACGCGGATAGCTCCACCGGCGTCAAGATCAGGTTCCTCTTCGAAGATTTCCTTGAGGATTTCGCGCACTTCCTCATCCCCGTAACCGAGGTTGCGCAGACCGGAAAGGGCGTCGAGGAATTCACTGCGGTCACCTTCAACCGGGCAGGCACCGCTGCGCACGGTGGCGGATTTGAGATTTTCCATCTTGTCCTTCAGGGACCAGAGAATCTGTCGTGCGGACTTGGGTCCGATACCGGGAACGATGGACAGGGTCTTCACATCCTCGCGGAAGACTAAATCCTGCAAGTCCTTGGGGCCGAACTGGGAAAGGATGGCCAAGGCCTTTTTGGGACCGAGACGGTCCACGGAAATAAGGGTGCGGAAAACTTCGCGGTCATCAAAACAGGGGAAACCGTAAAGATCGAAAGCGTCCTCACGAATCACGGAGTGAACATAAAAGGTCACATCCGAACCGGATTCCGGCAGGGTGGAGATTGCGGTGAGGGTCAGGAAAAGTTCATAGCCCACTCCACCGGGAGTGAGGATGATGCAGGATTTGTCTGTGGCCTCAAGCAGCTTACCGTGGATATAGGCGATCATCTTCCGGCTACCTTTGCGAATCTTCGTTCATTGAGATGGCAGATCGCAATGCCCAGCGCATCGGTGGTATCGTTGGCCCACTTGGTGTTCTTCACACCGAGGATACGCTCCACCATGAAAGCGACCTGAGACTTATCGGCCCGTCCGCTGCCCACAAGGTTACTCTTGACCTTGGTGGGTTCGTACCCCGAAACAACAAGGCCGGAGACAGCACAGGCAGCCATGGCCGCACCACGGGCCTGCCCCAGCTTGAGGGCCGAAGCCGGATTGGAGGCGACAAACGCATTTTCGATTGCCGCCTCGTCCGGTGAATGGTCTTTTATAAGCTCTGCGATGCGGGAATAAATCTCCCCCAGCCGCGAGCACATGGGCTTTTTGGTATTGGTGCGGATTGTCCCGGCATCCACTAAAGTTACCTGACCGGAAAGCTCACGCACTATTCCGTATCCGGTAACGCGGGTTCCGGGGTCAATGCCGATGATTACAATACCGGATTCACCCATCTAGTCTTCCATTTCAGCCATGAGCTCATCGGGGAAGTCAGCGTTGACGTGTACATTCTGTACGTCGTCGTTGTCTTCCAGCTTTTCCATGAGGTTCATGAGCTTCTTGGCAGTGGGTACGTCAACTTCAACAAGGTTCTTGGGCACGTAAGCGAGATCGGAGCTTTTGGCTTCGCACTCGGCTGCCTCAAAAGCCTTCTGAACTTCAGTAAAATCTTCGGGCATGCAGTGTACTTCGAGGGAATCGTCTTCAGCGATTACGTCCTCTGCACCGCCTTCAAGGCCGATTTCCAGCAGTTGGTCTTCGGTGTACTTTTCAGCATCAAAAACCATGACGCCTTTTTTATCAAACATCCATGCAACGCAGCCTGCTTCACCCATGGAGCCGCCGCCTTTACCAAGGGCGTGACGCACTTCGGCAACAGTACGGTTCTTGTTGTCGGTGGCTGCTTCGATGAGCACAGCTACACCGCCGGGGCCGTAACCTTCGTACATGACTTCGGAAATATCGCCACCGGCCAGTTCGCCGGTACCTTTTTTGATGGCGGTATCGATCTTGTCGTTGGGCATGTTCACGCCCTTCGCCTTGGAAATGGCAAGACGCAGGGAGGGGTTCATTGCCGGATCGCCTCCGCCCTTGGCTGCAAGGATGATGTCCTTTGCCATTTTGGTGAAAATCTTACCGCGCTTGGCGTCCTGTCTACCTTTTCTGTGCTGGATGTTAGCCCATTTACTATGTCCGGCCATTTTTTCCTCCTGAGAATATCAAAGTCCCGGCTTATATTTTTTTTGCTGGGACAGTATTTATATAATGATGCCTCCGGCGGCCCTCCGGGGGCCAAAGAAACTTTTGCAAAAGTTTCTCTGGACTCTTCAAAACCTTTTATTAAGGCTTCGCCAACTATTTATCCAAAGACCGTCCTAACAAGCTAAAGAATAAGCCTACTAAAACGTTTTGGGATTCTTAAACCCTTTTGGAAAAGGGTTTAAGGCCCCCGGCAGGGCCGCCGGAGGCAAATAATGAATCAACCTTCTTACTCTTCTCCGCCGCGAAAGCCAAGTCCTACTATGAAGAACTCTTTGCTTTCTTCGCGGCAACTCTTCGGCTTAAACCGTTTTACCTTGGAAAACATCTTCCGCAGGGAGTCGATATAATCTTTCACGTCAGGCCCGTCGAAAATTTTAACGATAAAATGCCCGCCTTTTTTGAGCCTGCTGGGCACGATATCCCGTGCGCGTTCGCAAAGCTCAAGAGAATTGGCCTGATCGGCAAACTTCACCCCGGTTGTCTTGGGAGCCATGTCGCTGATAATCAGGTCATAGGGCAGCTGCTTATCCATGGCAGCCAGCAGTTCCGGGGAATCCTCAAATACGTCGGCCTGCAAAAATGTTGCGTTCTCAGGGAAAACCGTATCAGTGGACTGAATGTCCACTGCCAGCACGCGTCCGTTGTCCCCGACCTTCTTGGCGGCAAAAAGGGTCCATGAACCGGGAGCGGCTCCGAGATCCATAACATTCTGGCCTTTTGCGAAAACCTTGAACCGCTTGTCCAGTTCCTGAAGCTTGTATACGGAACGGGCGGGATAATTTTCCTTTTTGGCCCTTTTAAAATAATGATCGCGATATTGTTTCATAATCTGAATTTATGTTTCGCAGTGATCCGCAAAAGACTTTTGCTACCGACTGCGTTATAAGGTGTCTGGAAATTAACTTATTACGGCCTGCAAGCCAAGTATCGTAAGCAATGAAGCGTCCCGAAAGAATCCGTATAAAAAACGAATCCGGCCAGCCGCAATCTCTTCCCGAAGGCGAGAGATATTTTCAGGACCTCGGCGGCGCAGGAGATATTCTGTTCCTCGGCCTCGGCCCCGATCCGGCATTGGCGACACAGCTGTTCCCGCAGGCGGAAAATTTATATTACATGGAATGCCCGGGACTGGCCGCGCAACTGCCCGAAGGGTATACAATCCCGACCGGATTTACGCAAATCACCCCGGACGCAGCATTGGATTTATCAGAATTCAGAGTGATCCTGTACACTCCCGGCAAACGCTTGTTTCCCTCTTTCTGGGAACCGCTGCTCTCAAAGCTGACCGTGGCGCGGGCCGGAATAATGCGCAAAGAACGCAGCAGAACCATCTGGATTCCCGGCAACGAGGACTCACTGTTGGTGCCGGAACTCTGCCGCGCCTTCGATGCCGAGGGCTTCACATACAGGGTTATCGAACCGGATGCAATGCGCAAAAACCTGCTCTACCTGCTGGATGGCGAACTGCCGGAAATACTCCTGAGCATAAACTTCAGCGGACTGGATAACGCAGGCGAAACATTTTTCATGCTCCGCGAAGCCGGGGTGAAAGCTGCAGTCTGGATGGTGGATAACCCCTTCCACGTCATTTCGGGCATCAAATCAAATTACTGGCAGGAAGTTCCGACCCTTGTAACCGACCACTGGTTCATTCAAGCCCTTGAAGATCATGGAGCAAAAAAAGTAGGCCACCTGCCCCTTGCCGCTGACCCGGCGATTTTCAACGGGAATATCAAGCCCTGTCCGCAGCTTGATGAGCGGACGGTTTTTGTAGGCCGCTCCAGTTTTCCGAAGAAAGATAATTTTTTCTCCGGCTGTACATTTAATATAGAAGATGAAAAAGCAGTCCTGCAGGCAATCGAAAACGACAGCAAACCGAATTTTGAATGGTGGGCAAAGCGGGACAATATCGCCCGATTCTGGCCCGGAAAAGACGTTCGTTCCACCGGATTCAGAACCGAGCAATCGGGTTTGCTCTGGCGGATACTCGCCCTGCGGAGTGCCGGAAAGGAACTGACCGTTTTCGGTGATGAGGGCTGGAAACAATACCTGCCCGACGCTGACCTGCGCCCCCCGGTGGATTATTTTACCGAACTTCCGGGGATTTACTCCGGGGCTGGAATCAGCCTGAATATGACCAGCCCGCTGCTGCCCTGCGGCCTGACCCAGCGCAATTTTGATGTCTGGGCCACCGGAGGATTCCTGCTCAGTGATTATACTCCGGGAATGTCCATTTTTCCTGAAGAGCTTCTAAAACATTGCACTTTTAACGTTCCTGCCGAATTACCGGCAAAAATCGAGTTTATAAAAGACAATCCGCAGCTGAAAAAAGAACTTTCAAAAAATTGGCAGGAGCTTATAATGTCTGAGCACACATACAAAAACAGAGTCCATAAACTGTTAAATTTTCTTAATTAAATACGTTTAAAACAAAACGGCACAGCTTTTGCTTTTCCTGATCTCAGAAACTCTAATCAAGGATGATGACGAGATGCGGAAACTACTTATTTGCCTTGCCCTTACAGCTTTGACCTGCATGAGCGGATGCTCCGCTTCGGTACTTTTACCGCCGCTGCCAGGACCGATGATGATCCCGTCTTCAATCAGTTCTGTATACACCGCCTACTCCATCAGCACTGATGAACGCGGATTCCAGACCATCGTAGAAGACGAAATGCTCGAAACCAGCATTCAGTCCGACATTCTCAACGAAAAGGGACTGAACATAATGGATCTGAGCACATACGCCTACAACGGGCATGTTTATGTGGTCGGTGAATATGATGAAAAGGAAGATTTCCAGCGCATCCGTAAAATCGTCAAAAGCAACAAAAAAGTAAACTCCCTGACAACCTACCTCTTTGCGGAAGATGAAAGCGCATGCGGCAAGACAGACGACTACCTGATACAGACGTCAGTAAAAAGTGCCCTTTTAAATGATAATTCCGTATGGGGAGCCAACATTGCCGTAAAATCAGTGCAGTGCAACGTTGTGCTCATGGGCAGGGTGGCAAGCGTAAATGAAGCAATTACCGCCAAACAGATTGCTGCGAACACAAGCGGGGTGAAGGGAGTGAAATCTTTCATCCGCTCCACCCGGCAGAACAAATATCTTCGGCAGCATAAAAAAATAGCC
The DNA here is from genome assembly GCF_010470675.1 of Desulfovibrio sp. JC010. Lineage (NCBI taxonomy): Bacteria > Pseudomonadati > Thermodesulfobacteriota > Desulfovibrionia > Desulfovibrionales > Desulfovibrionaceae > Desulfovibrio > Desulfovibrio sp. JC010. The sequence goes on from NZ_VOIQ01000002.1 coordinate 140,186, forward strand.
GCCGCCATGCGCTGAACCGTGGATCGGAAAATTGAGTTTAAAGAGAAAAGTGGTTCTTAAGCCTCTCTTTCATCAATTCAAGATCCCCGGCGTTAATGGCAGCCACTATATCCTGATGCTCCTGAGCATGTGTGCCAAGGTCCATTCCTTTTTCAAAATGATCCTTGACCAGAGAGAACATCCAGTAGTCGTTGGCCAGAGCTTCCCAGGAACGGACAAGAGATCCATTGCCGGAACACTCCATTATGGTCCGGTGAAAATCCAGATCAGCCTGCCCTACGGCAGCCATATCCTTCTGCTCAACCCCTGAGAACATCTTTTCAACGTTATCAGCCAGACTTTCCACATCAATCCTGTCCAGCTCAAACCCCCAGCCCAGAGCCAAAGGTTCCAGCTCACTCCTGACTGCAAAATATTCATAAAGTTCACCGGAAGACAGAATCTTAACCCGTGAGCCTTTGTAGGGTTCGGTTTCAACAAAACCGCGGGCGGTCAAGTCCCGGATCGCCTCCCGGACCGCGCCCTGACTGACCTGCAACTCGCGCGAAATTCTTGTTTCAACGATCTTTTCTCCGGGTTTCAGAAACCCATTCAAAATGCTGCCTACGAGATGCTCTACAACGTCATCTCGCAAAACACGTCTTTTCAGCCCAACACTGGCAACCATAGAAATTCCCCCTCGGATTAAAGCCGGACTTATGCACTTCCCCTCAAAAATGCATTAACACTTTGAGAACGAAACCTAACCACTTTTTTACCCGATAGCAAGAAACAAAGCACGCACTACAACAATATATTATTCATTAACAATATTAAACAAGCATATATTAGATATTAATCAGCAGCTATGCAATTGCACATTTTCATAAACACAAAAGCAATACTTAATTTTATAAAACATATCATTAAGTACAACAGTTTTAAGCACTTTAGCTAATTCTGAAAAAACACGTATAACTTTAAACACTGACAGCTGTTGCACACTTGTCACACCACATAAGTAACCCAAAAGTCTCAAGTCTGTTTAACACAAAAAGGCCGCTCTTCCTGAGAAGAACGGCCTTTAAACTGTTATATCTGAACGAGACTATGCTTTTTTCAGATCATCAATAATATTCTGAAGCTCTTCAGAGAGACGCGACAACTCATGCACTGCCTGTGAAGACTGATCCATAGCCTGAGAAGTCTCCCCTGCAATACGGTTGATCTCATCAGTATTGCGGTTGATCTCTTCAGATGCGGCAGACTGCTCTTCGGAAGCAGTTGCAATAGCCCTAACCTGATCCGCTGTGGACTCTACGATATTCACAATGGATGACAGAGATTCACCGGCCTCTGAAGCATAAGAGGTGCTCTTTTCAACAATCCCTGAAGCTTTTTCCATATCGCTGATACTGTTGCGGGTACCGGACTGAATTGCGGACACGGCATCGCCCACCTCTTTGGTGGCATCCATAGTCTTCTCTGCCAGCTTACGCACTTCATCGGCAACTACGGCAAAACCGCGTCCGGCCTCACCTGCGCGGGCAGCCTCAATGGCAGCGTTAAGTGCCAGCAGGTTGGTCTGATCCGCAATATCGGTAATCACGTTCATGACCTGCCCGATACCCTCAGCCCGCTGACCGAGAGTATGAAGACCGTCGGCCATCTGTCCGGTTGCCTGATCAACCTCGCCGATACTGGAAATCACGTTGCTGACAATTCCACCACCGTCCTCAGCCTGCTTGCGGGCGTCGTCAGCACTTTCAGCAGCCTGCGATGCATTCTGGGCGACTTCAAATACGGAAGCATTCATCTCTTCCATGGCTGTCGCAGCCTCTGCGGAACGCTCCCTCTGGACTTCAGCCCCGGCCCGGGACTGTTCAATCTGTGCGGAAAGCTCCTGCGACGCACTGGTAACCTGATCAACAATCTGCTCCAGATGGTTGGCGGCCTGCAGCATGCCTTCACGCTTGGCATTTTCTGCGGCACTTCTGGCCTCTTCGGCCTCGGCCAGAGCATCCTTGGCAAGCCTGGTCTGTTCCTCGGCCTCCTGACTCTTCTCTTCGGTGGACTTCAAGAGCTTACCGAGCTCAACAACCATGTCTTTCAATGCCTGTTGCAGGGTAAGCAGTTCACCGGAAAAACGGGATTCATCAGGAATAGCGTCGAAATCACCTTTGGATACGGACTGAGCAGCACCCACCAGCATCTGAATAGGATTTGCGATGGAACGGGCCACAAGCCAGCCGAACAGACAAAGCACTACAGCAATTCCAAGCCCCATAAGCAGGGTATCTTTCACAGTGCTGTAGGCATCTTCCATAATTTCGGATTTATCAATCAGCAAGGCCAGCTTCCAACCAAGATCCGGGGAAGTGTACACCCTAACAAATTTATCTTCACCGCCAAGATTTACCAGCGCAAAATCATTATTCATTGCGGCCAGATCTTTCATGCCCTGATCATCAAGCTTATCAGCCTGTTTAAAAGCGTAATCCTTGTTGACCGGATCGGAGAGAATAGTGTTATCCCCTTCCATTAAAATAATATAGCCGGTCTTACCTATTTTAATTGCCGAAACAACATCGGTGAGAGTGGAAAGGTTGATATCAAAACCGACCACACCGACAACCCGGCCATTGGACCTGATTTTAGCGGTAATGGAACTTACAGCCACTCCGGTTGTGGACTTATAAGCCTTACTTACGGAAGTATCGTTAGCAGCAGCAAGAGCTTCAGTATACCACGGCCTTGCCCGCGGATCATACCCGGAAGGCATACCGTCCTCCGGATACATATTGAACCCGCCGTCTTCCATCCCATAAAAAGCAAAGTCATAAGCTTTATGGCTTTTGACCATCCTCTCCATAAGGTCAAAGGCTGCCTTCCCCTGATCATTCATCCACTCTCTTTTCACAGCATCGAGCGATTTATCCTGAACAAGATTAAGGTTATTCCCCAACGACTCAACAACCGCAGGTTCACCAGCCAAAAAATTAGCATTAAGTTCTGCCTCATGCATAAACTCGGATATAAAATTATCCACCTGCTGCAATTCGCTGAGTGACGACTCTGAAAATGCAGTCTCGGCCATATCTGTCATTTTAACAAAAGCAATCGATGCCATGCCACCTGCACATAGCAGCACAGCAGTCAGAATAAGCAGAATAAGCTTATTCTTAATGTTCATCTTCACCACAGAAACCTCCCTGATAAGTTTCTACCTGAAATAAATGTAAGCACCACACATTACATATAACACCATTCCTTCGAACGCCTCCCTCATAGTCGATTTGCGTAAATATATGAAGTATAATTTACCAAAAAGCAATTTTCACAAAATAAACCCCGTATCCAGAAAGAAACGGGGCTTATTTTAAAAAGTTAAAAATCATCAGCTCATACGCCTTTGATCCGGCTTTCAATAGGCAACCTGATGATAAATTTTGAGCCCTTACCTTCTTCAGACTCAACAAGAAATTCACCTTCATGGTTACGGGTAATGATAAAATAAGAAACCGATAACCCAAGCCCGGTACCCAGACCGACGCGCTTGGTGGTGTAGAACGGTTCAAAAACCCTCTTACGGACATCTTCATCCATTCCCGGGCCGTTATCTTCTACTTCAACGCGTACAAATTCCCCGTCCTTGCGGGTCCGCAGGGTCAGGGTCGGCCTGTCATCTCCATACTCTTTTTCGGACATGGCTTGTGCGGCATTTTTGAAAAGATTCAAAAAAACCTGTTCTATCTCGGTCTCGGTAATACCTACAGCGGGCAGACTCTGCTCATAATCCCTGCGGATTTCAATAACCTTGAAATCGTACTTCTTCTTAAGGTCATAGTCATTCTCCGCAAGGCTGAGAGCTTTTTCAAGAATCCCCTTGACCGGAACCTGAGTACGCGATGATTCGCTCTTGCGGCTGAACTCAAGCATGTTGCGAACGATGGAAGCAGCCCTGCGTCCGGCATCGCTGATGCCACGCAGATAGCCCAGAATCCCCCGCTGATCCATATATTGATGGACCTTGTTCAAATCCAGCCCCAGCTCAGCAGCAACTTCGGCATTCTTTTTCAATGAAGGTGAGAATCTCCTTTCAGTTCCCTGAACACCGGAGAGCACCGCACCAAGCGGGTTGTTGATCTCATGCGCCATGCCCGCAGCCAGGCCGCCTACGGACATCATTTTCTCGGTCTGGATCATCATATCTTCAAGGCGGGACTTCATGGTCACGTCGTCGATAAGAACAACGGCATCGCGCCCTTCATCACTTTCCAGCAGGGGATAAACCTTGATATTCTTGTATTGTATATGTCCGTCCGAATTAAAAGGAACTTTATTCTTTTCCCGGACTTCCAGATTTTCAACCGAATCCTTGATCAAATCCAGTTCGCTCTTCAACTGGGGAAAGACTTCAAGCAGCTGCATCCCCCGAACCTGCTCATAAGTATACCCGGTATCCTCTTCTGCTGATCTGTTCCACTGGTTGATACGCAGACCGGCATCAACACCGACCAGAATGGTGGGCATGGAATCAATGGTATTCTTAAGCAGGTTACGCAGCCGGGCCAATTCATTCTCAGCTGCTTTTTTCTCGGTAAAATCAAAAGTGATGCCCATGTAAGAACTGACTTCGCCTTCTGTATCCCTGACAATCACGGTGCTGTCCGCAATCCAGTACACTCGGCCTGTGGGGTCGATTATCCGGTACTCATGATTAAAATGATCCACCCCGGATTCAACAAAACCCTGAACCTCCTGCTCGACCTTGGCAATATCCGCAGGATGGATGACCTCGCCGTACCTGATTTTTCCGGACATGAAATCATCGGCATTGAATCCGAGCTGACTCACATTCTGGGAGACAAGCTCTACCGGCCAGTTATCTTCATGTTTCCACTTGAAAAGAACCATGGGACTTTTTTCCACAATCATATTGGACTGGCGCAGGGCCTCCTCGGCTTTTTTGCGCTCGGCAATATCCCTGATCAGGTTGAGCCGCATTTCATTGAATGCCTCGGCCACACGGTCAATTTCATCGGGTTTGGCATGCTGTTTACGCCGGTTCAGGACCAGTTCACGGCCAAGGGTGCTGATATCCATTTCCTGCGCGTACTCGGCCATGGTCTGCAGATGGCGGGTGACCATATAATGGATAATCATGAGGATAAACAGGGCCACCAGAAAAGTCTTAACTCCCTGCGTAAGCAGGACCACAAAAACGCGCATCCGCAACCGTTTGAAAACATTATCAAGGTCGGCAACAGCGCGCAGCTGCCCCACCTCTACACTTTTACCGTCTATGACATGAATTAGCGGAAAATTTTTCTCAATGGTATTGGTACCTTCAGGAACATCACCTATAAATGCCACCGGATCAACAGAACCGAAAGACATTTCCACCACCTCAAGATACCTCATCCCCGGCAGTTTCAATGCACCCTCAAGCTGGATCTTAACGTGATCAATATTGATATCCCACAGGCTGGCTGCAATAGTATTCACGTAACTGTGCTCAATCTGCCCGAACCCTTTCTGGATCTCGCTGACATCACTGCGGTATTCCATATACAGCTGCAGACTTGTCCCGAGAATAGTAAAAAAGGAGCTGCAGATTAAAATATACACAAGAAGCTTGTATGGCAGGACTTGCCCTTTTCGTATTTTAAAAAACTTCGCCATATTCTCCGCCGGAGTAAGGTCGTTGGGATAAGACAAAAACAGTTTTAAGCATGACCACTTTAGCGTATATTGACATAAAATGCTTAAGGATAAAAGATTCTTTTGTAATAAAAGAGCAAAGAGACAGGTTCCTCGGCAACCTCAATCAAGGATTGCATATGTCACCCCGGCGGCACACACCCGGACCAACGACTATCGGAGCAGGAATTACGGCAATATCCATCTTGCTGCACATCCTGTTGTGGGTAAACACCGCCGGGGCTGCACTGTCTACCCCGCCCCCCATAAAATCTGCCCTACAAGATGAATCAGGGCGCATAAACCTAGAACTTAAAAACTTCGAGAACAGCGAAACCACTGACGCCAACATCATCCTTCCGAAACTGGCCCCGATCCCGCGCAGCGAAGAGGTCAGACCACGCACAGCCGACGAAATTGAGCCTTCTGAAGAACTCAAAAAGATAATCAAACAGGTCAAAAACGGAACCCTGCCGGAATATTCGAATAAAAAACCGTCAGAAACAGACTATTCCATTAAAGCCGAAGACCTTGCCATCATCAAGGCCGGCGGAAAGCCTGTCAAGGCAGAGGAAGTTCGCCCTTCTCCGGCACTGGAAGCAGTCCTTGCGGCCTATCGCAACGGAAGCATCGACTATACCCGGCGTGACATCAAAGAAGTTGAGGAAGAACTTTTCTACCACCAGCCGTATGCGGAAGTTGATATGGCATCAATTTATGATCTGGTGGTGCTCCGGACAGGACGGGATGTCTTTCTTTCACTTGACTACCAACAACTGGGACTAAACGGTAAAACAGTTGAAGAACTGAGGTCCCGCAGAATTAAAGACCTGCAACAGACCATTACCGCCATCAAGGTGAAAGAAAAAAGGAAACGGGGAGAGGAAACTGATGAACACGGCGAAAAACATATAAATCCGCCGGTAAAGATTAAAATCAAACCCAAAGAAACCTTTGCCCGCAGAATGCTCAACCTGCTGGGAATCAGACGCAAAGACGAAACCGTTGATTACGAAAAACTCAGCGTAACCTACAGGGCCTACAAACGCTGGAGCAAACACATTCAGGATGTGGACGAGATGTTCCGCCGCAAACGCAGGCAAAAGATCCAGCTTCTGCACCAGCGGCGTTACCGCCCGTCAAAAAGGGTGGACTGCAATGATCCTGCATTTCGTGGAATATGCCCGGACGGGCAACTGAAGATCAATCCTTACAAAAACGGCAATATCAGATTTCTCAAACCATAATAAGGAGCAGCAGGATGCTACTCCTTATGTTCAGCCCATTTGTTTACGGCTTCGAGAAACATGAATGATTCAGTAGACTTGATACCGCCGATATTGGAGAGATCATCCACAAGGAACTGGCGGAAAGCATTTCTGGAGGCAACAAAAACTTCCAGCAGCAGGTCGAACCGCCCGGAAACGTTCATTACAGACTGAACTCCGGGAACTTTGGAAATCTTTTCCATTATTTCCGGATTCGCCCTTTCTTCAAGGTTGATGCCGATCATGGCGATAAGGCTGTTCTCAAAATAGAGGGGATTAACAGAAGCAGTAATTCTTAAGTAGTCATTTTTGATCATCCGCTCTGTGCGCAGACGCACAGTACCATCAGATACTCCAAGCTTGCGGGCGATATTTTTGTAGGACTCACGGCCATTACGCTGTAATTCTTCAATAATTTTACGATCTACATCATCAAGTACCAGAGGACGCTCTTTCACTTGAAATCTCCTTTACTTAAAATAAATTCACTTTTTATCATTTAACGAAACATACATAGGAGAAAAATAACAAATCCGTCAATATCTGATTCATAAGAGCTATTTTTAAAATTTTGTGGCGTTTTTTAACTTTTGCATAAAATTTATTATTAAAATTTTGCTTGACACAATTATGTATGTTGATTTTTAAATAACGCGTAGCAACACTATTTACGGACGGGAGAAACGTATATGAAAAATAATTTACTTCAAGCACTTTCAGCCCAAACCGAAGAGTTGAAAGTAAACGGCCTTTACAAAGATGAAAGAATCATAACATCCCAGCAACAGGCCCTTATTTCGGTAAAGGGCGGTCAGGAAGTACTCAATTTCTGCGCCAACAACTATCTGGGACTGGCAAACAACCCCGAGCTTATTGATACAGGCAAAAAAGCCCTCGATAAGTACGGATTCGGTCTTTCTTCCGTCCGCTTTATCTGCGGAACACAGGATGTGCACAAAGCACTGGAAGATAAAATCAGCGAATTTCTCAAGACCGAAGACACCATTCTTTACAGTTCCTGCTTCGACGCCAACGGCGGCCTTTTCGAAACAATCCTGACCAATGAAGACGCGGTTATCAGCGATGCTCTTAACCACGCTTCCATCATCGACGGTGTGCGCCTCTGCAAAGCCCAGCGTTTCCGTTACAAGAACAACGACATGGCCGACCTTGAGGAGCAGCTCAAAGCTGCCGAAGGCTGCCGTTACAAACTGATCGTCACCGACGGCGTATTTTCCATGGACGGCATCATTGCCGACCTCAAATCCGTCTGTGACCTGGCCGACAAATACGGCGCGCTGGTCATGGTTGATGATTCCCACGCCGTAGGCTTCATCGGCGAGAACGGACGCGGCACCCCGGAATACTGCGGAGTGCTGGACCGCGTGGACATCATCACCGGAACCCTCGGCAAGGCCCTCGGCGGTGCTTCCGGCGGCTACACTTCCGGCCGTAAGGAAATTATCGAATGGCTGCGCCAGAGATCACGCCCTTACCTTTTTTCCAACACCCTTGCCCCGGTCATCGCCTCCACTTCCATCGCGGTTCTGGACATGATTGCTGAAAAGCCGGAATTGCGTGAACGCCTCAACGAAAACAGCCGCATCTTCCGCACCCGCATGGAAGAAGCGGGATTCGATCTCGTTCCCGGCAACCACCCCATCATCCCGGTAATGCTCGGTGATGCTGTGCTGGCTCAGAAAATGGCCGCAGGACTGCTCAAGGAAGGCATCTACGTAATCGGATTCAGCTTCCCGGTCGTTCCGCGCGGACAGGCCCGCATCAGGACCCAGATGTCCGCTGCGCATACCCCGGAACAGGTCAACAGAGCCGTGGACGCATTCATTAAAGTCGGCCGCGAACTTGAAATTATCAAATAATTATAAGGCTAAGTAAAGATGAGCACCATGAAAGCCCTCGTAAAGAGCAAAGCCGAAGAAGGCATTTGGATGGAAGAGGTTCCGGTACCGCAATGCGGCCATAATGATGTCCTGATCAAAGTAAAGAAAACCGCCATATGCGGAACGGATGTCCACATTTACAACTGGGACAGCTGGTCTCAGCAGACCATTCCCGTACCCATGGTTGTGGGTCACGAATTTGTCGGCACCATTGAAAAAATGGGCGGCGAAGTTCAGGGGCTGGCCCTTGGTGACCGTGTTTCCGCTGAAGGACACGTTACCTGCGGACACTGCCGCAACTGCCGCGCCGGTAAACGCCACCTCTGCCGCAACACCATCGGTGTCGGTGTCAACCGCCCCGGCTGCTTTGCGGAATACGTCTGTGTCCCTGCTGTGAACGTTTTCAAAGTCGATGACTCAATCAGCGACGACATGGCCTCCATCTTCGATCCCCTTGGAAACGCGGTCCACACCGCCCTTTCCTTTGATCTCGTAGGCGAAGACGTACTCATCACAGGAGCAGGCCCCATCGGCATGATGGCTGTTGCCGTTGCCCGCCACGCAGGCGCAAGACACATTGTCATCACCGATATCAACGACTACCGCCTTGATCTGGCCGCTAAAATGGGCGCGACCCGCACCGTGAACGTCAGCAAGGAAAAGCTGGAAGATGTCATGAACGAACTGGGCATGACCGAAGGTTTTGATGTCGGTCTTGAAATGTCCGGCTCTCCCGCTGCATTCGGCGAAATGCTGGATAAAATGAACCACGGCGGCAACATCGCCCTGCTGGGGATCCTGCCCGACAACACCGCCATTGACTGGAACCAGGTTGTCTTCAAGGGTCTGAAACTCAAAGGCATCTACGGCCGTGAAATGTTTGAAACATGGTACAAGATGGCCTCCATGCTTCAGTCCAGCCTTGACGTGACCCCCGCTATTACCCACCACTTCAAAATCGACGATTTCCAGAAAGGTTTTGACGTGATGCGCAGCGGCCAGTCCGGTAAGGTCATCCTCGACTGGACCAAGTAAAGGCAAACTTTGATACGCTCCGCGTTTCGATAGACGATTTCGCCTCCGGCGGCCAAAGGGACTAAGCCCCTTTGGAATCCCTATTAGTTTATGTCAGCTAATAATTAATGGCAGACGATTCCAAATGAATCGTCTGCCATTTTGGTTTCCCTCACCGGTAATCGTTATCAGTTCTTAAGCGAGGCGTACAGCCTGCGCACATGCCGTTTGCTGATTCCCAGCCGCTCGGCAATATCACAGGTTTCCACGCCATAATCCTTGAGTTGAACCACCTTTGCAGCCAACCCGGCATGCTTCAGGAACCTGTTTGAAACATAAATGCTTTCATGGGCAAATTCACTCACCACACTCAAAGCAGCCTTTTCAGGACATTTCATCCCGGATTTCACATGGTTCATTTCGCGAACCAGAACATCATAGAGTGCATTCTCCCTCATCCATCTAACTCCATATAGTTATACTTAATTAGATATAGACTATACTCTACACAGGACACTCTCTGCCAGACTCTGTCAGCAAAAATAAAAACGGACTGCCTTCCGCAGAAGACAGTCCGTCCTAATTATCTAACTATTTGTTATTGCAATTTAATTAAAACAACTTTTTAATCGCTCCGCCAAGTTCCTGAACAGGATTCTTCTTGGATTCCTCGCCGGAACCAACTTTTTTCTTGCCGCTGAAAGTATTGCCGATGCCTTCCAGTACATCACCCACACCCTCGATCACACTGCCCGCAACCTTGAAACCGGACTTAGCCAGAATAGCTGCGAAACGGGGCAGATCAACCATGACTGATGGGTCAGCGACATCACCTTTAATGGTCATGGGCACGGTCAGCCCCACAAGATCCTTCATACCTTTGCCGCCCTGCCCTTCAAGAGTTCCGACCACTTTGGTATCCAGAGCATAATCAATCTTCATGGTATTCAGGTTCAGCTGTCCTGCTCCGGCGGCCCGCAGCAACGGGGATTTAAGCAGCAGGTCGCGGTTATCGGCAATGCCGTTCTTGATGTTAGCAGTGGCGGAAACCTCTCCGAATTCAGTACGCTTATTATCCCGCTTGCCGAACGCCCCTCCGGTCAGGATGGAGAATGCATCACCCGCAAGATAGAGCAGGTCAAAACCGGACACATAACCGTTCAGCACCTTGAAGCCAAGCTTGCCGTTCAGGTTTGCGTATACGGTCTTCATGTCGTTACCACGGGTTTTCAGCCCGGTATTAAAACTCATCATTCCGGAGAACTTGTCTTCCCCGGTCATCTGCTGCGAAAGATTCGCACCGTCCAGCCCGGTAAGTCCGGCTGTCACGGACATGACCGGAGTCTTGCCGCGCACATCAACCACAGCAGAAGAAGTGAAGGCACCCTTTGCAACATTAAAGGAAGCGGGCTTTACGGTCAGCACCCCATCTTTGGCCCGGGCACGGCCCACTACATCAGTGATGCTGGCTTTCTTGGCGATAAGCTGCTTGATATTCAGGTCCGCCTTAAGGGTCAGCTTGCGCAGCAGTTCAACCGGAAGCAGCCCTTCCTTGCTTTTTTCCGCCTTAGCTTCAGCTCCCTTTTCTTTTTTCGGTTCGGCCTTTTCCTCACCTGCAGGAGGCAGGTAATTATCCACATTAATCTTATCAATGCCCAGTTGGGCCACAATGTTCGGGCGGTCCGGATTGGCAAAGGAGAACAGCCCCTTGATGGTTGTTTCGTCCAGATTAACCTGTAGATCCTTCACTTCAACAGACTTGAAACTACCGGCGTAATTGAAGTTCAACCCAACGGAAGTAAGTGCTTTGCTGTCCGCTGTTTTGAGTCCCATACCCATATTATCCAGAGTTTCCTTTAAATTGAATCCGGGAACATTCAGGTCCCCGGAAAAATTCATGGACTTGGAATTCAAGCCGCCTGCTGCAAGAGAGCCTTCCGCCTTCATGCCGTAGGCTTCCAGCACCAGCCCGGCAACATCAGCTGCACCCTTAATCATATCTACAGCTGCGTCACCGGAAAGCTTGACCTGTCCTTTACCGCCGGGAACAGCTTTACCCGTGGCATCCACAACAACACTTAAACCTTTAACGCCGATCTGCTTGAAATCAGCGGAAAGCGAAGCCTTACCGGACGTATTGATATCCGCCTTGATTTCAGGCTTGGTGGAAGAAAGTGCAACATGCACCTTGAAATCAAAAGGACTGCCCGGTGCAAAACCGTCAACCATTATATCGCAGTCATCCACGGCCTGACGCACATTCTCCTGCCGGTCATCCCAGACCACACGGGCATCCTGAATATTTACCCCGCCCACGGAAAGATTCAGTTGCGATTTGCCGGATGATGAAGCTTTATCTTCTTTCTGCTCATTCTTTTGCTTATCGCCAGCCAGATCATCCCAGTTGGTGACGCCTTTTTTATTGCGCATTAAAAACAGCTGCAATCCGGCAACATCCACATTGCCGAGTTCAACCTTGCCGGTAATCAAAGGCAGCAATCTGAGGCTGACCTCTGCCGATTTCAGGCTGAACATATCTTTCTCGGAAAATCCCGGAGCATTGGAAAGGGATATTCCCCCGGTCCGGACCCCTATCCAGGGAAAGACCGAAAGCTCCAAATCGCCTTCAAAACCCAGCTCACGCCCGGTTTTATCGCGCACAGCATCCGCTATTTCGCCTTTGTAATCGTTGGGGTTAATCAGAATCACGGCCAGAACCATTGCCACGCCCACAATCAGGACCAGCCCGGCCACAGATGCAACTATCAATTTTACAGCTTTACTCATTCTCAAACTCTCCGTTTAGAGTCGGCTATGTATAGCGTTTATAAAAAACAGCTCATTTATTGCTAAATACATATCTTAAATATATCTTCTCAGCAGGAAAAATCAAATCATTAAATTGAAAAAACACTTTACTCAATAAGCATTTGCCAAGAGCCTTAGAATCAGGCAAACAATCTCCATGAAAAACAAGTGGCATCTCCTTCTGGCGAGTCTTATCGCCTACGCATTATACCTGATTACAATGGTCAAGCTTCCGGGCCTGCTGGACAGCCTCATAGATTCCAGCTGGCCTCAAATGATCGGGCACAGGTTTGCCCGCAGAATGCGCGACACGCCCCTGCTCTATTTCTGCTTTGGACATATGGCAGTTTTCGGGGCAATAATACCGCTCATTATCGCCAAAAAATTCGACCTCAAGCCACACAGGAAGGTCCCCAAAGCCATACTCTGGCCGAGCATTGCCGTGCTCATCGGAGCATTTTTGTTTTACGCCCACTATCAGGGTTTTCTGCCGAATATGCTAAACCCGGACCCGGACCCGGCTTACATGACCGAGGCTTTATTTTACATCTTTCCCCTTTCTCTGGGCCTGTGCGTATATTCCTGCTTCCTGCTGCCGCGTTCAATCATGCATCTGCTGGATCAGAATAAATATTCACCGATCCTTGAAGCCCTTATCGCAGGCGGAACCATGCTTATTTCATGGAAGGTCTACACCATGAACCCGCACATTGTGCCGGAGAAAATATTCTGGACCGGGATCGCCATTGCCGCTGCCGGGGCACTGTCACGCTCATTCTACCTCTCATTCATATCCTGCTTTGCCACTCTCTACGGGGCCTCCATGGTTATTCCTGTTTTCCACAAAATACCATGGGAACCCATGCTGCCCGGCTTCATCGGCGCATTCGTCCCGTTCTGCCTCTATCTCCATTCACGGGACACCCGGAAATTTCCCATGCAAAAATAAAAAATCTCCAAAGCAAAAAAGGGGAAGAATCGCTATCAACGATCCTTCCCCTTTTCTTTTACCGAAAAATATTATCAGCCCAGTAAATCCTTAATCTCCAGCAGATCTTTATGGATTTCCTTTAAAAGAGTCCGGTCCGGACCGGAATCTGACCTGTCATGACTGAACAGCGGCAACTGCGACAGAGCCTCGGATGCCGGAGCAGCGGTTTCCTGCGGAGCCTCAGCAAATTCATCTTCCGGGGAATCAAGACGTTTGCGGGCACCCTCAATGGTCAATCCCTCATCATGCAAAAGAGTCTTGATCCGGCTGATCAGCGTAATGTGCTCTTCATTATACAACCGCTGCCCGGACGGGGTACGGATCGGCTCCAGCTGCTCAAACTCGCCCTCCCAAAACCGCAACACGTACGATTTCAGGCCCACAAGCTTGGCCGCCTGCCCGATCTTATAAATTTTTTCTTCGCTCTGCCCACTCATAGAAAACCTTAGTATCAGAGAGCAATCCCTTAGAAAAGCCTAAACAGGCAAATATCTTCCCGATAACAGTAAAATTATCCCGGATCAGCGTATTAAATCCCCCCTTACGCAACACCCCGTTTTCAATCCAACCAACTGATTATTATGAAAAAGAAAGAGTATCATGCAAAAACCTGAAAAAACTGCTTGACAGCAAAGTCCCTCTCACGTAGTAACACTCTTCGTCGACAACGAGTCGGCACAAAAAAGTAGGAGCGTAGCTCAGGGGTAGAGCACTTGCTTGACATGCAAGGGGTCAGCAGTTCAAAGCTGCTCGTTCCTACCAGAGAATTCAAGGACTTACGATGCAAATCGTGAGTCCTTTTTTCGTTGGGTCAACATAAGGGTCAACATTTTTCAGAGATATTGTATGAACTTGTGTGGTTTTACAGTGATCTGTAGTTATTTGTTTGGCATCTTGCCTTGCTGACAAGCGGTATCCCACATATTTTAAGTAAAAATTGTGCTCAAAAAAAGCCAGCCTCCGAGGAGACTGGCTTTGAATTTATTCTTCAACCAATATAGATATAATCTTATTCGGTCCGGGCGACAAATTTCTTCTGCGAATGATACCTAGTCCAGATGCTAACACATACGATTGTGCATAGTGAAGACCATCAAAGTCATGTGAATATTTGACGCGAACAACTTTCCGTAACTTCCCAAGTATAACCTCCTCCCCTTCCTTGACAATAGCGTAGTCTGTTTTCACCTTGCCCTCTGGAGATCTCGAAAACTGCGCCCACCTTCTGTCGACAAAATCGACGAGAATATTTTCTTCACCTTTGAAAGAAATACTCTCAAGGACGAGTTTACCATCTTTTGCCTGCAACTTATAGTTATTAACTATGTCAGCCTCACCCATAATCATTTTCGCTATCTCAGGAGGAAAACCTTTAGGCGCAGTATCCTTCTTGGGAAGTCTTGTCCTTTCTTCAATATAGTAAGTTCCAGAATCGGAAATAAAGGTACACGTTTTCTTGGTAATCCCGCCTCCGTTCGAATGCCGTATAACTATAGTTTCGCCAAGACTAGGGCCAAGAAAAACATCCGCACTGAGATTCTCCGCATGCAATTCACAGCACGCGAACATAAAAACAAAAACCACAAGTAAAAATTCACGAATCATATCCCCCACCTATCGTCTGTCCTGTCCACGGATTTGTAGCCCACCACGAATCTCCATTTTCAACCCCATAATTTGAATTTGCCCTATGCGCAGTACCACCCCTTACTTCCGTCTTGGTGATAGTCCTTGTTTCAAAATTTGAATACAAAAGTTCAATGTTTCCTTCCATCATTCTGAAATGTTTTACTGTCCTACTCTCTTCAACACGAATTTTTCTTCTCCACGTCACGCCAACGGTAGTTGCTCCAGGAGGAAAAACAGGTTGTGACATTGTCGCTGGTCCATTGCCCAATCTTTTTGTTTCTTCCCATTTGGTGAACTCGTCCCAAGTTTGACACTCAACTTGCTCACACCTACAATTGGGATGTGGCCTCTCCATAGTTGGTGTTTCAAAAACATTATTATTTTTTGCTAAACAATCTTTACAAGCTCCTTCGCGAGCCTTCCAGATATACCACATCTTCACATTATGCCTGTGGGGCATGGTCCCCCAAATCCCACCAGCTTCCAACCCCAAAGGATCATGAAAATTAATCGGGTCATCCAGACAATACCCGTAAACATCCACATCACCACCGCCATACCCAAGCGGGTCTTGGGCAGTAAAACGTCCAATCTCAGGATCATACTCGCGGAAACTGAAATGAACCAACCCGGTATCTTTATCAGTAAGCCCGGATGCAAAACCTAGCGGCAGATAAAACCGCTCGTTTGTATCAACTAATATATTTCCAAACGAATCATAGATAATTCGCTTTAGCTCATTTCCCTGATCATCAGCAACCATAAAAACTGATCCGACCTGATCAACTGCCAGATAAAACATCTTACCTTCGGATGTCATAACTATCTGACCGGACTCTTCATCACGGGTAAAAGTAATTTTATTCTTACCCGTTCCGTCAGTGATTGACTCAAGGGTCTTGAAATCTTTCCACTTATATTTTTCGACGACCTCACCGTTAATTTTCTTAGCAATGCGCACACCACGTTTATCACAAACGTATTCGATAATCCGGCCATCAGGCAGTACAACCTTATGCAACTGCCCGTTGGACAGGTATTCGTATTTCGTAATCCTATTCTTAACCTTCTTCTCAGCCAGACTTCCATAAGCGTTGTATGTGTATGTGGTATCACCAGCCTGCAGCAGACGAAGCTTATCATCATACTCGTAGTGGATGCGCTCAGAATGCAATGTTTCAGAAACTAATCGCTCGCCCCGCTCTCCGTACTGGTACTACTCAACAAGGCGATCACCCTCCCAAACCTTATTCAGCCTCCCGTCTGCATCGTATCCATATTGGAGGTGAAGATCATTCGGCTCAAACGCAAGCAACCTCTCAACTATGCGCCACTTTTCATCACGAGCAGTAGCCAGAATGGTGAAGGGATTATCAGCTCCGGGAACGTTAAAAGCGACGGTGCGAACCTTTTCATCAGGATCGACTTCAATACCTTCCTCGGCAAGTTCATCATGGATACTCTCTCCGGTTCCAGTTTGCGCATAAGGATGCTGAACTTGTTGGCTTTTCTGTATTTGATCACAATGCTCAACAAAATCAGCTCGAACAGCATCCATTTCGGCAAGAACATCTCTGCCGTATTCAGTCTTTGCCAAATCCTGTGCCAACGGTAAATTGCGATTCTCCCGAATAAACCGCGCATGGCACAGCCGCTTGATACGGAAAGACTGCTCCTTTGCAGATTCATACTCACGCTGATTTTGATCCCACCGAGCCTGAATGTCCGGCTTACGCATGGTAGGATAAAGGATATCGCCAGTTTCAAATTCCGAAAGATCGCGCTTCGGCTCAACCAGCTCCTCACCAGTTCTGCGATCAACGATTTTCCAGAGTTTTTCAATCTGCATTTCCGCTGGTTCAGTTTCACCGTACAAGACCAGCCCGGTTGTAAGTTCACTACGGGGTCTAAGCTCCATCCGATAATTGCTGAAAGAGTTCATTCTTTCCTCCAGTTTTTAAGGTTGTTGGGGGGTACCCTGAATCCTTATGATCCAAAGCACCTCTCCCTTTTGACCTCAAAAATTAAACGGCAAAACGGACCTGAGTCAGGTAACTCAGGTCCGCCTTGAAAAAAATGAACTATTTAAAATCGTCTCCCCCCCACGAGCCTCAGAATCATCAAAAAACTGGGTCAACCGGGACGGTCAACCGATGGTCAACCAAAGGGTATAACACTCCCATAACATCACTGGTTTATGTTGACCCTCTAGAAAAAAGATGAATCAATACAAAGCACTAAGACCATTAATCTGTGCTTGACATGCAAGGGGTCAGCAGTTCAAAACTGCTCGTTCATACCAGAGAATTCAAGGACTTACGATGAAAATCGTGAGTCCTTTTTTCGTTTGGGTAACCAGTCGGGGAACCATTGCGGTTCCCCACCAGATTTTGCCATCCGGAAGGATAAAAATATATTACATTCGATTACATAGTCCGTTTTCGGCATCATCGGACAAACGGCGTGTTGGCCGCAAACTTGCGAAGATTACCAAGAGCTGCTATCACACCCTACACTTTTCCGGATTTCTCT
Source organism: Desulfovibrio sp. JC010 (assembly GCF_010470675.1). Lineage (NCBI taxonomy): Bacteria > Pseudomonadati > Thermodesulfobacteriota > Desulfovibrionia > Desulfovibrionales > Desulfovibrionaceae > Desulfovibrio > Desulfovibrio sp. JC010. The sequence goes on from NZ_VOIQ01000002.1 coordinate 158,011, forward strand.
TAAAATCCCACATATTTTTTCGATAAACGAAATTTTGTTTATCTGAAAATTCTTTTTGAGCACATTCTTAACCAACATCAGGAGGGAAGATGTTTTCTTGGTACTTTAAAAGCAACCTGTTGATTCGAATCATTATCGGTCTTGTACTGGGCGCAATTGCCGGTATTATTATGGGACCAGAGGCCAAAATATTCTCACCGCTGGGAGATATATTGGTCCGCTCCCTGAAAATGATCGTAATGCCTGTAATCGTCTCCACCATTATTGTGGGTGCAGGCAGCGTTAAACCCAGTCAGCTCGGCAAGGTCGGCGCAAAATGCATGGCCTTTTACATGATCACCACCGGGTTCGCGGTTGCCATCGGCCTCTTTTTCGGAAACATCCTCCAGCCCGGCAACGGTCTTCAACTGGCAGCAGAAGGTGCCACCCTCAAAGTAGCAGCCCCAAAGGCAACATCCTTTCTCGATATCCTGATCAACATCATTCCCAAGAACCCCTTTGCGGCAATCACCACCGGGGATGTGCTTTCCACTATCTTCTTCTGCATCATCACCGGGATTGCCATCTCCATCCTGCGCCACAGTGAAGACGGACGCATCAAGAATGCCGGGGACTCCCTGTTCTATCTCTTCGAAGGTCTTGCTGAAGTAATGTACCTGATCATCAACTGGGTGCTGCAGTATGTACCCATCGGGGTCTTCGCGCTCATCGCCGTTGTTTTCGGTGCTCAGGGTTCCAAGGCTGCCGGACCGCTGGGTGTGGTTGTTATCGCCACCTACCTTGCATTCGCCTGCCACATCTTCCTCGTATACGGCGGCGGTCTACTGCTCTTCAGGGTAAACCCCATGACCTTCTTCAAAAAGGTCAAGACCGCATCCATTGCCGCATTCGTTACCCGCTCCAGCAGCGGCGTACTGCCCATCAGCATGGAAGTTGCTGACAAAGAACTGGGCGTGGACAAGAGCATCTACTCCTTCTCACTGCCGCTGGGCGCAACCATCAACATGGACGGCACCGCAATCTATCAGGGTGTCTGTGCCCTGTTCATCGGCTACGCCATCGGTGAACCCCTCACCGCCAGCCAGCAGATCACCGTCATCGGGACCACTGTACTGGCCTCCCTCGGCACCGCAGGCATCCCCGGCGCAGGCGCAATCATGCTCATGATCGTGCTCAACTCCGTGGGTCTGGAAATCACAGCCGGATCCCCCACCGCGCTGGCCTATGCCATGATCTTCGGTATCGATGCCCTGCTCGACATGGGCCGCACCTGCACCAACGTTACCGGAGACCTCGCCGTAACCTGCGCAGTAGCCAACAGCGAAAATGAAATCAATCAGGAATGCTGGGAAACCCGCGAGGCGACACAGCAGTAAGATTCTATTTAGCTATAAAATTAGCCCCCGGACCGGAGTCCGGGGGCTTTTAAGTTAATTTATGGGAGTTGATTTATTGTTTTGCAGTTAGGGCATTTATATCCTTCTTTTTTTAGAAGGTAATAAACAACGGTTATTCCAGTAAGGTAGCATATAAAAGATATCCCTTCACCAAGCACGAAGATATCCCCCAACAGCATTAATACAAAGATAACCACTGTAACTCTTGTTAGGTCCTTAAGAGGCAACACCCCATATTCTTGTCCACAACTATGGCAACAAATACTCTTTGTAAACCTTGGCATGATAAACATTAGCCCCACAAGGAGCGCAATACCAATAAGAAAGTACCATAAATACATCACCACCGACTCTACCTTCTTTTACTTTTAGTATTAGATTTTTCCATTGCATCACGTAACCGCCCTTGAGAATCTTTGTCTGGACCAAAAATGTCAGAGATAGCGATCCCCCCTACGTCATAGAGCATGTTGACAGGAGCACCTACAATAGCTCCAGTCCAAAAACCAGCCAATGTTCCTGCCGGACCAAATGTTGACCCCCAAGTTGCTCCGATCGGTGCTCCTTTTGCTGCTCCTTTCAAACCGGAAGTGCCGAGTTCCATAAGACTTAAACCATTTTTATTCTTCTTACCTTTATTGGCACGAACATCCCCACGTAGCCGAGCTTCCCGAAGTTCTGAACCAGCACGAGCTATATTATCCTTCCTCGCCTTTTCATCAGCACGTTGCTTTTTAGCCACCTCTTTATAGGTTTTCTCCATTTCCCGAGCATGTTGTGCGCTAGTTTTAGCCGGATCATCTTGAGTTGTATTCGGCTTAGCTTGCCCATTAGGATCAACAGTATCAGTAAATGGACTGGACCAACCATTAGTTGCTTCTATAGCCGCACGCCGCTGACTATTCCTCTTATCCGCCGCAGCCGCACGATCCCTCTTAGCCTGCTCTTTTGCACCATACTTAGCCTGCTTATCCGCCAATTCTGCAGTTGCGTCCGCCACTGCCTGACCTTTCCGCGCTCCAGATTGGTTCAGGTCCGTTGTAGCCTGCTTGCTCCCTTGCTCATAATTCGCATTATTCCGCGCATTTTGCCCACCATTTCTCGCACCATTACTGGCCCCGCCAGCACCGGAGCCTTCTCCGCCCAGCATGCCTGAAAGAACTCCTTTGCCTTGTCCAAGAAGACCATCGAGAGCTCCTCCAGAACCTCCACCTAAAGTATCCGACTTACCGTGTTCTCCCGCATGTCCTGATCCCGAAACGTCAAACAACCCGACCCGATCAATAAAATTAACCGGATCATCAGCACAATACCCGTATACATCCACGTCCCCGCCAGCAAGCCCCAGCGGATCGGGCTGGATGAACCTGCCGATGGTTGGGTCGTATTCGCGATATCCGAAATGAACCAATCCGGTGTCCTTGTCATGCAGCCCGGCTGCGAATCCGAGCGGGATGTCCATCTGCTTATTGGTATCGACAATTACATTTCCGAACGAATCTCGGATAATTCGCTTTACCTCATTTCCTTCACCATTAGCAACTATATAAATGGTACCGACCTGAATCAGAGGACTCAGGTCCGCCTTCTTTTTTCGATTGCTTAAATGAGGATTGACGGTCATCCCATATCTGGACATAGTTGATACTGAAAAATCGGCAGATATATCTTTCAATTGAGACATACAAACAACTACATTTTGCCGCTATACATAAAAAAATGACCGATCAAAAAACCAATCAAACAATTGCTGCATATTGGGACAGAATGCCCTCTAATCAACCCGTTTCGCGCCTCAGATGGTGGGAATCAGAAAGAATCATCCGTCACGTGAATAAAATTATATGCGGAAAAGAGCTCCCCGGTTTCAATCAGGGGGCAATTGTTTTATTGAACAAAATGACGGGTAATAAAAAATTCCGGAAGGGCCTGTCCATCGGATGCGGAGCGGGAACTAAAGAACTGAACCTGATGAAACAGGGAATTGTTGAATCTTTTGATTTATATGACCTCAGCAAAGAACGAACCAGTATAGCCGCCGACAGTTTTAGACAAAACGGTTTCGGCGATAGAGTGAATATATATAATCAGGAGTTCCGGGCTGAGGATTCACCGCTTTATGACTTCATACACTGGGACAATTCCCTTCACCATATGTTCGACTGTGATAAAGCCATTTGCGAGACATACAATCTGCTTGAACCCGGCGGCGTTTTTTTTATGAATGACTTTATCGGCAAATCGAGATTTCAATGGTCCGATGAAGAGCTTGAGCTTATCAATACTTTCAGAAACAGTTTTTCAGATGAGTATTTCCATCTGGCTGATGGCCGAAAAGTAAGCAGACATGTAGCCCGGCCAAGCAAAAAAGTAATGATTGCAACAGACCCTTCCGAAGCGGCTGACTCCGAATCCATCATCCCTTCATTAAAGAAAAGGCTCAAAAATCCTACAATTATATTCACCGGCGGAGTAATATACCACTCCGGGCTAAATGACATCCTCTCCAATATAGATGAACATTCCCAGTTTCTTACTACAGCCCTTCATATTGATTCACTTGCCAGTCAAGCGGGACTTAACCAGTACGCCGTTTGTATTGCCATCAAATAAATCTATCGCAACGTCACCGGGAGCCCCCTGGCTTCCTTGCGCCTGCCCGGTTAATTTCTATGCATTCTGGGGATAATCAGTAACCAGCCCGGTCACGCCCCAATCGGTCAGTCGCTGCATATCTTCCACTTCATTAACTGTGTACGGATTTACTGCCAACCCGGCTTCACGCACGGCTTTGACAATCCCTTCATCAGTCAGACAACGATAGCCCGGATGCCATGCATCGGCATTGACTTTGCGGACAGCCTCAACGGGATCACCGCTAAAATTGTGCTCGGTCAAAGCCCCGGTGAGAATATGCGGAGCAATTTCTTTGCTCCTGCGCACGTAGTCGTGGTTGAATGATGAAACCACAACCTGATCATCCATCTTCTGCGCCCGGATAACCCCGAGCACCCTCTCCACAATATCCCCGGCAAGGGAATCAGGCACCGCTTTACTGAGATCCTTGATCTCAACATTGACGAACATATCAAGCTCACGGCTCAGACTCAGGGCCTCAGCCAGTGTGGGGATACGCAGATCATCCGGCAGGCTTTCCGGCAATTCCCGCCACGGCTGTTCCTTATATTTGGGCGGACAAAACCGGCGCGGGAAGATATCCGCACTGAGTGTTTTCAGCTCGGCAAGAGTAAATCTCCACGGCAAAAGAGGTGGATTACCCACAAAAAGCGGATGCACCCCCGCATTGGTGGAACGCAGCAGATTCAAATCATGAAGAAGAATAATCTCTCCGTCTTTGGTCATCTGCACATCCAGTTCCCAGCCGTCCGCCCCGGCCTCTTTGCCTTTACGCACAGCCGCAAGAGTATTCTCAGGTCCGAGGGAACGCCCCCCGCGATGCGCCCAGATTAAGGGACTACTATTTATTAATTTTAATGACATTATTTAAATTTAGGGCGAAGCCTAATAAAAGGTTTGGGAGAGTCCAGAGAACCCTTTTTCCAAAGGGTTCTTTGGTCCCCGAAGGGCCGCCGGAGGCATTCCTAATGATTCAAAATCTGCTCAAGAAAGGCACGGCTGCGTTCTTCCTTGGGTGCGGTGAAAAATTCCTTCACCGGGGCGTATTCCACGATCTGGCCCTTATCCATGAAAACCATGGTATCGGCCACTTCGCGGGCAAACCCCATCTCGTGGGTCACGCAGATCATGGTCATGCCCTGCTCGGCCAGTTCGCGCATTACATCAAGGACTTCCTTGATCATCTCCGGGTCGAGGGCTGAAGTGGGCTCGTCAAAAAGCATGATCTTGGGCTGCATGGCAAGGGCGCGGGCAATGGCTACGCGCTGCTGCTGCCCGCCGGAAAGCTGACCGGGAAACTTGTTGGCCTGCTCGGCAATGCCGACCCGCTCAAGATAGGAATGGGCAAGGTCCACAGCCTGCTTGCGCGGCATACTACGTACGTGGATGGGACCGGAAATGACGTTATCAAGGATGGACATGTGCGGAAACAGGTTGAACTGCTGGAAAACCATGCCCACCTCGCGGCGCACGCGTTCAATCTGCTTGACATCATTGGTCAGCGGAGCACCGTCAACGTTGATAACACCTTCCTGATGTTCCTCCAGCCTGTTAATGGTCCTGATCAGGGTCGATTTACCAGATCCGGACGGCCCGCAGATGACCACCTTCTCCTGCTGGCGGATCTGGAGGTTGATGTCCTTAAGTACGTGAAACTGCCCGTACCATTTGTTCAAACCCTGTATATCGATCACAACCGGGCTGTCGCCCAGATGGGTAGCGGTATTTGTATGCGTAGAAGTCATTCTTTTTTCCTCTATTTACTTGCGGAAGGCATCTTGCGTTCAAGATATTGGCTGTAGCTGGAAAGGGCGTAGCAGAGAATCCAGTACCAGAAGGCAATGAATACGTAGGCTTCCTCCAGCCTGCCGAACCATTTGGGGTTGGATGTGGTAGCGAATGCGATCTGCAAAAGATCCACCAGACCGACGATGCCCACGAGAGAAGTATCTTTAAGAATCCCGATAAAATTGTTGACCATGGGCGGAATTACAATGCGCAGAGCCTGCGGCAGGATAACCACAATGGTCTTTTTCCAATAGCTCATACCCAGCGCGTCAGCCGCCTCGTACTGCCCTTTACTGATGCCCTGCAGACCGCCACGGATGTTCTCCGCAAGGTAGGCGGAAAAAAACATGGTGATACCCACCAAGGCACGCAAAACTTTATCCAATTCCATGCCCGAAGGCAGGAAAAGAGGCAGGACCACCGAGGCCATGAACAGGATGGTAATCAGCGGGACACCGCGGATAAGTTCAATGTAGGCCACGCAAAAAGGCTTGGCGATGGGCATATCCGAAGTGCGGCCCAAAGCGAGCAGCACACTGATGGGAAATGCCGCCAGCATGGCGACAATGGAAAGCATAATGGTCAGCATCAGGCCGCCCCAGTAGTGGGTTCCCACCACGGGCAGCCCGGTGATTCCGCCGCCGTAAACCAGCGCGAATACAACCACGGGCGATACAAACCAGAGAACCTTAAGCCAACGGCTGCGCCTGAATGAGCCGACAACACTCAAACTGACCAGCAGCACCACAATGCACAGGGCAATTAACGGACGCCAGCGTTCTTCAGCAGGGTAAACCCCGGTCATGAATACAGGCCACATGTCGCGGATGAATCCCCATGCCGCTCCGCTATGCTGCTTGGCAATTTCAGGATCAAGGGAGATTGAAGCGTTGGTCACCGCCCACTCCCAGAATGGAGCTACCGCCGACCAGATGGTCCAGCAGGAAACTATGGTCAATACGGCGTTATACCACGGGCAGAGCAGGTTCTTGCATACCCAGCCGATGACGCCGACCTCGGTTGCCGGAGGCTGTCTGTCTGGAATATCTTGAAACATATTACCTCTCCACCAGCGCGACTTTGCTGTTGTAAATATTCATCCCAAAGGAAATGAGCAGGGAAATGCACAGGTAAACACCCATCCAGACACCAACAATCTCCACCGCCTGACCGGACTGGTTGAGGATGGTCCCCCCGACACTTACAAACTCAGGATAGCCGATGGCCACGGCCAGCGAACTGTTTTTGGCAATAGCCAGATATTCACTGGTCATGGGCGGGACAATAATGCGCATGGCCTGCGGCAGGATAACGATACGCATAACCTGACGCTCATTCATTGCCAGAGCACGGGCCGCCTCGCGCTGTCCCTTGGAAACGGCCTCAATGCCGGAACGGATAATCTCGGCGTTGAATGCCGATACGTAAACAGTCAGCCCGACCACCAGCGCGGTGAATTCCGGGGTCAACCCGGTACCGCCCTTGAAATTGAAGCCCTTGAGTACGGGAAAATCAAGAGTGAAAGGCTGTCCGCCCACCAGCCACGCCAGCGCAGGCAGACCGATGAGCACCGCAAGGGAAGGAAATAAAATTTTTACGGGAATACCTGTCTCATCAAGAATGCGCCGTGCCCGCCTGTGGATAATCCAGACAGCCGCAAACCCGACCACAACCGCAGCACAGAACAGCCACGCGCCCTGCTGCGGAACCAGTGACGGCAGGTAAAGCCCGCGCTTGTTAAGAATCAGCCAACCGCCGAGGTCAATGGACTTGCGTACATTGGGCAACTGCTGCAGGACAATGAAATACCAGAAAAAGAGTTGCAGCAGCACGGGCAGGTTGCGGTTAAGCTCCACATACCAGCGGCAGATATTGGAAAGCAGCCAGTTGGGAGAAAGACGTCCGAGCGCCACCAGCAGACCGAGAATGGTCGAGGCCACACAGCCGATGACCGTGACCTTCAGGGTGTTGCCCAAGCCGGTTAACAGGGCCATGAAATAGCTGGATGATTCCGTGTAGTGGACGATCTCAACACTGTCCCGGAAGATGTACAGGGTCAGCATGGGCAGACCGATGCAAAGCAGCAGACAGACTGAAAGCCACTTGCTGCTCATGGGCCGCTCCGACTTGCTCTTCAAATGACGCGAAATCAGCTGAGAAATTGCAAGCCCGGCCACAAGACTGAGCAGAAACCAGAGCAACCCGCCCTGCGGCAGGGGAATCCCGGTCACCTCACCGATGCGGAACCCCGCTTCATTACCCAGAAAACCGAAACCGGAACTGATGCCGCGGGTTTTCAGGTTGACCAGCGTATTGCGATACATGGAAACCGCCAGCCAGAGAAACCCACCGAGCATACAAAGCTGGAACATCCAGGCCCTACCCTGCGGGCTGCGCCAGAAAGGAACCTTGTTTTGCGGTGCCAAACGTTCAGACATAATTGACAAAACCCATATAAATTTAAAACACGCCACAACTAGGGATTGCAAAGGGGATTATCCCCTTTGCCCGCCGGAGGCGAAATCAGTTCATCAAAAAGCGCGGTAGCGCATCAAATCCCACGCCCCGCGAGGCCGCCGGAGGCCTACATAACAATTTTTCACATAAAAAACCGCGCCGGATGAATAGTGCATCCGACGCGGAGAATTAAAACATGTCTTAACGGAAAGGAGGCGCGTAAATCAGTCCGCCTTCGGTCCACTGCTTGTTCAGCCCGCGCTCCATGCGCAGGGGAGTCTTGGGACCGAGGTTGCGGTCAAAGATTTCACCGTAGTTACCGACGGTCTTGATGATGCGTACAGGGGCACCTTTGTCGAGACCGAGGTCAGTCCACAGGGAACCGGTTTTACCGAGCATGCGCTGCACTTCAGGGTCCTTGCTCTTGGCGTACATTTCTTCAACGTTAGCCTGAGTGATGCCCTTTTCTTCAGCAGCCATGGTCAGCCAGATGGTCCAGCGGACAATGTCGGACCACTGGTTGTCGCCGTGGCGCACAACCGGACCGAGGGGCTCCTTGGAAATAACTTCGGAAAGAATGACGTGATCCGCAGGATTTTTCATCAGGGAACGCTGGGCGGCGAGACCTGAAATATCGGTGGTGTGTACGTCACAACGTCCGGTATCGTAGGCTTTACGCACATCAGGCTGCTTGTCGAAAACAACCGGGGTAAAGCTGATGTTGTTTTTGCGGAAAAAGTCGGAAATGTTCAGTTCGGTGGTGGACCCGGTCTGCAGGCAGACTGTGGCACCGTCAAGTTCCTTGGCATCGGTGATACCGAGCTCTTTGCGGACCATCATGCCCTGACCGTCATAAAGGGTGGTCACGGTAAAATCGAGACCGAGCTTTACGTCACGGCTCATGGTGTGAGTGGTGGTACGGGAAAGCAGATCAATTTCACCTGACTGCAAAGCAGGCAGACGCTCTTTGGAAGTGAGCGGGGTGTATTTGATTTCAGGAACATCAACAGCAGCGGCAACCGCGCGGATGAAATCAACATCAAAACCTACCCGCTTACCGTTGCTGTCCAACGCGGAAAAACCGGGGTTTTCAATGTGGGTTCCAGCTTTAAGGAATCCGTCTTTTTTAACGTTTTCCAGAGTTCCGGCCTGAGCTATCGACGCCATGCCCACAATCAGCAGACAAATGAAAGAAGTACGAAAAAGAGCCATTACACTACCTCCACCCTCAAAACTTACACAACGCAATCCGGTGAGGGAATTCCAGTCCGTATAACATACAATACAGTTATGCGCTGCATAGATATTCCTGAACTCCTGCCACGAAAATCCCCGTTTCCGCAACCGGAGCCAGCCATCCCTAATCATTCACTGTGCCGATACCTTCTACACTGTTGCCAAGCACAGCTCAACTGGTTTAACCCAGTTTTCAGAAAAAAAGTTACAAATCCGTGATGACTCTGTATAAATTATGTGCCAGAAACACATAATCAAACCTTTTAACCCCAACCCAACAAACACCCCATGGAAAAAACCAGATACTACCAGATCGTGCAGGAGCAGATCCTGAAACGCCTTGCTTCGGGCGAACTTAAACCCGGCGACAAACTTCCCTCTGAACGCACCCTCTGCACCGAACTATCCCTGAACAGAAACACAATCCGCCACGCCCTGCTCAAGCTGCAAAGAGACGGAAAAATTTTCAGACTGGAAAGAAAAGGCTGGTATGTGAACCCCATCCGCATGGTCTACAATCCGGCAAACCACGTGAACTTCGCCCAACTTGCGGCATCACAGGGCCGCAAAGCGAAGTGGACAACTGAAGACAACGGTATCATCACCATTGATGAGGATATGGAAACATATACAAGTGAAGGATTCGCAGCAGGTGCGGAAGTTTATTCCATGGAAAACACATTTTTCATCGACGGACAGAAAGTAGCCCGAACCCTGAATTACCTGAATGCTGATAAGCTGGAAGGAATAGTACCCAAAACTGCCGAACGGGCTATGACGCAGGTGGTGGAACAGGATTACGGTTTACAGCTGAAACAGCGCAACCTGCTGATCAGGCCGCAGCTGTTGCCGCGCGATGTAACCTCCCAGCTTGGTATCACCCACGGTTCACCGGGCATTTACGTTCGGCGCATCAAAACCGACGGCAGAGAAACCGTACTTACGGTGGAGCATGAGTACTGGCGTTTTGATGCCATTGAGCTGCGCGTGGATCAGGTCTAGATTTTAAGCAGACGCAAGAACGCCCGCAATTTCATTCCGAAACTGCGGGCGTTTTTATTTAATAGAAAAATTCCTGAAAGCAGTGCCGCAAGCTTATCCGGCAGCGTGTTCTTCCATGGCCGCCAGCAATTGTCCGGTCTTCTCCGCCTCTTCGACCATGCCCAGCCCGGTAAATCCCCGCAGGGCCTCACGCACAACAGCCAGCCCGTCCTGCTGATTGCCCGAAACATAGAGAAGCTGCCCAAGCAATTCCCCGGCAAAACAATGCCCCTTGGACTCGCCCAGCTTCTGGAACCGTGAATATGCTTCCATGAGCATCAGCAAAGCCTGCTCCTGATTCCCGGCTGAAACTTCGAGCTTTGCCAGCTCATAAAGAGCTTCTGCTTTCCCCTTGGAGTCATCGTTTTTTTCGCACTCTTCGAGCTTTTTATCTAATTCAGATCTTAATATTTCCGTCTGGTCCATTGGTTCTCCTCACCCTTCCAGTACCATATTCCGGCCTTTCTTTTTGGCCAGGTAAAGGGCATCGTCAGCCCTCTTCATCAGACTTCTCTGGCTGTCGCCTGCAATAAACTGGGTCACACCGAAGCTTGCGGTCACGCGCCCGGCCCCGTCAAAAGCATGGTCAGCAACCCTGCTGCGCAGTTTCTCGGCCATTTTCAATACTGCGTCAAGATCCGTTTCAGGACAGATAATGACAAATTCCTCCCCGCCCCAGCGGCCTAGAAGATCACTCTGACGCAGATTTTCTACAAGAAGACGACAGAATTCAACGAGCACTTCATCCCCGACCTGATGCCCGAAAGTATCATTAATGCTTTTGAATCGGTCAATATCCAGAATTACAAAAGAAAATTCACGGCCATAACGTTCTGTGCGGTCAATTTCAGCATGAAGGGCTTTTTCAAGACTCAATCTGTTCAGAACCCCGGTCAAATTGTCATGGGCGGCCAGATGCTCCAGCTGCCTGGTCTTCAAGGCCAGACTGGCATGGGCCTCCACCAGTTTGTTCTGCACTTCCTTCAGCTCGGTGATATCAACGGCGATAGTGTGTTTTACTGTGCGCCCATCCGGCCAGCTAAGAGCTTTTTCCTGCAGCTGATACCAGCGGTCATTACGTTCATTGAACTTTTCAACAGTCAGGCTCAGTCCGTTAGGCCCCCTTTTATCATCCACCAATTGCGGAATGCGACAGTCGATGCACGGAGCTTCATGACCGTAAAGAGCTTCGTAGCAGGTATTATCAGTGCGATCCCCGAAGACGGCTTTAAAACTGCTGTTACAAAAAACTATCTCGTAACTATTTATATCAATAACATAAATGGGAAATGGAATTATGTTGAAATGAGTTTCAAACAAAGTATTTTCAAGCATCAAACAACTCCGTCAATATTGACCTTTACCTTTACACGAAAGCGAAACAACAACCGTTGTGCGATCCTCAACAGAAGAATCCAGATCAATCTTCCCGCCATGGGCCCGCGCAATCAGGCTGGCGGAATATGTCCCCAGTCCGGTCCCGCCCTGCTTGCTGTATGTGGAATATTTTTCAAAGAAACGGCTGCGTATCTCTTTGGGAACCCCACCCTCATTGGTTATTGAGAGATAGGCATCACCGCCATCAACACTCAGATCCAGCTTTACCAATCCTCTATCCGGAGATGCTTCAATGGCATTCTTTATCAAATTCGAAAACATGGAACGACAGAGAAGGATTTCCCCGTTAAGGAGAAATTCAGTAGAATCATCAACTTCCTGACCGTCTAAATAATATTTAAACTCAAGATTCTTATACTTTGAGAAAGATTCAAGGGATCCGGAAACCCTGAACAGGAGATCCAGCAGATCAAACTCTTCACTCTTTAATTTGTAAGTACCGCGCTCAAGCTGGATCATATCCTGAGAATTATTGACCATACCCAGAATCTCGTTCCCGGCAAGAGAGATCAGACCAAAAGAACTGCGCACGTCTTCGGAAATTGAATCGTCGTTAACATACAATTCCGGCAGAGAAAGTATGGGATTAAGCGGTCCTTTAAGATCATGATGAAGCATGCGCTCCATATCTTCACGCAATCGCACGTTTTCCTTCAGCAATTCATTCCGGCGACGCAAATCCTTATTCTTCAGGGCCAATTCCGCATGAGCTTCTGCAAGCTGATTCTGGGTAGATTTCTGCGAGCTTATATCCACTGCAATTGTATATTTAACAATACGTCCGTCCGGCCATGCCAATGACTTTTCATGCATCTGAAACCATTGCTCATGAGCCTCATTATAGTACTCATAGGCAAACAAATGATCCACAGGATGACCTTCATGATCAGTCAATTGTTTTATTTTACAATGAAGACACGGCTTATCTTCATTATAAAAAATTTCGTAGCAAGGCTTACTTAGATCTATGTCAGAGAACTGCTGACGCATTTTCTTGTTTACAAACAGAACTTCAAAGCTGGATACATCCACAACATATATATGAAACGGAATTATATCAAAATATGTCTGGAGCAACATTTGTTCCATTACTAAACACTGAGAATCCATAAGTCCCGCCTCTATAACACAACTAACAAAACTGACAACATAAACACAAGACGCCTGTAATAAAACATATGGCATTTAACCTGCAAATGCAATTGTGTTCCGCCGAGTACTGTGAAGATCTTTCCTGCATACAACCATCCCTATATATTCTAAATAAATGTTCTTTTCTTACATTACGATTCTGTTAACTGCTCTGAGGAATAACTTAATAATATTTACACACGACAAACGAACTGCTATATCACAAAATCAAATCTCCCCATCAGGGTCCCGCTGAAAAACTCTTCCCTGTTTTTTATTTAACTGAAACCTCCTTCTATAACAGGTAACATTGGACAGGAGACAAAATGTCGGAAAAGGAAACCATCAAAAGCCTGATAACAGCTGTTGAACACAGATGCAGAAACTATCTCCAAGATGAAATGGAACTTCCGGTAAAAACTGTGGAACATGCGCCGCAGCAGGTAAAAAGCCTGACCCTGAAAGACATGACAGCACTTGTCAGTCTGGGCGGCAGTTTCAATGTTTATATCGCCTTCAGTTTCGAGATGAAAGTAATGAAGCAGATATTCAACACATACACTGCCGATATTGAAATCGATCCCGATGAAGAGGACATGTACATAGAAGAGACTGCCGGAGATGTAATCAATACCGTAATCGGCAATGCCATGGCGGAGATCCCGGAAGACAGTGTTGCAATATCCCTCACCCCGCCCGTTGTCCTGCCCGGCGCAAGAAACATTACCCGGCATAAAGACGCCTATTTTTTTATGACCGACTTCATAACCGAGCTTGGCACCATGTCCGTCATGTACATCGGTCCCATGAAATTTTTCACCACAAACCTCGACTTAAAGGTAGATTAAATGGAAGCTTTAAACGTCCTAGTTGTAGACGATTCCGGAATTGTCATCATGAAACTCAGCAAAATATTCAAAGAGCTGGGACATAATGTTGTGGGGTCGGCAAAAACCGGAGTACAGGCTATTGAGCAGTACGCCGAACTGAATCCGGACCTTGTGACCATGGATATCACCATGCCGGACATGAACGGCATTGAAGCCACACAGAAAATACTGGAACAGGATGAAAATGCCACCATCATCATGGTCACCTCCCACGGTCAGGAACAGATGGTTATGGACGCCATTGATGCCGGGGCCAAAGGATACATCCTTAAGCCCTTTTATGCTGATAAAATTCAGGCCCATCTTGAAAAAATATTCGCAGCCGAAGATTAGGCTGCGTTTGTCCGGTATCCCTGCCCTTAAATTCACCGCAACCCCGATCATTGGGTAGTTAATGAAATTCCGATATCAAATCCTACTTCTGGCATTGTTACCCCTTGTGGTGTCCGTTCTGATCTCACTGAGCGAAATCGGTCAGTTGCTTACCCAGCTCAAAGCCGGGATTGATAAAGATCTCCACGCAAGTGAACAGAAAATTATCACCCGCCTGGACGCAGGACGGCAGCTGACAGCGGAAACAGCCCGGGTTATCGCGGAAAGTGACGATATTCTGCTCGGACTGCAAACCACAGATGTGGAAATGCTCTACCAGCAGGGGCGCATGTTTCTGGGTTCCGATGTTGATTACATTGCTTTTATTGACCCGCACGGAATGATCAATGCCCGGGGCCATGACGAATTCAGATTCGGCGACACACCGGAAACAAATGCCGAAATACATAAGGGGCTGGCCGGCAAGGAGTTTTCAGGACTTACAAAGTACGACGGTCAAACCCTGCTATTTTCCGTTGCCCCCATTCACTACTATGACGGCACAACCATGGGTGCGGTAGTGGTGGGAATCACAATTAAAAGCGACTTCCTTAAAAGTATTGCCGGGGTACAGGGAGTCCGGGTGCAGATAAATAAAAACAAAAAAATACTTGCCGACTCCATGCCGGGAAAAAGCACCCTTGAAATGCGCTCCATGACTTTTCCCTATCCGGCAGGAAGCCCGGACCCGTATACTGTCAAAGTCATGTTTGATGCCAGCGAACGGCTCCACAACCTCAGCCAGCTTCAAAACAACCTTGGAATTTACGGCTCCATTCTGGCCGCAGTACTCATCTCGCTGATTTTCTTTTTCACCAACAGGCTGGTCGACCCCATCAAAACCCTCGTGGTAGCCATGCACGACTATACGAGCAAAGGGGTTACATCTTTTAATATTCCCCGCTCCACAAAGGAAATATATGAGCTTGTAAACGCCTTCCGTGAAATGATCTGTGATCTGGAAGAGAACAAAAAATCACTGGTTGATGCGGAGAAAAAATACCGCACCATCTTTGAAAAAGCACTGCAGGGCATTTATCAGACCGACCTTGACGGCAAGATCATAGTTGCCAACCCGGCCATTGCCCGAATTTACGGAGCAGAAAACACAGACGAACTGACCGGAACCAGACCGGGCAGCCATGCATTCAAGTACAGTTCCCCTGAATCCCACGAATTATTCCTGCGCGAAATAGTGGAAAAAGGAGAAAACAAATCGCAATCATTTTCACTGATAAACTCTGCCGGGCAGGAAAAACTTATCATTGAATCCGGCCAGCTGCTTTATGACGAAGAAGGCAAGCCTTTTGCCATCGAAGGAGCAGTCCGCGATGAAACCCGCAAAATGCAACAGGAGAAGACCGAGCGCAAACGGTCCATCGCCGAAGCTGCCAGCAAGGCCAAGAGCGTATTCCTCGACAACTCCGGACAGGGATTCCTCTCATTCGGCCCCGAACTGCTGGTCGACGGAGAGTTCAGCCGGGAATGTGCCAACATTCTGCCGGATATGTGCGCGGGCTGCGAAATAAGCAAGCTGCTCTATCCCGACCCGGATGACGATAAAATACGCAAGCAGTTCGCCTTCAACCTGCAACGCATCCTGAAAGAAGAGCAGGAATTCAAGCGCGACCTTTTCATCTCCCTCATGCCGCAGGAATTCAACCTGATCCGTAAGATTGTCAAATGTGACTATAAATATATTGAAGGCCAGCTGATGATGATCCTCACCGACATCACAGCAGAGCGTAAATTGGAAGAAACTGCCAAGCAGGAACAAAAAAGGCTGCGCTTTATTGTCAGTACCGTACGTTCCAGCAAAGACTTTTTCGATATAACCGAATCTTTCAATGATTTCTGCGCAGAAACTTTCGGTCCGGCCTTGAAATCAGGCCCGGAAAGTCCCGAACAGCTGGAAGAACTCTATCGCGGAGTGCATACCTTCAAAGGACTGATGCTGCAGCAGGACTTCATCCACACTCCGCCCATGCTTCATGAGCTTGAGACACTGCTGGGCAATGCTGCACAGGAGCCATCTTCCGGCAACGCATCAATGCAGCAGCTTTTTTCCGCATGCAAGCAGGCATTTGACAAAGACATGGAAATCATCCGTGAAAGCCTGGGAGAAAAATTCCTCAAAGCGGGACCGGCCGTCAGCCTTTCCCGTGAAACTGCAGAAGAATTGAAAAACATGGCTGCAGATATGCTGGCCGAAGCTCAAGCTCCTAACCATTCCGATGAAACGCGCAAGGCTCTTCTTGAACTGACCAGAATTGACCACCTTTCCATAATTGAAGCCCTTGAAAACGGCGGCAGGGTCGTGGACCGCCTTGCTCCTGCCCTGGAAAAAGAAGTTGATGCATTCACAGTGGAAGGCGACGACATCTACCTTGACGCGGAAAAATTCGGTCCCTTCCTGCAATCACTTGTCCATGTCTTCCGCAACGCCATAGACCACGGAATTGAAACCCCGGACGAAAGGCTTGAACTGGAGAAGGAAGGCCCTGCCCGCATCAGCTGTTCCGTCCACACCGCCGGGGGCAATATTGAAATAATTATTG
The DNA here is from genome assembly GCF_010470675.1 of Desulfovibrio sp. JC010. NCBI lineage: Bacteria > Pseudomonadati > Thermodesulfobacteriota > Desulfovibrionia > Desulfovibrionales > Desulfovibrionaceae > Desulfovibrio > Desulfovibrio sp. JC010. The sequence goes on from NZ_VOIQ01000002.1 coordinate 174,916, forward strand.
CTGACAACGGCAGGGGAATCGATGCTGATCTGATAAGAGAGGCAGCCGTAGCAAAAGGAATGATGAACGAAGAAGAGGCCGTCGCCATGACGGATGAAGAGATACAGGGACTGATATTTAAAACCATGTTCTCCACCAGAGAAAAAGTCACCTCCCTGTCCGGACGTGGAGTGGGTCTGGGAGCTGTCAGCACTGAAGTGGAAGCACTGGGTGGAACAGTCCGGGTAGAATCCGAATTGTGGAAGGGGACAAAATTCATATTCAACCTTCCGCTGGAAACCATTGACTAACAAAGGAGCATAAAAATGAAAAAGGTACTCTGCATGCTGACGGCACTGCTGCTGTCTTTCAGCCTTGCACTCCCCGCACAGGCCAATGGGAAAATAACTATCGGCCTGATTCCGTGGAGCAAACCCAAGGTGATGTACAATTCCTACAAAGATATCGCCTCCTATCTGGGTAAAGAGCTCGGCATGGAAGTATCCATCGTTATCACCAAAGACTATGACGATCTGGTCAACCGCATGAACATGGGCATGGTGGATGTCGGCCGTTTCTCCTCCAGCCTTTATGTGCAGACCAAAGACAAGATGAAAGACCTTACCTATCTTGCAACAGCCGTTAACCGTGACGGTCAGGGCGGAGTACGCGATTTTTATCAGGGAGTTATCCTCTCGCGCAAAGATTCAGGCATTAAGAATCTAGCCGATGCCAAAGGCAAAAAATTCGCCTTCACCGACCCCGGATCGTCTTCCGGATATGTGTATCCCAAAATGCTGCTGGAAGAAAAAGGAATCAACCCCGACAGCTATTTTTCCAAAGTTTTTTTCCTGAAAAAGCATGATAAAGTCATTGATGCCCTGCGAAAAAAATCCATCGATCTGGGTGCAACCTACGATGAACTGCTCTGGCTCAAACAGAAGGAATTCGGCGACATTTTCACTGTCGTTGCAGAAACCCCGGAGATTCCCTACGGCTGTTTTGCCGCCGCTCCGGGCCTGAAGCCCGAATTGACCGCGAAACTGAAAAAAGCCCTTGCCTCATACAAAGTGGAGAAAGAAGATTGGGACAAGGTTTTCGAAGAAGCCCCCATCGGCTTCTCAGTACGTGACGACGCTTTTTACAATCCCGTACGTGAAGCCCGTAAGTTCAAATAATCATCACATCATTTAAACGACAGACAAATCCTCCGGTCATAGTGGCCGGAGGATTTCTTTTGGAGCACAATTTTCCCGTTACGGGGCAGAAAATCTCTCGCTGTCCGGCTATATTCACCTCCATTTTCAAACCCGGCGCACTCAGGAGAAACAATATGGACAGCAAAGACAAAGTAAGAAAAGCCTTCACCGGAGACCACGTGCTCCAATATGACCGAAAATCACAGCAGGCCAACTGGCTGGACCCGGACATTATCTTCGGACTGGCCTACCGCTATGTTGATCCGGGTCAAAGCATCCTTGATCTCGGTATCGGAACCGGACTTTCCTCCATTCTTTTCCACCGGGCGGGACTGGAAGTCCACGGGCTGGATTTCTCAAGTGAAATGCTGGAAGTGTGCGCAGGAAAAAGCTTTGCGGCCAGCCTTGCCAAGCAGGACCTGAGCAAAGCCCCCTACCCCCTTGAAGACAACTCAATCAACCATGCTGTCTGCACCGGGGTAACCCATATATTTGAAGACATGGGAATAATTTTTTCTGAAATCAACCGGGTGCTGAAAAATGCCGGGATATTCGGATTTGTAGTGGCGGACGGAGACATGGACGAACCGGACGGAGAGGCCCTGACCTGCCAGAAAGATAAAAAAAGCAGGGTAAAATTCCACCGACACTCGCAGAAATCACTGGAAGAATTATACAAAAAGCATGGTTTTGAAGAGTTGAACACCCTCAGTTTCACATCATCTTCCATAGGTCGGATTAAAAGGACCTACAAAGCCTGCATAGTACGCAAAATATAAAAATGGGCGGCCGTAGAGCCGCCCTTTTTTACTTAATGGGAATTTTAATTATGAATCTGGTGCCTTCACCGGGTTCAGATTCCACAGCCATACTGCCTTCATGCTGATCGGTGATGATAAAATATGAAACAGACAAGCCCAGTCCGGTCCCCTTGCCCACACCTTTAGTAGTGTAAAACGGCTCAAAAACTCTGGTGCGGATGGCTTCATCCATGCCGGGACCGTTATCTTCAACCTCCAGAACTGCCATGTCTCCCTGCCGATAAATCCTGCAATGGAAACATGGTTTTTCATCACCGTACTCCTTCTCGGTCATTGCTTCCGCACCGTTTTTGAAAAGATTCAAAAGCACCTGCTGAATTTCATTGCCTTCACATTTAACGCGGGGCATATCCGGGTCAAACTCGCGAACTATTTGAATCTGCCGGAAGTCATAAAACTTCTTCAGGTTGTAATCATTTGCAGCCAGATCAAGGGTCTTATCCATCAGTGCGATAAGATCATAATCATCCATATGCTGATCACTTTTCCGGCTGAAGCTGAGCATATTATCTACAATGGACGCCGCCCGCTTGCCGCTTTCCTGAATAGAATCAAGCATGTGGTCCACCTTTCTCTTTTCAAGATAAGCCTGAACCCCTTCAAGAGAAACCCCGCATTCTTCAGCAATCTTGCGATTGGATTCCATATCACTGAACACACGCTTCTTTATGTTATATGCACTGCCGAGAATTCCGGCCAAGGGATTGTTGACTTCATGGGCCATGCCCGCTGCAAGACCGCCCACGGACATCATTTTTTCAGACTGGACCAGCACCTGCTCCAGATTGACCCGGCCCGTAATATCATCAATGCGGATAACCGCCCCCTCCACGCCGTTTGCTACCAGCGGATATACGGTTATGTCCTCGTAATGGATTTCGCCGTTCTCCCTGCGCTCGTGCTTGGCTTCACTCTGTACCGTGCGCGATTCCACTGCCTCACGGACCCGTTCCATCTCGCGGGCCAACCGGGGAACCACCAGTTCAATCTTCTTACCGATCGCTTCTTCCTTGGAAATCCCGAAATCGTCCCCGGCCTTGATATTCCACTGGGTAATAGTCCCGTCCGGAGTTACGCCGATTATTTCGGACGGCATGGAATCAATCATATTAGACAGGTAATTGCGCAACTTTCTGACCTCATTTTCAGCCTCAGTGCGCACTTCCACCTCTTTTTCCAGTTTTCGCGTCCGCCTGTTGACCACTCCTTTTAACCTGGTACTCAAAAACAACAGGCCGACTATAATCGCCACACCGGAAAACAAGGACCCGCCGATTATATAAATATCAGAAAATTCCTTTTCCAGAGGAGCCCGGATGGAAGTAATGGCCCGGATGATTCCAATCTCTTCATCGTATCCTCCGGCCCCCTTGTATCTCTCACGCAGCATAGCCGGGGCATCCTCGCGCTTTCCGTGGCAGACAAGGCACCTCTCTTTGTTTTCAAGAAAAGGCAAAGCCACGTAGAGATACTGTTTCCCGTCAATGGTAACAATTTCGCGGTACTTTTTCACATCCCTGTTTTCATTAAACATGCGGATCAAATCACGTTCAAGGGGATCTGCCATGTTTACGGCATTTCTGGGGTTATTGGCCGCCATCTTGTAATAAACTTCATCATCTGCGGCAGCTTTTTTCTCCTGATTGTAAAATCCGTGCAGGTTCCTTATTATGAAAGAAGAAGAGAAGAGTTCCGGGGCATAAAAATCTTTTGTAATATGATTCTCATCCTTATATTTATATAATGCCGGGTGCATTATCTCCTGCACATAATGATGCATACCCTTATGGACCAGCAGAATTTCCTTGATCTTATCCTCGGCCTTACTGACCACGTAATGACGCACAGTTGCAAAAAGGAGCAACCCCACTGTCAGCGTTATCAACACGAACAGGGCCGCTATTTTCACATAACGCTTTGACGAAGCAGCAGATTGTGAATCTTCTGAAAAAATAAGCATAACAGACACACTCACCGGGTAAATCAAGAATAAAAAAACAGCTAACGGCAATACTCAACATTATCAGTTTATCCGAATTTTCGCCCTGATGTCCAGAGCGGATATTCACAAACAGGCTGCATGTCAGCCTCGAAGAAATGTCACCTTTTATAATCTAACGGACACTATTTACTTTTGAAAAAAGGATACTATACTCAAGGAATGCCGCCTATCCCGTTTTCCGGGCGGCATAACGAGGAGGTTACATGAATCTTAAACGCTACATTGGTTTACTTGCTCTCATTACTGTACTCATCCTGCCTGTCTACGCGCAGGCACAAGGACTGCCTTCTTTTGTCGATCTGGCAAAAAAATGCGGGCCGGCAGTGGTTAACATCAATACCGTGAAAATGGTCGAAGTGGGCAACCCCATGGAAGACTTTTTTAAATTCCACGGCAAAGGTGGAAACAACCCCTTTGAACAGTTCTTCAAGCAGTTCAACAACCGGGGGGGCAACGGAAACCAGCCCAAACAGAAACGCAAAACCGGCTCTTTGGGGTCTGGATTCATCATCTCCAAAGACGGTTACGTGGTCACTAACAACCACGTGGTCGCCTCTGCGGATGAAATCACTGTCAAGCTCCAGAATGACGGTCACGAATACCCGGCAAAAATTATCGGACGCGACAAGGAAACCGACCTTGCGCTCCTGAAAATCGAAGTGAAAAAAGACCTGCCCTACCTTGAATTTGCCGACTCCGAAAAAGCGGAAGTGGGCGAATGGGTACTGGCCATCGGCAACCCCTTCGGCCTCGGACATACCGTGACCAAAGGAATCATCAGTGCCAAAGGCCGCATCATCGGCGCAGGTCCGTTTGACAACTTCATCCAGACCGATGCCAGCATCAACCCCGGTAACTCCGGCGGTCCGCTCATCGATCTCAAAGGCCGGGTCATCGGTATCAACACCGCCATCATCGCCAGCGGTCAGGGCATCGGCTTTGCCATCCCCAGCAACATGGCTGAAAATGTCATTTCCCAGCTCAAGACCGACCACAAGGTCAGCCGCGGCTGGCTGGGCGTGACCATTCAGGACACTGATGAAAACACCGCCAGAGCCCTCGGTCTCAAAACAAAGACCGGCGCACTGGTTAATTCCGTCAATCCCGGCGATCCTGCAGACAAAGGCGGCATGAAAGTCGGCGACGTCATTATTAAAATCGACGGCGAAAAAGTTGATGACACCAACGACCTGCTGCGCACCATTGCGGCACTGCCTCCGGGCAAATCCGTAAACGTCAAGGTCTGGCGCAAAGGACGCGAAAAGAACCTGCGTATCGTGCTCGGAGAACGCAACGGCAAAGGTGTTGTGGCTGAAGCTGAGAAGATGTCCCCCAAAGCAGCGGAAGAAAACCTTGACGACCTCGGACTGGTGGTCCGCAGGGTCAACCGCAAGGCTGAAGCTGAATCACTCGGACTGGACAGACCCGAAGGTCTGCTGGTCATCGAAGTGATGCAGGGCACTCCCTCTGAAGAGGCTGCCATTGCAGTGGGCGATGTTATCCTTGAAGCCAACCAGCACAAGGTCAATACCATCAAGGATCTGCAGAAGATCATCAACACTGAAGGCAAAAAACGCGGACTGGTCATGCTGCTCCTGAAACGTCAGGGACACAACATCTTCCGCACTATTGAACTGAAAGACAAATAGTCTGACGGTTATTGTTGACTCTCAAATGCAAGGGCCGTCCTGAACCAGTTCAGGACGGCCCTTTTGGCCTTCGGCGACCCTGCCGGGGCCTTAAACCCTTTTGCAAAAGGGTTTAAGAATCCCAAAACCTTTTATTTAGCTTCGCTGTTTTATTTGAAGATCAGGCGAGTTTAGGATAGTAGACGGCTCATGAACAAAACAATTCTCACTGCCCCGGCAAAGGTCAATCTTTACCTGAAAATAGTTGGTAAAAGGGAAGACGGCTATCACGAGCTGGATACACTTTTCCATCCCTTCCCGGCTCTGGCAGATACTCTTGAGATCACCGAGACCGGGGAAGGTTGCACAATTCATTGTGAACAGTTCGACCTTCCGGCGGAAGACAATCTTATATATAAAGCATGGGACAAATATGCGCAGGCTACAGGGTTCCGCCCCGGTCTGCATGTGGAGCTGACCAAGCGTACCCCCACCGGGGCCGGGCTTGGCGGCGGCAGCTCCGATGCGGCGTCCATGCTCCGCTTTCTGAATGAACACCCGGACAGTCCGGGGCTGGAGCACACAAAGCTGAATACGCTTGCGGCGGGCCTTGGCGCGGATGTTCCCTTCTTTCTGCTGGACGGACCTGCGTGGGCCAAAGGGATTGGTGAAATTTTAACGGTCTGTGAGGTTGACCTTTCCGGCCTGACTGCGCTATTAGCCTGCCCGGATGTGCACGTGAATACCGTCTGGGCATACAAGGCATGGTCCACCCGTGACCAATCCACTAATTTGAAAAAAAGTGGAGCCTTTGACTTGACAACATCTGCCAGCGGTAATAATAGAACGGCCTCCCAAACGAGGGTGACTTTGTTCAATGACTTTGAAGAAGTTGTCCTTCCCGAGTTTCCCAAAATCAGGGAGACAAAGGAATACCTGTTGAAAAGCGGAGCCTGCGGAGCTGTCATGAGCGGAAGCGGGGCAAGTGTGATCTCTTTTTTCAATGCAAGGGAAGTTGCTGAAAAAACTGCATCAGGCTTGAAAGATATGAATGTCGACTCTGTTCTTCACACGTTTTCATAATTTTAATATAGTACATATTTCACATAATCTGTGCAGGGATGTCGCCAAGTTGGTAAGGCACGTGGTTTTGGTCCACGCATTCGAGGGTTCAAGTCCTTCCATCCCTGCCAAATTCATTTCTCATCCGAGAGGTCAAGTTGGAGACCGACATGAACGGTGAACTTAAGATTATCAGCGGCTCGTCAAATCTGGCGCTTTCAGAAGCAATCTGTGACCATCTCGGCAGCAAACTTACTCCCTGTCTGCGTGAAAAATTCAGTGACGGTGAAATCCGCATCGAGATTCAGGACAACGTCCGCGGCTGTGATGTTTTCATAGTCCAGTCCACCTGTGATCCGGTGAACTTTCACTTCATGGAACTGTGCCTCATGCTGGACGCACTTAAAAGAGCAAGTGCCCGCCGAGTAACCGCAGTTGTTCCTTACTACGGATACGCAAGACAGGACCGCAAGGTTTCCCCCCGCGCACCCATCAGTGCCAAACTCTGCGCCGACTGCCTGACCGTTGCCGGTATGCAGCGTCTGGTCACCATCGACCTGCACGCAGGCCAGATTCAGGGTTTCTTCGACCTCCCGGTAGACAATATTTACGCAGCTCCCGTCCTGCTGGACGAACTGCGCACCCGTGACGAAGACATGGTCATGGTTTCACCTGACGCAGGCGGAACCGAACGCGCCAGAGCATACGCCAAACGCCTCAACGCCGGACTGGCCATCGTGGATAAACGCCGCGACGCCCCCAACCAGGCTAAAGCCATGCACGTCATCGGTGAAGTAAAAGACAAAGTCTGCGTGGTCATGGATGACATGATCGATACCGCAGGCACCATGTGTCAGGCAGCCAAGGTTCTCATGGACCACGGCGCAAAAGATGTAATTGCCTGCGCAACCCACCCGGTTCTTTCCGGACCGGCTATCGACAGGCTGGCTGCAGCACCTTTTTCCGAGGTGATTGTAACCGACACCCTGCCTGTCCCCGAAGAAAAGATCGCCAACAGCAACGGCAAGATCAAAGTAAAATCCGTTGCCGGAATCCTCGCCAAATGCATCCACAACGTGCATTCCGAGTCTTCCGTAAGCGTACTCTTCGTTTAATTACGCCTATTCCCACCCTCTGCCGGTCTTAATTGAGCGGCAGCAGGTTAACCATAAGGAGAAAATAATGTCTGAAAAAGTAACCTTCAAAGCTGAGCTGCGCACCAAAACCGGTAAATCCGCAAACCGCCAGCTCCGCAATCAGGGTATGGTTCCCGTCGTTTTCTATTCTCAGGACGGCGAAAACCTGATCCTTTCCGTTAACGAAATTGAATTCGTTAAAATGTACCGCAAGGTCGGAACAACCCGCATCTTCAGCCTTGAAGTTGACGGCAAGACCTACGACACCCTGATCTGGAAAGTGCAGATGGACCCCGTCCGTCCCCGCCCCAACCATATCGACTTCCTCGGAGTTTCCGCTGACCGTCCCCTCAAGATCGACGTTCCCGTTGTGACTGAAGGTAACGCTCCCGGTGTCAAGCTCGGTGGCCGCATGGCTATCTACCGCGAAAAGCTGACAGTTGCCTGCACCGCAGCAACTATTCCCGCTGAAATCGTTGTTAACATCGACAGCATGGAAGTCGGCGACACTGTATTCGTAAACGAAATCGACCTCGGTGAAGGTGCTTCCGTACAGTTCGACAGCAACTTTGCTCTCGTTCGCTGTGCAGCTGGCCGCGGCTCTGCTAAAGACGATGCAGAAGGCGAAGAAGGCGAAGAAGCAACTGAAGAATAGGTCTTTAGTAGTATACTCATTTTCGGGCCCCGGTTTATCCGGGGCCTTTGCCGTTTGTTAAGCAGGAAAATCATCATGGAATACAAAGCACTTATCGTCGGACTGGGCAACCCCGGACCGCAGTATGCCAATACCCGGCACAATATCGGGTTCATGGTTGTTGATGCTTTGGCCGAGATGGCCGCTTCCCGCAAAAGCATGCGTTTTAAAGAAATGGGTATTTCCGGCGATTTTGAACTTTTCAGCATCAATATAGCCGGAAACAACGTACTGGTGACCAAACCGCTGACCTACATGAACCTGAGCGGCAAGGCCGTTGCGGCCATATGCGGCAAATATTCCATCCCGGTATCGGACGTATACGTCATCCACGATGAACTGGACCTTCCCTGCGGAAGGATGAAGTTCAAAAAAGGCGGCGGAAACAACGGGCACCGCGGACTGGAATCCATTCAGGGAAAAATGGGATCACCAAATTTCTTCCGCATCAGGGTCGGCATCGGCCGCCCGGAATTTTCCTCGCAGGTAAAAGACTATGTGCTTGAAGAATTCAGCACCGGGGACCTTGAAACAGCCGCACAAATGTCCGTTGCGGCAATCAAGGGTCTGAACCTGCACTTCAGACGGGGACAGGGCACAGCGACTCAATTCATGAACAGCTTTGTACCCGATGTTCCTGAAACTTAAGCCGTAGACTAATTTTAACAATTCGGTTATAGTATTTTTTCGCAGCAATTCCCTCTGCTGTAAATGAGATCAGAACCAGAGGGAACAAAGAAATGGGAAGGGGTCCGCAAACCTGTTTTTCAGCTAGTCCTGAATTCCACGAAATAGCGCCGCCACAAGCCGGGTTTACCCCGCAGAACAGCACCGAACTTCCCAAAGCATTTCTTTTGTAAGTCCAAGGAGCCATGAGTGTTTGAGCTAGAACAGCTGGTTGTCTACCCTTCACAGGGAGTAGGCAAAGTAGAACGTATTGAAAGTCAGGAAATCGGCGGTGCTACCGCTGAATTTTATATTGTGCGTATTTTAAGCAACAATGTTACGCTCATGGTTCCGGTCATGAACGCACATAACGTCGGCCTGCGCGCTGTCTGCGACAAGGCAGCGGGTTTAAACATTTTCGAATGCCTCAAGGACAGATCTGATTTTACCGGATACACCGGGCAAAACTGGAACAGACGCTACCGCGAATACTCTGAAAAGCTCAAAAGCGGCGATCTGCAGGATGTTGCATACGTCCTCAAAGAGCTTTTCCTTATTGGGCGCGACAAAGAACTCTCCTTTGGCGAACGCAGGCTCCTTGAACAGGCTATGGGACTGGTTTCAATGGAACTTTCCTTTGCTCTCGACCTTGATCAGGAAGAAATCAAAGAAGAGATAAATGCACTTTTCAGTGACGTTCTGGAAAAACAGGAAGAAGAATCCTGAAAATCCTGATCAAACGACTTGTCATAAACGTTTCTTTCAGTTAATGCCCTATGAGTTGCACGTTTTGGAGGTGCTTTATTCCCCTTCCGGGAAAACCTGTGTAGCATCTCCATAAAGAAATACTGCAACTAGGGTGGAGCAAGAATCAAAAACGACTTAGAAGCGTTGTATTCGAACAGAAGAACAGCCCCTCGCTCAGGAAAATCCAATATATTTTTCATCATCCAGTTAAGGATAAAGCATTCAGGCAAGTGCATGACCATCTAAAGTGCGCACTACTGTTGCTTTTCATTAGCTTAATAATATTTTTAAACTTTTAAATCCGGTTATACAGTATGGGCCAAGACAAAAAAATAGAAAACCTGAACCTGACTGAATTAAAACAGAAGAAGATGTCCGATCTTATGGATCTGGCAGCCAAATTCAAAGTTGAAAACCCCAGCGGAATGCGCAAGCAGGAACTGATCTTCGCACTGCTTCAGGGTTGCGCTGCGCAGAACGGACAGATTTACGGTGAAGGGGTTCTGGAAGTACTCCCCGACGGATTCGGCTTCCTGCGCTCCCCGACCTACAGCTACATGCCCGGCCCGGATGACATCTACGTCTCACCTTCCCAGATCAGAAGATTCGGCCTGCGCAAGGGTGACATCATCTCCGGCCAGATTCGCCCCCCCAAGGAAGGCGAACGTTACTTCGCACTGCTCCGGGTCAATGAAATCGGTCTCGAATCTCCCGAACATTCCAGAAATCTGGTACTTTTCGACAACCTGACTCCCGTATACCCGGACAACCGTTTCAAGATGGAAAACGGTCCCAAGAATTTCAGCTCCCGGGTAATTGATATTCTTTCCCCCATCGGACGCGGACAGCGTGCACTGCTCGTAGCACCGCCCCGTACCGGTAAGACCATGATGCTGCAGAACATCGCCAACTCCATCAACGCCAACCATCCTGACGTTGACCTGATTGTCCTGCTCATCGACGAACGCCCCGAAGAAGTTACCGACATGGCCCGCACCGTTAAGGCCGAAGTGGTCAGCTCCACCTTTGATGAGCCGCCGCAGCGCCACGTGCAGGTTACCGAGATGGTTCTTGAAAAGGCCAAGCGCCTTGTTGAGCGTAAACGTGACGTAGTCATCCTGCTCGACTCCATCACCCGTCTCGGCCGTGCATACAACGCCGTTACTCCTTCCTCCGGCAGGGTTCTTTCCGGGGGTCTGGATGCCAACGCCATGCAGCGTCCCAAAAGATTCTTCGGCGCAGCCCGTAACATTGAAGAAGGCGGCAGCCTGACCATCATCGCCACCGCTCTCATTGATACCGGCTCCCGCATGGACGAAGTCATCTTTGAAGAATTCAAGGGTACCGGCAACATGGACCTCTATCTGGACCGCAAGCTTGCTGAAAAACGTGTATTCCCGGCTATCGACATCAACCGTTCCGGCACACGCAAGGAAGAACTCCTCCTTGATGACGGAGTACTCAACAAGGTCTGGATCCTGCGCAAACTGCTTGCCCCCATGAACTCCATCGATTCCATGGAATTCCTGCTCGACAAGATGAAGGGCACCAAAAACAATGAAGAATTCTTCGATATGATGGGCAAATAGCCAATCCGCTATCCAAAGAAATATCGCCCCCGTGAGTTCTGCTCACGGGGGCTTCTTTTTATATACTTTCTTTACAAGCTGCGGTTCAAAACTTACTCTCTTCCATATGAATTTGAATCATCAACACCGCCGCTAAATCCGGCAAATTTTAATATGAATTTCAGAAACAAAATTTTCCTCCAGAGCACCACACTGATCCTGATCTTTTTTTTCAGTTTCTGTATAACCCCGCAGGCCACAGCAAACTCACTTTTCGGCGATTTCACAGTCAGTGATGAAATCAAACTCGGTAAAGAATTCGACAAAATGGTCCGCAGCAGGCTGCCCATCATCCTCGACCCCCAGATTGACGGATATGTTAAAAGACTTGTTGCACGGGTAGCCAAGCATATACCGCCCCAGCCTTTCCCCATCAAAGCCACGGTAATTCGCAACAATGCCATGAATGCCTTCGCTGTTCCGGGGGGCTATGTTTATGTCTTCACCGGACTTATTCTGAATATGAAGCACGAAAGCGAGCTTGCCGCTGTTATCGGGCACGAACTCGCACACGTAACTCTGCGTCATGCCGCCCGGCGTATTGAAAAAATGAAAATGGTAAATATGGCCAGCATGCTCGGCACTCTGGCCGGAATGCTGATTGGCATAGCCGGCGGCGGGGCTAGTATGGGCAATCTGGGACAGGCCATTGCAATGGGATCCCTGGGCGGGGCGCAAGGAGCATACCTGAGCTACACTCAGGAGAACGAGCGTGAAGCCGACCATCTGGGCATGAACTACCTTGTTGCCTCAGGTTACAACCCGCAAAGCATGGTTGACGGTTTCAAGGTCATGAAACAACGCCAGTGGCACATGAGCAACACCAATATTCCCACATACCTGTCCACCCACCCCGGCCTTGATACCCGTATCGCTTATCTGGAGAACAGGTTCACGCGCATGCCTCCTGAATATTTCAAGCGAAAAAATGACGATGCGGAATTCCATAAGGTCCAAACCCTTATCCGCGCCAGACTGACTTCAACAGACGTGGCCCTGGCCTACTATCTGGCTATTCCGGAAAAAGAACGGACCTGCCTCGACCATCTGGGGCTGGGCATTGTCTACTCGCGCATGAAGAAGAACAAAAAGGCGGAGCAGGAATTCAAAAAAGCCAACGAACTCTGTCCCGGAGACCCCCTCATTTTGCGTGAAGAAGGACGCTTTTATTTTAATATAGGAGACATGGATAAAGCTTCACCGCTGCTGCACCAGGCCTACCTGCGCGCCCCCACTGATGCCATGACTCTTTTTTTTATCGCCCGAATCGAAGGAGTGCGCAAAAATTACAAGCAGGCCATCCTGACCATGCGCAGGGTAGCGGAAATGGTTCCCCATGATCAGGAAATCCATTACCACCTTGGCCGCATGCTCGGAGAATCCGGCCACTATTTTCAGGCCCACGCCCAGCTTGCATATGCTGCTTTTTACGGACGCAATATGAAACAGGCTCAGTTCCATCTGCGCAAAGCCGAAGGACTGGCCAAAACTAAAAAACAACGCGAAGAGCTTAAAAAGCTGCAGGAAACCATCAATCCCAAGCCGCCGGAAGAACAGAAAGAGAAAAACGAGAAAAAAAAGGAGGAGTAATTACACCCTCAAAACACAAACACCACAAGGTCTTGTTTTAGATGGATTTATTTAGCAACTCATTTTTACCGGACCACCCCGGACATCTTGAATGATATATGGTTTTAATGTACAGGTTTTCGTTTCTACAATCTTTCGCCAATAAAAAGTGAAGCGAACATGATCATCGCAAAATCAATAAATGAAATAGTAAAGCCTGAACAAGGCACATGTGTAACAATCGGAAACTTTGACGGTGTCCATAAAGGGCACCAGAAGCTGATCAGCTCCACCTGCAAAAAAGCAAAGGCCAACGGGCTTGCCAGCGTGGTGGTAACTTTCGATCCCCACCCGCTGCGGGTGCTGGTCAACAGCAAAACCCCGCCGTTCATCACCCTGACTTCCCAGAAGCTGGAACTCATTGCCCTGCATAAGCCGGATATTGTTCTGGCCCTGAATTTCACCAAAGAAATGGCCGCCCTTTCCCCGGAAGAATTCATCAAGCAGTACCTCATCGATCCGCTGAATATGAAAGAGATGGTTGTGGGCTATGATTACGCTCTGGGCAAAGGCCGCAGCGGCAACTACGAAACCCTTGTCGAACTGGGCATCAAACATAAATACGATATTGAGAGACTCGATCCGGTGATCATCAACGATGCCGTGGTCAGCTCTTCACGCATCCGCGATATGGTCAGCGAAGGCAATGTCTGGGACGTACGCCCCCTGCTGGGACGTTTCTATCAGGTTCGCGGCGAAGTGGTTCACGGCATGAACAGAGGCGGACGTCTGCTCGGCTTCCCCACTGCCAACATCAAGCTCGAAGACGAACTTTTCCCCAAAAAAGGGGTCTATGCCATCCGCGTGGAAGTTGAAGGCAAGGTCCTGCCCGGTGTCGCCAACATCGGCAAGAACCCCACTTTCGGCAACGAAGCCCTTTCCGTGGAAGCGCATATTCTCGACTTTTCCGAAGATATTTACGGCAAGGATATCCGGGTCCATTTCATTCAGCGCATCCGTTCCGAAAAGAAATTCAACGGACTGGATGAACTTAAGGAACGTATCGGAATTGACATCGGTCTGGCCCGTGAAATCCTCTCATACCCTGAATCACAGGTCCGTCCCGGACTGCACCTGTCAGAATCAGGAGCAGAATAATGAGTCCTTTCCTCAGTGTAAGTACATGGAAAGATCTCGCCCGCTCCTACCGTAATGTCAGCCACTTCCGCTGGCTGGTGCTCGGTATTGTGGTCGGTGTCCTTTCCGGCATCGTGGCCGTGCTTTTCTTCGGCGCGGTGGAACTGGGCAAATACTTTTTCATGAGCCAGCTGGCCGGACTTTCCCTGCCTGCTCCGGAAGGTGAAGAACTTTTCCATGGTCACGCCGGGGAACAGCTGCGCACCTGGACCATCCCTATCTGCCTGACCATTGTCGGCCTGATTACCGGGTGGCTGGTCAACAAATACATCCCCGAAACAATTTCCGGCGGCACTGACGGTACCGACGCCACCATCAAATGCTTCCATCAGGGCGGCGGCCTCATGAAGCCCATAGTGCCCGTAATCAAAGGAATCAGCTCTGTTTTCACCATTTCCTGCGGTGGTAGTGCAGGCCGCGAAGGCCCCATCACCCAGATGGGAGCCGGGGTCGGCTCATGGCTGGCCCAGAAGCTGAAACTTTCCACCAAGGAACGCCGTATCCTGCTTCTTGCCGGTGCAGCGGGCGGACTGGGTGCAATCTTCCGCGCCCCGCTGGGCGGCGCGCTCACCGCCATTGAGGTCATCTACCGCGAGGACTTTGAATCCGAGGCCATCCTGCCTTCGGTCATCTCCTCGGTAGTCTCCTATTCCCTGTTCACACTTTTCTACGGCACAGAACCCATCTTCGGCATACCGCGCTTTGTTTTCCACGACCCGCGGGAACTTATCTTCTACGTGGCTCTGGCCTTTGCCTGCACCTTTGCAGGCTGGATGTACATCCGCACCTTCCGTTTCATCAAATATTCCGTCTTCTACCAGATCAAAGACCGGGTCGGCCTCATGTGGGCCACCGGACTCGGCGGTCTGATGATGGGACTCATGGGTATGTTCTTTCCGCAGGTGCTCACCGGGGGCTACGGCTGGCTGGAGATGGCCATCATGGGTGAAATCCCGCTCATGATGATGATCGCCATCGTCATCGGCAAGACCGTTGCCACCTCCATGACCATCGGTTCCGGAATGTCCGGCGGTATGTTCGCGCCCGCTCTTTTCGTGGGCGGCATGTCCGGCGGTATCGTGGGCCAGATTGCCGGAAAATATTACCCGGACATCGTCACCCAGCCCGGCGGATACGTACTGGTCGGCATGGCCGCATTCTTCGCCGGGGTGGCAAAAGCCCCCATCGGCCCGCTGATCATGGTCTGCGAGCTCACACAGGGTTACGGTCTGCTGGCTCCGCTCATGCTCGCCTCCGCACTGTGCATCGTGCTCGGCCGCAGCTTCTCCCTCTACGAACATCAGGTGGAAAGTAAATTCGATTCCCCGGCCCATATCGAGGACAAGACCATCAACATCCTTGAGGGCTTACACGTGGAAACCCACTACAAACCGGGCCGCGTAACCACCCTTGAAGAAGGAACCACGCTCAAGGCGTTGACCGATATCATCGCCAACACCAACGAGCTCTACTTCCCGGTCAAAAACGACGACGGAGTGATCACCGGAATCCTGACTATTCAGAACGTCAGGAACCATCTCTTCAACCCGGATCTCTTCGACCTCATCCTCGCCAAGGACCTCGCCACCAAACCGGCGACCCTCAAGGCCGATGACGACCTCTACACCGCCCTGCTCCAATTCGTGGACAGCGACTACGGGCAGATTCCGGTTGTAAGTGAGGACGATCCCAACAAAATCATCGGGATCATCAACAGGGAGAACGTTTTCCGGGCTTATGCAAAGGCTGTCCGGGAGTTACGGGAGGCTGCGGAGTAAGACTGAGTTGATGCGCTTCGCGCTTTTGTTGGACGGATTTCGCCTCCGGCGGCCAAAGGGACTAAGCCCCTTTGGAATCCCTATTAGGTAAGAAAAAAGCTCCCTCTTGCGATTGCAGGAGGGAGCTTTCGAATTTTCTACGGAAAAAATTTAAACAACTTCATCAACATAGGTCCCCGGAGGAGGCACTGCACCTACAGCAGAACTCCCCCCTTCTACTGTCTGAGTAGAATCCCCGGTCAACTCCACCTTCTTTTCACTATCAGGCTCAACAGCACCGGCTGCCGCCAACGTACTAACCTGCTCCGCAGCCTGAACATTCCCGGTCACAGTCTGTCCCTCTTCCGGTTCGTTGCCTTTAAGCACCTTCTCACTTTGGGATTCAGTTGCTTCTTCAGCTTTCTCGGCAATCTCTTCAGTCATTTTTGCGGGATCAGGGTCAGTATCAACGATTTTCTTACTGCCCTCGGGAGTAAGTTTTTCTTCGATCTTTTCTTCGGTCTTCTTCTCCTGTTCCTCTTCCCGCTCCTTGCGATCTTCTTCGATCTTCTCTTCCATCTTTTCGCCGGTGTAATCTTCGGCTTCATCCTTTGCAGCCCTTTCCGCTTTCATGCCCACAAGCATTAACGCAGCATTATTACCCGGAAATTTAGCTCTCACCAGGTCAGCTTCGGCTTTATACACATCAACCACATTCTGCATGCGGTTGCGGAAATCATTATCTATATCAAAGGCGGTCATCATCCCTGTAATATACCGGGACTCTTCGCGGTCATGCTTGAAAAAGCTGTCCGCCATCATATTGCGCTGGGAAAAAGAATGGCCCTGCGGTTCCCGTTCGACCACTTGCTGATGAGTTGAATTTTCCTCTTCAGCAACTTCCTGTTTCATATTGAAAATATTAAATTTAAAGCCCGAAGATTCACCGATTCTCATGGCTGGCCTCCGTATATTTTTTTAGACCGCGGATCGTGTATTAATATTATTTTCGGCATAAATTGATATTTCTTTAGGTTGAGGACCAAATTTCCCCTCCCCCCTTGCCATCCCCCCCAAAGGCATTATCTTCTGGTAACTCAAAATTTCACCCCTCTATCAAGACCTAACCTCCCGCCAATACTGGCAGCGAAGCTTATTAAAAGGTTTTGGGATTCTTAAACCCTTTTGCAAAAGGGTTTAAGCCGCCGGAGGCGAAATCAGTTCGACAAAAAGCGCGCAGCGCAACACATACGAGAATTCAGGAGCTAAATATGGAAATGAGAGGAACAACCATTCTGGCCGTTAAGGACGATAAAGGCACTGCCATGATCGGTGACGGTCAGGTCACTATGGGACAGGCTGTGGTCATGAAACATTCCGCAGTCAAGGTCCGTACCCTTTACAATGATCAGGTTATCGCCGGATTCGCAGGGGCGACCGCAGATGCCTTCACCCTTTTTGAACGCTTTGAAAAGAAACTCAAAACCTACTCCGGCAACCTTGTGCGCTCCGCCGTTGAGATGGCTACCGACTGGCGCACTGATAAATTCCTGCGCAAGCTGGAAGCCATGATTATGGTTGCCGATGCCGAGCACATTCTCATCATCAGCGGTAACGGCGATGTTATCGAACCTGATGACGGTGTTGCGGCCATCGGTTCCGGCGGGTCTTATGCCCTTTCCGCTGCCCGTGCGCTCATGCGCAACACTGAGATGCCCGCAGCGGACATTGCCCGGAAATCCATGGAAATCGCCAGTGAAATCTGCGTTTACACCAACGACAATTTCGTTCTCAAAACCCTCGAAAAATAAAGACGCGAGTTACAAAAAATGAGCAATCTTACACCTAGAGAAATCGTTTCTGAACTGGATAAATTCATCATCGGCCAGTCCGATGCAAAACGGATGGTCGCCATTGCCATGCGTAACCGCTGGCGTCGTCAGCAGCTTCCGCCGGAACTGCGTGACGAAATCGCACCCAAAAACATCATCATGATGGGCCCCACCGGGGTCGGTAAAACAGAAATCGCCCGCCGTCTGGCAAAGCTGGCCGGATGCCCGTTCTTCAAGGTCGAAGCCACCAAATTTACTGAAGTTGGATATGTGGGCCGCGATGTGGAATCCATGGTCCGCGACCTTATGGAAATCGGCATCAACCTTGTGCGCAAGGAAGAAATGGAGAAGGTCAAAGTAAAGGCGGAAAAGCATGCTGAAGATGCCCTGCTCGACATTCTGCTGCCCTCCTCCAAGCCCAAACAGCCGGGCATGGGATTCTTCAACCCCGCAGCACCGGAAGAACAGCAGCAGGAACAGCCCACAGCGGACCAGTCCTCCACCCGTGAGAAATTCCGCAAAATGTGGCGCGAAGGCAAGCTGGACGAGCGTGAAGTTGAAATCGAAGTTTCCGTTCAGGGCGGAGGCGTGGAAATCATGTCCATGCCCGGTATGGAAGACATGGGCATGCAGGTCAATGACATGATCGGCAAGATGTTTCCCAATAAAAAGAAGATGCGTAAGGTCAAGATTCGCGAAGCTTACGATATCCTCATCCAGCAGGAATCCGACAAGCTCATCGACATGGACAATGTGGCCGAACTGGCCCGTGAACGTGTTGAACAGGGCGGCATTCTCTTCCTCGATGAAATCGACAAGATCGCCGGTAATCAGGAAGGCGGCGGCTCCGCAAATGTCTCCCGCGAAGGCGTGCAGCGCGACCTGCTGCCCGTGGTTGAAGGCTGCGTGGTCAACACCAAATACGGCATGGTCAAGACCGACCACATCCTGTTCATCTCTGCGGGAGCGTTCAGCTACGCCAAGCCCTCGGACCTGATCCCAGAGCTTCAGGGCCGTTTCCCCCTACGCGTGGAACTGACCTCTCTTGATAAGGACGACTTCTACCGCATCCTCACCGAGCCGCAGAACGCCCTGACCGTTCAATACAAAGCCCTGCTGGAAACAGAAAACCTGACCATTGATTTCAGTAAGGAAGCACTGGAAGAAGTGGCCCTCAACGCCCAGAAATTCAATGAGGAAACTGAGAACATCGGAGCAAGAAGACTTTACACCATCATGGAAAAAATCCTCTCCGACCTCTCCTTTGAAGCCCCGGACCGTTCCGGTGATTCCATTGTTATTGATAAGGATTACGTGCAGGAAAAACTGCAGGATGTAACCGAAGACAGAGATCTTTCACGTTATATTCTGTAGCAGACAATATTATACGCATTTTATTAACAATAAAGCGGGACAGTTGTAATTCTGTTCCGCTTTTTTACCGTTTTTAGAAATTGAGCCCCATGCGGATATGTGCTATATGCTCAGTTTATTCAAGACGACACAATTTAAATAATATATTCCGGCAGATAACAACATGACAGCAAGCGCAGCAGCCCAGCCTAAAATTAAAGGTACTTTTTCCACCAAATTAGTACAGGAAGTCGGGACCGGGACAACCAAAAGAAAGATTATCCAGTCCTTTCTGTACTATGCAGAAGAAAAAGATAACGGCGAGATAGGCTTGCGCGTGCTCAATGAAAACAGCGTACCTTCCGGAGAAGAACAGACAATCAGCAAAGAAGAGTTGCTGGAATCGTTCACCCCTGAAGTGGAGCTGTATACCTCCACGGTCTACCCGGCCATGCAGCAACTCAACAAAGCTCTTGCCAAAGCCGACCGCCAGCGCAGACAGGGCAACACCTTCACCGCCGAAGTCGAATACGGCAAAGCCCTGAACATCGACGAAGAAAACATCCGGGCCAATTTCGGTATCGGCCTCTGCTACCTTGACCGCAATGAAGCGGAAAAAGCCACAGACATCTTCAACACTCTCATTGAACTTGATGCCGCATTTGAAAATGACCATAAGCACCTGTTCAATGATTTCGGCATATCCCTGCGTAAAAACAAAATGCTTGATGAAGCCGTGCAATTTTATTCCAGAGCACTGGGCCTGACCGATAATGATGAGAACCTGTATTTCAACATGGCCCGCTGCATGTATGAAGGCGGCAAGAAAAAAGAAGCTCTGGATTATGCAGAAAAATGTCTGGCCATCAATCCGGAATCAAAACCCGCCCTGAAGCTTAAAAAACATCTGAGCAAAAAATAAATCGGCTTATCCGGCCCTTTTCATATTAATTTTCCTGAAGTCCTTCTTAATCACACATTAAGAAGGACTTTTTTTCCGCCTTCCTTCCAAACAGACATTACAAACCCTTGATATAGCTTAATGTAAACTTTAGGCACACCCTTTGCTTAAATACCGGTACCGGACTTTTATTCCGGGTTACAGGTTTAACAGGTGCAGGCGGAGTCAACATTATAGCCGGCACCGATCAAGGAGTTTACACATGGGTTTCAGCTCAATGTATACAGCCGCAACAGGCGTGAAGTCACACGGGGTACTTCTGCAGCAGATTGGCGCAAACCTCGCCAACGTGAATACCCTTGCATATAAGAGCGGTGACACATTTCTGGAAACACTCGGCAGCGCAACTTCAGCCAAGGCCAATTCCGGAATCGTCGCCAATCAGGGGCACACATCCGGACAGATCGGGCTTGGCTCCAGAGTTGCGGCCACCAGAATAAATTTCAAGGAAGGTGCTTTTCAGAACTCTTCCTCCAGTACCGATATCGCCATCGGCGGTCAGGGTTTTTTCCGGGTGGCAGATCCGGGCTCCGGCGGCAGTTATTATACCCGCGCAGGAAACTTCCATTTTGATAAAAACGGGCTGCTCGTAGACAGCCACAACAATATACTCCAAGGCTATTCAATAGATCAGGACGGCAACATAGGGACAACCTCGCAAAATATAGCCCTGCCCATGAAGGAAGAAACCGATACCTACGGCAATAAGCAGATGGTTGTTAAGTCCGATCCTAAAGGCACGGATTACGTAAATATGCGTACCAACCTTGATTCAGGAGCCGTAGATAACAGTGAAACCGAAGGTTCTCCCTTCTTTTCCCTTCTTACCGAGTGGGACGGCACCAGCAACACACCGCTTACTGCCGATGAATACGAGTACAACAGCTCAATACAAATTTACGATGACAACGGTAACAAGCATGACCTGATCGTCTATTTCGACAAGGTCGTGAATGACGGAGACAGCTCGGACAAACGCCACTGGGAATACGTTGTAACCGTGCCTCCGGGAAGTGACGCCGGTTCGCTGACCGGAACATCCGGTGCAGGACTGGTCATGGCCGGAACCCTCACCTTTTCCGGCGACGGAACCCTGCTCAACCAGAGCGCGTTTACCCTCGCTGCCGGAGCAACCGACGGCAAGGACCTTGCAAACTGGGAACAGGCAGCACTGAACAGTAACGGACAGCCGACCTTCAGCGTAACTCTTTCCGGGGCAACAGGAACCCCAACAGCTCAGACCGTAGCCTTTGACATGGGCATCACTTCGGGCACAGATTCATGGGACACCAGCGGAGTAACCGCAGCTGATATAGGCAGCAACGCATCTTCCCTGCCGGGCATGGAAGACGGCAAATTAAATGCTCTTGCCACTACTGACTACTACGGTTCATCTTCAACCATCAGCCAGTCTCAGGACGGATATGGGGAAGGCTACCTCCAGAATGTGGCCTTTAATTCCGACGGCATCCTGAGCGCACTGTTCTCCAACGGAATGTCTCAGGACCTTTATCAGGTAAACCTGTACAATTTTAAAAATGAATACGGGCTGCGCAGGGAAGGTTCCAACTACTTCAGCGCGACCACTGACTCCGGCGCGGCAATTCAGGGTGTAGCCAGAAAGGACGGCCTCGGTTCGGTGGTCAGCAACACCCTTGAAACCTCAAACGTGGATCTGGCGGACGAATTTGCCTATATGATCCTGACCCAGCGCGGTTTTCAGGCCAACTCCAAAGGCATCACCACCACGGACTCACTGATCAACACCGCTCTTGGAATCAAGAAGTAAACGTTAAGACTTACAGCCAAAAATAAAGCCCCCTGCGGTTAAACCGGAGGGGGCTTCTTTGTGTCCGTTGTGCTGTATACTAGCTCAGTTTTTCAGCCAGCATACGCAGGTGCTTGCGCTCTTCGTCAATACATTCCTCAACGAATTTACGCTCAGTATCGGGAACCATTTTCTTCAGCTCGGTAAAAAGCAGGATGGTATCCTTTTCAAAACGCATGGCCGCACGCACAGCCTGTTCAAAATTGAACGCTTCATCCTTGAATGCCGCGGTGTAATCAAAATTGAAAACATCATGAGAATCCACAAGAGCCATTACATACTGGGTATATTCTTCGTAATCACTTCCCGGAGGCACCTCGATGGAACCGATACGGTCACGCATGTCCCGGAAAAACAGCTCATGCCTTGATTCTTCCTCAGCAAAAAATTCGAAGAATTCCTTAGCTGCAGGATCTTTTGCCTCATCAGCTGCCAGCAGGTAAAAAGCCTGTCCTTTCTGCTCAATGCGCATTGCAAGTTCAGCCACTTCATTGGCACTGAAAAAAGTAACCATTTGTACACCTCATTAATTAAAAACGTCTTCTGGGAATCAATTTTTCTCAGATTTATCTTGGACAAATCAGTAGAATTTCTGCAAACAGATGGTCATTAATTTTTAATATTAACCAGACTTGGCAAAAGCGCAACCGCAACAAGTTATATTTTTACTTCAAAACCTTTCCATTTTTACAATTCAATAATATAAACAGATAATAGCTTCGGCCTTAAAAAAATAGCAAAAATGGTTTGAAAACAACAAGCGGTATCCGTGCTGATCATGTTTTCTAAAAGCCGGACCGCATATTCATAAATTAATTAAAGGGGAGAAATATGACCGCTGATTTACAGGAAGATGTAGCTCTGCAACACTTTGTTGAACAGTCGCTGGAAAAACTGGACCAGATTGAAAATGTCCTCATAGAGATGGAAAAAACCACTTCACCCTCGGCAGCATCAGTTGCGCAGGTGTACGGGATTCTCGTTTCCCTGAAAGAAAGTGCGTCACTGCTTGAGCTTACCAACATAAGCCTCGTAGCGGACAAAATCGGCAAGGTGCTGGATCAGGTATATAAAAAGGAAATTGAACTCAGTAACGACCTGCTGAACATCATTATCGATTCGTTTGACAAGCTCAACGAGATGGTCAGTAACGCCACCCTGAGCAATGGCTATGACATCCGCATCATAACCCTGCCGCTTGAAATGTACTCCAAACCCACTGCCGCTCCTGCTGAGAAAAAAGCAGAACCGGAAAAAAGCACTCCGGCTCCCTCACCGGAACCGGCTCCTGCTCCGGCATCGACAGCTGAGCCCGACCCCGAACCTACCCCGGAACCCGAAACAGCAGAAACCTTTGTCGAAGAACCTCAGGAGACTGAAGCTCCGGCCGCAGAAAGCAGTGCCGAAACAAAACTCAGCCCGGCTGCATTCCGTAAAAAATACAGCATCAAAAAAGACATAGACCTTGCCAGCAACTCTAATCCGCTGGGAGTCTCCAAGGCAGTGTCAAACGCCATCATCAACATAGCCAACAACTGCAATATTTCCGAAAGCGACTCCACCGACAGCCTGAAGTTCGGCCTCGCCAAGCGGCATGACGTACCGGAAGAATGCGTCCTCACCGCGGGAGGTGCAGTGGAAATTCTCGACCTGACCCTGCGTCTTTCCGCGATTCCGGGAGTAGACCACGTGCTGAGCTATGAGCACGGCATGCCGGAATACAGCAGCGTTGCCGCTCTCTGCGGAGTGGAACTGCTGCGGCTGCCCAGAGGACGAAATTTCTCACCTCCGCTGGACCAGCTGGTGAAGACAGCAAACGAGACCACTGCCGCAGTCATCATCACCAACCCGGACATTCCTTCCGGCTACGGTCTCCCCGCAGAAGAACTGGCCACCATGTCCAACCTCCTGCCTGAGCGGACCCTGCTCATTGTTGATGAAAGATCAGTGGAATTCTCATGGCCTGAAGACGACTACTCCATGGTCAACTTTCTGGATAAAGCACCTAATCTGGTCATCCTGCGCAGCTTCTCATGGTCCTTCGGCCTTAGGGGAGTGCGTCTCGGATATGCTCTGCTGAACAGTAAACGCGCCCGGGAATTCGAAGAATCAAGGCTTCCCCTGCCCATCAGCCCGCTGAATGTGGAAGCAGGACTGGCAGCCCTTAACCACAGTGAGTTCTACTACTCCACTATCGCCCTGATCATCAGGGGCAGGGAACGTGTACAGAAGGGGTTGGAAGAACTGGGCTGCACCGTCTATCCCAGCCAGAGCAACTTCATTATGTTCAGTGCTCCCATAACGGCAAAAGAACTGCATAGTAAAATGCTGGATCACGGCTTTAAACTGCGTAAGTTGGATGAATACGGTATTTCTGACCTGCTTACAGTTTCCATCGGAAACAACTCCCGGAACCGCATGTTTCTCGCAGCCATGAAAAACATTCTATAAATTGGAGGATTCGATGTTCAAAAAAGTACTTCTCACCGGTTTTCTTCTGCTTTCAATTGCCGGGTGCTCAAGCCATCCCACAACCACACAGGATGTCAGCGCGTTCTGCCGCTCACTTCCTACTGAAGAACTCTGCGCCACTCAGGATGCCGTTTGTGCCAAATATTCTGAAATAACACTAGCTCCATACCAATCCGCCAAAGAATGCCGTATGGCCTGTGAATCCGTACACATGAAAATGGACCGTGACCTGATGCAGGCTGACTGCCTGCAGCTGATCCAGAATGTTGAGGAAAAGTGCAACGAATTCTGCAATTCCAACTACGCTGATTAGAACGGATCAACACCCATACCTTGAAAGTTGATAATCTCTGGCGTAATAGCTGATTAAAAACAGGCAGTGCTCCGGCAAGCGGGGCACTGCCTCTGATTAATATGAACAAACCAAAGGATTTTTGCGCCATGCTGAAACGGTTTACTGTCGGACAAAAAATATTCTCCAGCTTTATTGTTGTATTTCTCCTTTTTGGAGTCGTCAGCATTGAATCATTGATGGCATTGCAAAAATCATCCTCAGGTTTTACGGACTACCGGGACTTCGCCAAGGACTCAAATCTGATCGGTGAAATTCAGGCCGGCATCCTGCAAGGGCGCACCCACGTTAAAGACTACATAATCACCGGGGACAATAAATACAGCCGTAAATACTTCGACAATGCCAAAGAAGTCTTTCCACTGCTCGAACGGGCTGAAAAAGAACTGGCCTCGGAAAACCGGGCCAATCTCATCAAAAAAATCAGCTCCCTGCTGAAAGATTACGATGCAAGTTTCAGCGAAGTGGCGAAAGCCCAGCGAGAAAGGGACAATCAGGCATACTCCGTACTGGTCCCGGCCGGGGATATCATGGAGCAGAATTTCAACCGTATAATCACCAATCTGGGCAAATCCAAGAATAATGCAGCCGCCCTTTATCACTGTGCAAAAGGGGTAAGACATCTGGTTCTCGGCAGACTGTATACAACTAAATTTATTGAGAACAGCTTAGAATCACACCAGAAAAGAGCCATGGCTGAAATGGCTGCAGTGAACAATGAACTGGTCCAGCTCAACACACTCCTAAATAAACAAAACCTGATCCTGCTTCAGGAAATAATTGATGCGCGTAAAAATTATCTTAATGGATTAGGAGAACTCTTTGCCCAGACAGCAACCCGTGACAAGCTGCTGAACACCGAACTTGACGTGATAGGTCCCCAGATGAGCGGACTGATCACTCAGGCCAAATCATCAATAGTCGCGGATCAGGACAAACTCGGCCCGACACTGCAGGCCCGTAATGACCGGGCAATCCAGAACACCTATATTTTCGGATTTTTTGCCTTTGCCATCGGCGTCATTGCTGTTGTCTTCGTCGGGCGGGACATCACCCTGCCCCTGCGTAAAGTAGTGGAAGCTGCCTACCGCATTGCCGAAGGTGACATGACTCAGGAAATCAAGGGCACTGACCGCAAGGACGAGCTCGGCTCCCTTGCCCGTGCCTTCAACAAAATGAACGGGTCGCTCAATCAAATGGCCGGAGCAATGAAACGGGTTGCCGATTCCGACCTGACTGTAAGTGTGGAAGCCCGCTCGGAAAACGATACTATCGGCAAGGCACTGGCAACCATGGTTGAAACCCTGAAAGGTGACAACCAGCAAATCCACGAAACAGTACGCACCCTGTCCTCTTCCCTGAGCCAGATTTCCGCGGCTTCTGCAGAGCTGACTGCCAGTGCGGCGGAAACCGCCAGCGCAGTGGCCGAGACCAATGCCACAGTGGAAGAAGTCAAACAGACTGCCCACCTTTCCAATGAAAAATCACGGCAGGTGGCCGATGTGGCCCGCAAGGCCGTCTCCACCTCCCAGCAGGGCAGAAAGGCTGCGGACGATGCGTCTTCCGGCATGAAAGACATCCGCACCCAGATGGACACCATTGCCCAGTCCATAGTGAAACTTTCCGAACAGTCCCAGCACATCGGAGACATTATATATGTAGTGAACGACCTTGCTGACCAGTCCAATATTCTGGCAGTAAACGCCTCAATTGAGGCATCCAAAGCCGGAGAGGAAGGACGGGGATTCACCGTGGTTGCCCGTGAAATCAGAAATCTTTCGGACCAGTCCAAACAGTCCGTAGCCCAGATCCAGTCCATCCTCGCCGACATCCAGAAAGCCACCAGCTCTGCGGTAATGATCACCGAACAGGGCGGCAAGGCTGTTGAAACAGGGGCAACGCTCTCCTCCCAGACCGGGGAGGCCATTCTCAACCTGAGCACGGTCATCAACCAGTCCGCCCAGTCCTCAGCACAGATTGCGGCCTCCAGTCAGGAACAGCTGGCCGGACTTGATCAGGTGGCTGTGGCACTGGGGTCCATCAAACAGGCCGGGGAACAAAACCTCGAAAGCTCACGCCAGTTGGAAGAGGCAGTCAAGGACCTCGACCAGCAGGCCCGCTCCCTGAAAGACATGATGGACAGGTTCAAACTATAGACACAACCACCGGAATATAAAGGCCATAAAGCTCCCGAAGGTTCAGCCTTCGGGAGCTTTTTGTTTTGCGCAAAGCATTACCTGAACAATCATTCAAAAATAGTCAAACCAGCGAAACCAACATAAACCACTAGAAATAAAGCACTAAAAAACTCAAACAGTCACAGACACAGCACTCACACCCACTCGAAACAGTGCTGACTCCTCTACCTCCAGCTCAGAAACAGAACAAAATTTCCTTTTTCCAAAATATACCCCCACTAAATTTTTGAAATGACGATTACAAATTATATTTTTAATGTTTTTACAATTTTATACCGAACAACTACACAAGCTAAACATAAAAGATCAATCCAAATTCGAAACTCAACCAACCAAAAGCACTAAACCTTTAATTTAATTAAATATACTAAAAACAAGACTTATTTTATATTATTTAATACATAAATCTACAACAATAGCACACTTTCAAGCTCATGTACAATAATCTAAAATAAATAACTATTTTTAAAAAGTGACGCTTTTTTGCAAAAATGTCTTTTTAAAACCACTCTTTTGCGATAATTTTTAGCATCCAATAACAATTCCAGAATTTCCCAATGAACATCTCAGGAGGTAAACAATGAAGAAATTGATTATCAGGTCGCTTCTGGCCCTCATGGTACTGGGGCTGGCTCTGATCGTTGTCAGCGGTTGCTCCAAAAAAGAAGAAAAAATCAAAATCGGCTTCAACATCCCGCTCACAGGAGACATCCCCAAAGTAGGTGAAGCCTCCAAGAATGCGGCAGAGATGCTCCTTGCAGACATTAACGCGCAGGGCGGACTTGAAGTGGGCGGCAAAAAAATTCCTCTTGAATTCTTTTATGAAGATAACGAATCCAAGGCAGAATCAGCTGTCAACGTAGCCCTGAAACTCATTGAACAGGACGGCGTGGTAGCCATCATCGGTCCCAACTCCTCCAAACAGGCAGTTCCCGCAGGCGGAACCTGCAACGACAACCGCACCCCCATGGTTTCCCCGTGGTCCACCAACCCGGACACTACCAAAAACCGCCCCTGGGTTTTCCGTGCAGCCTTCCTCGATCCTTTTCAGGGTCCTGTTGCTGTAAACTTTGCCACCAAGCAGTTCAAAGCCAAGAGCGCGGCGGTTCTCTTTGATATTTCCAACGACTACTCCAAGGGTCTGGCCGAAATCTTCAAGGAAGTATTTGAAAAGAAAAACGGCGCAAGTTCCATCGTTGCTTTTGAATCCCACGGCACCAAGGATCAGGATTTTTCCGCACAGCTGACCAAAATCATCAACTCTAATCCTGACTTCATCTTCGTTCCCGACAACTACAATCAGGTTGCACTTATTGTTAAACAGGCCCGCGACCTCGGTTACAAAGGCCCCTTCATGGGTTCCGACGCATGGGGTTCCGCTGAGCTGATGAAACTTTGCGGCGACGACTGCAAAGGCCAGTTCTTCTCCACTCACTACGCAGCAGCAGGAGCCAAAGGCGCAACCAAAAAATTCATTGACCGCTACGAAGCAAAATACGGCGAAACTCCTGATGACGTAGCAGCCCTCACCTGGGACGCAACCCGTCTGGTGCTGCAGGCCATTCAGGACGCAGGCTCCTACAATTCCGACCTCAAGGCCGAACGCAAAGCCATCCGCGATGCCCTGAGCAACATCAAGGAATTCGCAGGCATTACCGGCTCCATGAAATTTGACAGCCAGGGCGACCCCATCAAATGCGCTGTTGTTGTCCGCATCGACGAAAACGGCAATTTCGTATTCGCCGAATCCGTCTGCCCTTAATCCCATCAAAAACAGATGGCGGGAGCATGCTCCCGCCATCTCTGAAAAGGCAACACAATATTCTGTTGACCTACTTTAACCAATAGGGATTCCAAAGGGGCTTAGCTGCTCTGCTCTCAATATCCGTAAGACTCGAGCAGGAAGCTCTCGCCTAACGGCTATAGGCCTTTGGCCGCCGGAGGCGAAATCAATTCGTCAAAAAGCGCGAAGCGCATCAACTAAAAGAGATTAATAGTGGATATTCTCATCCAGAATTTACTAAACGGCCTGCAGTGGGGCAGCTTCTACGCGCTCATCGCGCTGGGCTACACCCTTGTTTACGGGGTCCTGCTGCTGATCAACTTCGCCCACGGCGATATTTTCATGGTCGGGGCCTATATCGCATTTTTCGTTGCCACGGCCTTTCTCGGCTTTATGGACTTTGCCCCGTGGATGGTGCTGGCCCTGACCGTGCCGCTGACCATGATCCTCACAGCCGGAGTCGGGGTAACCATTGAGCGCATCGCCTACCGCCCCCTGCGCAGAAAAGGGGCGCACAGGCTTTACGTGGTCATCACCGCTCTTATGTGCGGTCTGATCCTTGAGAACGGCAACCTCGCCCTGCTGGGTGCCAGCCGTAAAAAATTTCCCGAACTGCTTGATAAGGTGGTCTACACCTTCGGCAATGTCTCAGTGACCAACCTGAAGATAATTGTCATCTTCGCGGCCATTGCCGTCTTTCTGCTTTTGCAGTTCATCGTCACAAAGACCAAGATCGGTATGGCCATGCGCGGAATTTCCTATGACAAATTTGCCATCCCGCTCATGGGCATTCCCATTGATAACGTGATTGTGTTCACCTTTGTGCTCGGTTCCGGCATGGCCGGGCTGGCTGGACTGCTCTTTGCCATGTCCTATCCCATCCTTGAGCCGTACATGGGTGCGCTCATCGGCTGGAAAGCATTCATCGCGGCAGTGGTCGGCGGTATCGGAGACATTCGCGGAGCCTTTATCGGCGGATTCCTGCTCGGTTTTATCGAAGTCGGCGTGGTCGCCCTCTTCCCCTCCACCTTCAGGGACCTGTTCGCCTTTTCCATCCTGCTGGTCATCCTCTGGATAAAACCAACGGGAATATTCGGCGTTGCCAAGACAACCAAGATCTAAGGCGGACTCAGAATGCAGAAATACAGTTTCAATATCGGAATCTGGGCCATGGCCGCCATTGTGGTTGCCCTTTCCCAGTTCGGCGCGCTGGATCTCTATATCCAGTCGGTAATCATGTTTATCGGCATCAACATAATCCTCTCCTCCAGCCTGAACGTTGTTAACGGCTACATGGGCGAATTTTCCTGCGGACATGCAGGATTCATGTGCATCGGGGCTTACGTATCTTCAGTCCTGAGCGTGATGTTCTTTGCGCAGGACAAGATATTCGGTGCTCCCATCCTGCCTCCGGATCTGGCTCCGCTGGGATTCCCCATCATTGTAATTATAGCCGGACTCGTCTCCGCCGTAGCCGGGCTGATCGTGGCCATCCCCTCTTTCAAAACAAGGGGCGACTATCTGGCAATCATCACCATCGCCGCCAACTATATGGTAATTTCAGCCATTGAGAACATGGATGTCATCGGCGGGCCGCGCGGCTTCATGGGCATGAAACGCGTACTGAACGCCATGGAAGACGTGGTCGACATCCCATGGATGATGATCTGGGTTATCCTCGGCACCCTTGGCAGTGTCTGGATGATCCGCCGCTTTGTATCCTCCACCTACGGCAAGGGCATCATGTCCATCTGTCAGGATGAGGTTGCTGCCGAAATCATGAGTGTAAACACCAACAAGATGAAGATGGCCGCTTTCATGCTTTCCTCCGGTCTCGCCGGGGTCGCGGGTGCCCTCTTCGCCCACGTACTTGGTTACGTAAACCCGCAATCCTTCAACATCATGAAATCCACCGAGTGCATGGTCATGGTCTACCTCGGCGGCATGGGATCGCTGGGGGGATCAATTATCTCAGCCATATTCTTCACCCTCATGCTTGAGATGCTGCGCTTCATCATCCCGGCCATTGATACGGGACTGCATTTCCTGCATCTGCTTCCGGACAGCTACCATCTCAGTCAGGTCTGGAAATGGGTTATTATCCCGCTGACCCTGATCCTGCTCATGCAGTTCAGGCCCGAAGGAATCATGGGCAACAAGGAACTGCCCGACCTGTTCCCGCGGCTTAAAAAATTCTACAAATTCAAGTAGCCCGGTACCGCGAGAAAAGGAGATAAAATGTCACTCTTAAGTATAGACGGACTCACACAAAGATTCGGAGGACTTCAAGCCGTATCCGATTTCAATATCGAGCTTGAAGAAGGCTCCCTCACCGGACTGATCGGCCCAAACGGTGCGGGCAAGACCACTATCTTCAACCTCATATCCGGCTTTTACCAGCCCACCGAAGGAACAATCACCCTTAGCGACAAGCCCACCCGCGGACTCAAACCGCATCAGGTTACCGCGCTGGGCGTGGCCCGTACCTTCCAGAACATCCGCCTCTGGCACGACATGACGGTCATGGACAACATCCGCATCGCCCAGCATTACCGCATGGGCTACGGATTTTTCGATGCCATTATGCGCAGCAAAAACTACTACCTGCGGGAAAAGGAAATCGAACGCATCTCCACCGAGCTGCTCGAATTCATGGACCTCAAGCAATACGCTGAAGAGCTGCCCACCAACCTGCCCTACGGACTTCAACGCCGCGTTGAAATAGCCCGGGCCATGTCCATTCAGCCCAAACTGCTACTCCTTGACGAACCTGCAGCAGGACTGAACTCCTCGGATGTTGAAGGACTGATCAAGCTCATCAAATGGATTCATGATGAATTCGACATCACCATCCTCATGATCGAGCATCAGATGAAGGTGGTCATGTCTCTCTGCAAGTGGATTAAATGTATTGATTTCGGCGCAACCATCGCCGAAGGAACACCTGAAGATATCCAGTCCAGCGAGACTGTTATCAAAGCTTATCTGGGAGATGATTCAATCTGATGACTACTCTACTTGAAATCAAAGATCTCCGCGTTAAATACGGCAATATCGAAGCGTTGCACGGTATATCCTTCAACGTGAACGAAGGGGAAATCGTCACCCTCATCGGCGCAAACGGAGCAGGCAAGACCACCACCCTGTTCTCCATCAGCCGACTGCCCCCGCCGGAAGCACCCAAGGTGATTTCCGGGGACATCTTATGGGAAGGCAATTCCATCCTCGACATGCCGCCGCACAAGATCATTTCCGACCTGCATCTGGCACTGGTCCCGGAAGGACGCCATATATTCGGCAACCTGACAGTGGAAGAAAATCTCAAGCTGGCCACCTATGCCCGCAAGGATTCCATCAAGGATATTCACGGGGATTACGACCGCGTATTCGGACTCTTCCCGCGCCTTGCCGAACGCCGCAAGCAGCGCAGTGAGTCCCTTTCCGGCGGTGAACAGCAGATGCTGGCCGTGGGCCGCGCGCTCATGTCCAAGTGCAATTTCATCATGCTCGACGAACCTTCCATGGGCCTCGCCCCGCTGCTCATGTACGATATGTTCCGCACCCTCAAGGAGCTGAACGAACAGGGATTAACCATTCTGCTTATCGAACAGAACGCTAATCTGGCACTCAAGTTCGCACATCGCGGATACGTGCTTGATACCGGGGAAATAGTAGCCCAAGGTTCATCCGCACAGCTTATGGAAGACCCGGAAGTTAAAAAGGCATATCTGGGCGGGTAAAGATGCCTCCGGCGGCCCCTTCGGGGGGACCAAAGAAACTTTTTGAAAAAAGTTTCTCTGGACTCTTCAAAAACTTTTATTAGGGCTTCGCCGCTTAGCTTATTTGAACGTGCTTATAAGAAACGGCTGGTTTGACTTTTCGTCAAAGCAGCCGTTTTGGATGTTCATGTTTGAAGCTAAACCTACTTCACGCACCCCTTTGCAGTTGCGTGTTCGATATTAATTTTGATGACTCTGGTCTTGTCCATATCATTATGGATGTACTTCTCACCCGCCGGAATATGATCCGGGGAAAGCCTGTGTACGAGGGCCAACAGGGCTTCCTTCTTTTCATCACCGGAGACCTCTTCGGCTTGTCCGAAAGCTACCACCGAGCGGAATTTAATACTGAACTTGGACGGCAGCAGTTCGGTGTCAACATAGACACAAAAGGAAACCTTGGAATTATACGCAATGTTATCCAGCTTGTGACCGGTGCGCGCACAGTGAAAATAGATGGCCCCGTTGTGGTAAACATAATTGAGCGGGGTAGCGTAAGGATAACCGTCCTCACCCACTGTCGCCAGCACGCCCTCTTCTCCGGCGTTTAAAATTTCCTCAACCGAACCTTCCGGCAAGATCTTCTTGGAATTCTGAATTTCTCTGAACATGATAAATCTCTCCGCTTGAAATGTATGGTTAAACAAATACTTCAAAACACCCCCGACATAAAGATACAATTTTCATCATACTAACGAGCACAGCCCATAACCCAACCCGGCGAAGCCGTAATAAAAGGTTTTGGGATTCTTAAACCCTTTTGCAAAAGGGTTTAAGGCCCCCGGCAGGGTCGCCGAAGGCATAAAAACACTTGAATCTTGCGGATAATATTTTTAGAATCCGGCAGATTACTTAAGGAGTTTAATTATGTCTGACGATAAAAAGTGCGGTTGCGGCAGTGAATACGCCAAGGATATGCCTATCCCTGAGGTAAATTTCTCTACATTTGTCATGTCCATGAGCTCGTCTGCCATGGTCCATCTTGGCGAAGTCGCAGATCCTAATACCGGAAACATTGAATTTTCCCCGATACTTGCAAAGCAGTCTATTGACGTTCTGGCTGTGATCGAAGATAAAATCAAAAACGGCATGACTGAAGATGAAGAACGACTCCTCTGCGAACTGCTCTACAATCTACGCATGAAATACGTGCAGAAGACCAAGTAGCCCTGTCTCTTTTCTGCTTTTCTTTTCCCGGTCGGGATTTATCACAGATTTTTCCGGGCGTGGTTTGCTGCGCCCTTTTACCAATATTTATTTTGTAAGGATGGATAATTATGAGTGCTGTACCTGTCGGACTTGTGGGCGTAACCGGATACACCGGAATGGAACTTACCCGTATCCTTAGTAACCATGACGGCATGAAGCTGGTCCGGGTGACCTCCCGTGCCGAGGCCGGTAAAAAACTGGCTGATATTTATCCTTTCCTGAACGGCATGGAACTGGGCGGACTGGAAATCACCGCTCCTGATGTGGATGATCTGGCAGAAAACTGTGATCTGGTATTTCTGGCCGTGCCGCACAAAACAGCCATGAATATCGGCGGCCAGCTTTATGATAAAAATATCAAGGTGGTGGATCTCAGTGCCGATTTCAGAATCCGTGACCGCGAAACCTACGAAGAATGGTACAAAGTTGATCACACCCGCGAAGACCTGCTGCCCGAAGCAGTGTACGGCCTACCCGAATTTTACCGTGATAAGGTCAAAGGTGCAAAACTGGTTGCCAACCCCGGCTGCTACCCCACTTCTGTTATTGTGGGGCTGACTCCGGCCTTGCGGGAAGGTCTGGTGGAAACTTCCGATATTGTCATTGATGCCAAATCGGGAACCAGCGGAGCCGGACGCAAGGCCAGTGTGGGCACTCTTTTCTGTGAAGTTGCTGACTCCTTCCGCGCATACGGTTTGACCACCCACCGCCACACCCCGGAGATTGAGCAGGAGCTTGCTATTGCTTGCGGCGAAGATATGACTGTATCCTTCAACACGCACCTGCTGCCCATTGACCGCGGCATTCTTTCCACCATCTACACCAAACTTAAAGCCGGTGTTACTGCTGAAAATGTGCGCGCCGCCTATGAAAAAGCTTACGGCGATGAAAAAATGATCCGTTTCCTGCCTGAGGGACAGCTGCCGGAAACCCGCTGGGTGCGCGGAACCATGTTCTGTGATGTGGCCGTTGTTCCTGATGAACGCACCGGACGGTTGATTGTTCTTGCGGCTATC
This sequence comes from Desulfovibrio sp. JC010, assembly GCF_010470675.1. NCBI lineage: Bacteria > Pseudomonadati > Thermodesulfobacteriota > Desulfovibrionia > Desulfovibrionales > Desulfovibrionaceae > Desulfovibrio > Desulfovibrio sp. JC010. The sequence goes on from NZ_VOIQ01000002.1 coordinate 209,784, forward strand.
GACAACCTCTGCCGTGGAGCTTCCGGGCAGGCTGTAGCCAATGCCAATCTCATGCTCGGCTTTGAGGAAACCAGAGGACTTTCACTTGCCCCGATGATGCCTTAGACGAGTCCTCCCCACGTTGTTGATTGATATTAACTTCTCGCTGGGGTATTCTTTATATTGATGTAACTGAAATTTAAATATTCATTCGGGGTGCGGGAATTTATGGGCGAAAGTAATGATTTGTTTCTGGATTCTTTTTATGTAGCCAGACAACCAGTCTTTGACACTGAAAAAAAAATCTGGGGCTATGAACTGCTTTTCCGTAATTCGGGCAGCAGCAACGTTGCCGATGTCGGAAATGAAGACGCGGCGACCTCGCAGGTTATTGCCGACGGATTCGGGCTGATTCAGGAAGACATTGAAGAAGACCAGCGTCTGCTGGTCAATTTCCCGCGAAACATGCTTCTGGAAGGTGCGGCAGACTTTCTCCCGCCTGAAATCTGTGTGGTTGAAATACTTGAACATGTCCAGCCGGAACAGGATGTCATCGAAGCCCTGCAGAGTCTTAAAGAAAAGGGTTTCACCATCGCTCTAGACGATTACATCGGGCAGGATGGATTCGAGCCTTTTGTCGAACTGGCGGACATAGTAAAAGTCGACTGTCTTGATCTTGAGCGATCGGAACTGGCTAATATTGCCGGCAATCTGAAACAGCTGGGCGTACAGATGCTGGCGGAAAAAGTTGAAGACAACGAGATGTTCGAGCTTTGCAGTGAGCTGGGCTTTGAACTGTTTCAGGGCTTCTTTTTCAGCCGCCCGGAAATTATCCCCGGCAAAAAAATTTCCACCAGCAATATCAATCGCATGCGTCTGCTGGGATCAATCAGCGGAGATAACTTTGATGTTGAAGACCTGACTCGGGCCATCAACTCAGATGTCTCTGTCAGCTACCGGTTGCTCAAGTTTATGAACTCTCCCACCTTTGGCTTGCCCAATAAAATCAATTCCATCCAGCAGGCCATTGCCCTGATCGGATACAGGAAGCTTGCCGGATGGCTGCGCATGATCCTGCTCTCGGATATAAGTTCAGGTCCGGCCGGGGATGAACTCGCCTTTCTGTCCATCAAACGGGCAAAATTTCTGGAACTTGTTGCACGTGAACTGAAGACTTGTCCACTTTCATCAGAATCAATGTTCATGCTTGGCCTTTTTTCTCTGCTTGATGTTTTCCTGAACAGGCCCATGGAAGAACTCATGGCTGAGCTTCCGGTAGAAAAAGAGCTTATACAAGCCCTTACCAACAAAAACAGCAATGCCGCTATTTTTCTTGATATTGTTAAATCTCTGGAAAAGGCAGACTGGGACGGACTGACCGATTCAATCATGAATAACGGACTGTCTCCTCTTTCTGTAGCCCGGAACCATCTGGCTGCCATGCAGTGGGCTAATGAGATCGTCTTGATGAGCAAAGCAAAAGAAAGCCCCGCCAACGGATAAGGAAACATTGTGAGCAGAGAATCCGCAAAGCTGGACAAAAATGATTTTGAGCTGCTGCGCAAACAGATTTATCGATTGTGCGGATTAACCATATCCGAAGGCAAGGAATATCTGATCCAGCATCGCTTCAAAGCCCTCTACAATTCCCGGAACTGCCGCTCATGGCACGATTTTTACAAACTTCTCATTTCCGGTGATACGCAATTCAAGGAAGAAGCTGTCTCGGCCATCAGTACCCATGAAACCAGTTTTTTTCGGGACACCCATCCCTTTACGTCCATCAGGAACAAGGTTCTGCCGGAAATCCTGAAAAACCGGAAATTCGGCAGCAAAATAAAAATCTGGTGCGCGGCTTCCTCTACGGGACAGGAGCCATACTCCCTCTCCATGCTCATTCATGAATGGACAAAGACCGTTCCGGGAAACAAGATCAGCCCGGCTGACTTTTCCATTCTGGCCACCGATATTTCCGGTGCGGTTATTGAGCGGGCCAAGGAAGGTGTTTTCAGCAATCTGGAAAAATCAAGGGGACTGCTGCCCGGGTACGACAAGTATTTTGAAAAAAAGGGCAGCAGGTGGGAAGTTGATCCTTCGGTTAAATCCATGGTCTCCTTTAAAAAATTCAACCTGCTCGATTCCTTCCGCCCATTGGGGCAGTTTGACTTTGTCATGTGCCGCAATGTTCTAATTTATTTTGACGATGCCACAAAGGTGGATATTGTCCACCGCATCCATGACATGCTGCCCGACAAGGGCTATCTCATGCTCGGCTCCACGGAAACACTGGCCGGGCACACAGACCGCTTTGTGACCGAGCACATGGGAGCGGTCATCCTTTACCGCAAAATGCGCGGGGCAAAATAAAAAACCGCCGAATCCCTGCAGGGTTCCGGCGGTTTTATATTTCTGTCAGTAAATCAAACGGTTAAATATCGTACTTTGTACCGAACAGAATCCTGATTTTCTGGATAAACATATCCATATCCGCGACAGGCTTGAGCAGTACATTGTCCGATGAAATGCCGTAAGCACGAACATCCGGCGGCACAGCGTAATCCACAGACCCGGTATGGATGATGAAATCCATGTCCGGATGCAGCTCCTTGAGATGAATGATGAGGTCGTTGCCGTGCATGACCGGAAGACGCATATCCACAATGGCGATATCGGCATTTTCGGTTTTCATCAGGGTCAGGGCCTCTTCCGCGCTTCCTACCGAAATAACATCCAGACCTTCGTCTTCAAGGTAGTCAACAAGGTTTTCCCTGACCATCTGCTCATCATCTACAACCAGAATTCGCATATACTCTCCATCTCATCGTGCTTTGTTTGAGCATGAAATCTAATGAAATCAATCTCAGACTTATTTCATTTTCACTATTAACCATAATGCAATGTATTTTTATTGGCAACGAAAATGAGTTTAAAATTGCGTTAATGTTGAAATAAAAAAAGGAAGCCCGGTTAAGGACTTCCCTTTCTTTTTTCAATGAAACTGCTGCTTAACAACAGAAGGTATTGTATACCTGACGATCTTTGTATTCAGCTTTTTTCCCTTCATTCCATTGCTTGACCGGCCGGTAGTAACCCACGATGCGGGTATACACTTCCGACTCTGCACCGCAGTCCGGGCAGGTGTGGTGCTCACCCTGAATGTAGCCGTGCTCCTTGCAGATGGAAAAGGTCGGGGTGATGGAAAGATAAGGTATTTTGGTGTTGCGGAAAGCTTTAATGATGAAGCTTTTCAGGGCATCAAGGTCGGCTGTGGATTCACCGAGGAAGGTATGAAAAACTGAACCGCCGGTGTACAGGGGCTGCAGCTTGTTCTGGTGTGAAAGGGCCAGAACCACATCTTCAGAAACACCCACCGGAAGGGTGGTGGAGTTGGTGTAATAAGGGATTCCGTTACCGGAGGTCTTGATGTCCGCATAAAGGGCTTTATCAATTTTTGCCAGACGGTAACTGGTACCTTCCGCCGGGGTGGCTTCAAGATTGTAGAGGCTGCCTGTTTCCTCCTGAAACTGGGAGGTCAGGTCGCGCAGATGGTTGAGCACCCGGGTCATGAGCCGCACACCGGAGGGGGTCTCAATGCCCTTACCCAGCAGGTTCAGACATGCTTCATGCCCGCCCAGCAGGCCGATGGTGGAAAAATGGCCTTTGTAACCGTTTTTCAGATACCGGCGGGACCACGGGAACATGCCGTTATCAAGGTTGGTCTGAATCAGCTTGCGCTTGAACTCAAGGGAGTTCTTGGCCTGAATGGCATATTCCTCGATAAGGTCAAGAAAATCCTCTTCACCCTGTGCCAGATAAGCCAGCTTGGGCAGGTTGAGGGTAACCACGCCGATGGACCCGGTCAGGTCCCCGGCTCCGAACAGTCCGCCGACCTTGTTGCGCAGTTCGCGCAGGTCCATCTGCAGACGGCAGCACATGGAGCGCACATCTTCGGGACTTAAGTCGGAATTAATAAAATTCTGGAAATAGGGCACGCCGTACTTGGCGGTAAGGTCAAGCAGGGTATGCCCGATCTTGGAATCCCACGGAAAATCTTCAGTTACATTGTAGGTGGGGATGGGGAAGGAAAAAATGCGGTTATGCTGATCCCCGTTGACCATTACTTCAAGGAAGGAGCGGTTGATCATCTCCATTTCTTCGGCATATTCACCGTAGGTGGAATCCTGAAGCTCCCCGCCGATGATTACCGCTTCTTTAGCGATATGCTTGGGCGGAACAAGGTCGAATGAAAGGTTGGTGAACGGGCTCTGGCCGCCCCATCTGGAAGTGGTATTCAGGTTGAACACGAATTTCTGCATTGCCTGACGCACTTCTTCATAAGTAAGGCCGTCATGGCGGATAAAGGGGGCGAGGTAGGTATCAACATTGTTGAAAGCCTGTGCACCTGCCCATTCGTTCTGCAGCGTACCGAGAAAGTTGACCATCTGACCGAGGACGGCGTCAAAATGCCTTGCCGGCCCGGCGCAGGAACGGCCTTCGAGGTTGAAGCCTTCCAGCAGCAGGTCACGCAGGGACCATCCGGCGCAGTAACCGGCCAGTCCGTAGGAAAGATCATGGATGTGAAAATAGCCGTGTTCGTGGGCCTGCCTGATTTCCTCAGGGTATTTTTCAAGGGCGTAACGGGCCTGAATTGTTCCGGAGAGATGAAGCATGAGCCCCTGAAACGAGTGGGTCATGTTGGCATTTTCAGCCACACGCCAGTCACTTTTCTCAAGGTATTCATCAATGGTTTCCTTGATATCGAGGTAGGCGTCTTTCTGGTTTCTAAGTCTGCGGCGGCTGTCGCGGTAGAGAATAAATTTTTTGGCTACGGAATGCAGGCGGGAATCCATAAGTGCTTCTTCGACCATATTCTGAACATGTTCCTGTTCAGGAATATCGAATCCTTCAAGCTTATTTTCCACCTTTCTGGCCATGCGCTTGGCCATGAGCGGGTCTTTAATTCCACTGGCACTCAGTGCTTTGAAAATGGCCTGTGCAATTCGCTCAGTCGACCAGGTCTCCAACCGGCCGTCTCGCTTCATTATCTGCGTGGGCATGCTCTCTCCTTGGAGGAATGTAGTTCTGGATGGTCAGCTTAAAGCCATCCGGAAGATAACTCTTGGCAGTTTCGATATCTTCATCAGTCAGGATGGGCACCTGAGTCAGACGAAAATAAAAGGCTTTGGGGTTGGCTTCGGCAAGCTCGAAAATTCTTGTCAGATTTTTCTGAGCCGCTTCAGCGGTAACGGCCTGCCCGGTCAGGGCAGGATACTTCTCATACGGTCCTTTAACGTCAACGGCGAACATGTCCGCCAATCCCTGCTGGAGAATATCTTCCAAAACTTCGGGAAGCATTCCGTTACTGTCCATTTTGATGGGCAGCTTGGATACCTGCCGGATTTCGTAAAGGATTTCTCCGAGGTTAGGTACCGTTGTAGGCTCGCCACCAGTAATTGTGACCCCGTCAAGCCATTTTGCCCGGTTCCTTAGGAAAGATCTCATATCCTCTCTGGATATCAGGGGCAGCCGTTCCATATTCCACGCCATGTCGAAGTTGTGACAGGTGGGGCAGTTCAGGTTGCAGCCGCCGAGGAAGAACACACTGCAAGACCGGCCGGGCCAGTCGCACAGGCTGAGCGGTTCAATACCGCGAAGGTGATTCCATCCAGAAGAGAGTTCGTTCATGATATTTTTCTGCTGAATTATGTGTTTTATAGAGAGCTTTTTTTCTTAGATTGAGTCTCAAGCCCCGTGGTTAAGGGGCTGGCTCAAGTACGAAAAGGATACTAACTCAGGGGATGAGTTTTGTACAGGGGGGTGATTGAAAATTTGTTGTAACACAGCCGTATTTGGCGATTATTAGCATTTATTCACAAATACACAAAAACACAAAAAGTTTTCCACAAGTTCATAACCTTAAAAGAGGTCGAAAAAACAGGATTTTTTCTAAACAAAGTTTAGAAAAAAAAATGTTTAGACTCACTATAGTCAGTTTTTGACAAGTTTTGGGAAAATAGTAAGGAAGGTTGTGCGGTTGCACAAAACGGTCAGTTCTTTTAGCATAGCACTGTCTGTTTTGGGAAGCTGTTTCTGGCTGAAAATAAATATTATTCCATCGGGCGACAGATGATCTCATGAGCTAAAGCTGATCTGTCTTCCGTCCGAAAAAATCTATATCCGAGAATGTTACCTTTCAGTGAGGTTATATGCGAAACTTTTTGCTTATCATTATATTGTTAGTGCTCTGTCAGATTCCTGCTCCGGCCCACGCGCGAAGCATGGAACAGGAACGCGCCCTCTGCCTGACCCGAAACGCCCTTGCCCGGGCCCAGTGCAAAGCCCCCCATGAATTCAGTTATGTGGGGACAAAACATGGCAATGTCCATATTTTTACCGGATTTTACGGGGCCAAATACACGGATTTCTTCTGCAAGATCGAGAATGGCGAGATAACCATTCTTTCCCGCAAAAAGAGATACAGACGCAGTGTTAAATACTACATAGATGAAAACGAGTGCGGAATCATCGAATATTTCCCGGCTTCCTGCACCAAACGTTCGATTATCAAGTGCTGTTTTCCGAAATCTGAAAAAGAACTCAAGGCAGACAAGGAAGCTGAATTCTGGCAGCGGTCCGTACCGGACCTGCTGAAAGAAGATCAGGAAAACGCATTAAAGGAACTGCAGGACAAGACGGCTAAATCTTCCGAAACCAAGCAAGAAGAGCAACAGCCGGAGTAAGACCGTAAAGAGGCCAGTAAACTTTGTTGTAGGTAAAGAAAATTACGGCTCCAAGCAGAAACAGGGCATAAATCCACGCTTCACCGTGTTTGGCAAAACGCTGTTCTTTTTCGAGCTTCAAGCGGAACATATCGCGACGATCCTGTGCGGCTACATTGCTTTCCAGTCTTTTGCGACCGGATTGCAGTTTGTATCCGCACTTGGAGCAGGCTTTTGCCGCATCGTCATTCTTTTTACCACATTTTGTACAAGTTATCATATGCTGCTAGGTTCCTTGTTATCTGTGCCGGGCTCAAATCGGTTACTGTTAAAAAACCTAAAGCCGGCCGCTGTCAATATCTTATTGTTTTAACGGATATTAGCAAGAAAAGTACCATTATTTTCAAATGGTTCTTTTTTACCCGGCAAGACCGTTCCGGGAAGCGGCAGCCGCTCTTCCTGATTTTTACCGGACTTATTATTATTTATAATTACATAACTTCTTGACTATTGTGGCGGAATTGAGACATTTTCATGCAAATAATTAAGAAATTATGGATGGAGAATTCATGAGTGAAGTGTCCCAGGACGGCGCACAGATTCCTGACAAAGAAAAACGGATTGATTTTTACTTGAATGTTCTGGCTCGCCTCAAGGAGCGCAGTACCTTGCGCGAGGTGCTCGAACGCGAGGTCTTTCTTGAATTTATCAAGTATAACAACAACCGTATTAATGAATTCCCCCTGCTGGAAAAACAGCAGAGCGGGATTATCGCCCTGTTATGCCATCGCTCTACAGATCTGCCTGCTCATGAGTATATCAAAAAGACATTAAGTGAATTCATACTGATGATCGGCCGTTACAGCCGGCTCAAAGACGGTAAGGACAAGGAGGCTCTGGAAAGTATCCGTTCCCGGCTGATCAATGCGGAAACCCTGCTGATCAAGACCGTTCAGGGCGTTGTATACGCTTCCTGTCTCATTTCCGACAATTTTGAGGAAGTCACCCTGCGTCATCTGGGTGAGCCTGCCCTCAAAAAATATAACGGGCTGCTGGAACAACATGAACTGGATAAGGATTTCTGGCAGGCCCTTATCGACCAGTTCATTACGCAGGAAGTTGAATCATCGCTTACAGATATTGTTGCCAATGAGCGTTATTCCCTGACCCGGGATAAAAGCTATTTAATCCTCCGTTTCCCCTTTGATGATGTCAGCAAACGTTTTGCAGCCGAAGTTCCGGCTATCGACAAAACACGCATCCAGACTGCTTTTGAACAGGTCGCCTCAGATGAAGACTCTGCTGAAGTTTTAAAAATGACTTACAACTCCCTGCAGGAAAGCAAAGTGCTGGTGCAGGGAGACGAACCTGTAAGTAATGATGTGGTTGAACGCATTGCGCGGATAGTCTGTATCGACCCGGCCACGACCAAATTCAAGCAGGATTACGACAACGCCATGGAAGCCATGCGCGAATCTGCCTATTCCGCCGACAGCGCAGAGCAGGAAGCGGAAATGGCCCGTAATCTCCAGTTCGCACAGGACCAGATCGGAGCCTGTGCTGTCGGAGTAAGCATCACCCTTGATATTGTGGTCCGGGAATTTCTGCTCGGGTTGAAGACATTTACCCAGCGCGATGAAAAAATACTGACTGTATACCTGCGCAGGTTCGGAGTAGAATCTCTTGATAAGCTGTTTATCTATCTTACCGAGGTAAAATTCTCCTCTCTGTTGAAAAGCAAAATGCAGGGTGAAGAAAGCAAAATGCAGCTACGGGTGCTCAAACGCAGAAGAGCTTCCACAAAAGCAGTACAGGCACTTCATGAAATCGGAATGACCCGCATCCGCATGGCCCGGCTCTGGCTCAAGGATTCTACAAACGAGAACTGGCTCATCTTCAAGCAGAGCACAGCCAAAGAGCTGGTTGCCGAGATGCAACTGCTGGCCCTTGAAAAGGAACTGGCCACCGCCATCCTGCGTCTTTTTGAAAAAGGTGATTACAAGGTTGAATTTCTGGTCTTCATCAGCCTGCAGGCCGTTGCCAAGGCCACCAAGGACATTCGCGGCAAGCTCAACGACCTGTTCATACGTTTCGGAATAGGCGAGCAGAGTGATGAGCAGATTGCCAAGAAATTGTCAGCTAAGTAAGAATGCCTCCGGCGGCCAAAGAACCCTTTTGCAAAAGGGTTCTCTGGACTCTCCCAAAACCTTTTATTTGGGCTTCGCCGCTTCGCATATGAAAATACTAAAAAAGACCGTAATATCTTTCGAGATATTACGGTCTTTTTTAGTAGATTTGTTTAAATAAGCTACATGCGAAGCTTAATAAAAAGTTTTGGGATTCTTAAACCCTTTTTCCAAAAGGGTTTAAGCCGCCGGAGCAATCTTAAATAAATACCACCGTCTTATTCCCGTCCACCAGCACTCTCTCGGTGAGGTGCCATTTAACGGCCCGGCTGAGCACCTGCCGTTCGATATCGCGGCCCAGAATCTTGAGTTCTTCGTAATCATGGCGGTGGGAAACGCGGATGACGTCCTGCTCGATGATCGGCCCCTGATCCAGTTCCTCGGTCACGTAATGGGCGGTGGCCCCGATGAGCTTAACGCCGCGCTCCCCGGCCCTGCGGTAAGGGTCGGCACCCACAAATGCGGGCAGGAATGAATGGTGGATGTTGATGATCCGGTTGGGATAGGCATCAATAAGCTTGGGGGTCAGAATCTGCATGTAGCGGGCAAGGATGACCAGATCGGCCTTGCCTTCCATGAGTTCAAGGATTTTATCCTCGGATTCCTCTTTTTTGCCTTTTTCCACCGGAACGTGATGAAAAGGTACATCGAATGATTCTACTGCCTTACGCAGATCCTCGTGGTTACTGATGACCATGGTGATCTCGGTGTGCAGTTCATCACGCTTGGCCCGCCAGAGCAGATCCATGAGGGCATGGTCGAACTTTGAAACGAGGATGGCTGTTTTCTTCCTGATCCATGCCGGATTGATATTCCAGTCCATATCAAATTCGGCAGCAACTTTTTCAGCAAATTCCTGCCTGAATTCTTCCAGACTACCCTCAATCCCTTTCATGTGGAATTTCATTCTCAGAAAAAAACGACCGCCCACAGGATCACTGGAATGCTGGTCGGAATGGATGATGTTGGCGTTTTTGGAGAACAGAAAGCCGGAAACCGCAGAAACGATGCCGGGTCTGTCCTTACAGGATACAGTCAAATATGCTGTGGATTCTCTTGATGATGTCATTGTTTGTCTCGATAAAAAAATAAAATTTGTTCCAAAAAAGGGAGTTCTTGTAACAACTCCATCCGCAGCAGGCAAGCCGCAGGACCGTTTCCTGAAAAAATATTACGGATAGCAAAACCAAAAAACTTTGATAAAAATTCGAAACACCAAAAATATCACTTTACAACTATCTATTCTGAATTTATTTCAGGCTCGTTTTTCGCATTACTAAAAATGCAAATATTTTTTAAATTAATTGAATTCGTCTTTCGCAGAGGTGGATTATGAGTGTTTTAAATGGTGAGATGGTCCAGTCCGCCATCCATGGATTCATGTATTTCGGGGATATTGTTTTTGCGGTCAGTGGTGCTTTGGCAGCCGGTAGACGCAGGATGGATATTGTCGGTTATGTGCTGATCGGAACCATCACCGGGCTTGGGGGCGGATCACTCCGTGACGTGCTGCTGGACCGCCCGGTCTGGTGGACCCGTGAGCCTGTGGAGCTTTACCTGTGCATCATGGCGACCTTGCTCACCTATTTCTGCCGCCTTGAAATCAAGGACCGCTACAAGGCCACCTCATGGTTCGATGCCCTCGGGCTGAGTGCTTTTGCCGTTACGGGGAGCACCGTGGCTTTGCAGGTCGGTGTACCGTGGACCATCGCCGTATTCATGGGCGTAATGACCGCCACCGGGGGCGGGGTAATCCGTGATGTGCTGACCGGGAATCCGCCCATGATTCTATGTGCAGGGGAATTTTACGCCGTAGCCGCGCTGGCCGGGTCATTTGTAAACGTGGGCATGCTGCAACTACAAATACAGCCCGAAGTCGCCATGGCGGCAGGATTCATGGCCACGCTGATAATGCGTGGGGCATCCATGATCTTCAACATCCGCCTAGGCCCCCCCGGAGAATTCGTTCGAGTAGGCGGACGAAACAACAAACGCACCTACCCAAACCACAAACAGACTCCCATACGGAGCGGCGAAGCATAATAAAAAGTTTTTTTGGAGAGTCCAGAGAACCTTTTTTCCCAAAAAAAGGTTCTTTGGTCCCCGAAGGGCCGTCGGAGACTTCTTAATGCGCCTGTGCCCAGTTGCGGCCCAGGCCCAGATCGACCTTGAGCGGCACGGCGAGTGTTGCCACGGTCTGCATATCCTGCTGCAGCAGCTTACCGATTTCCTCGATATTTTCTTCAGGACCTTCCACTAAAAGTTCATCATGAATCTGCAGGATAAGCCTACCGCCGAGATGCTTGATTTCGGGATTCTCAGCCACCTTGATCATGGCCATTTTGATGATGTCGGCGGCACTGCCCTGAATGACAGTATTGATGGCCTGCCTGCGGGCCTGCGAAAGCACCTGCTGGCTGGTGGAATGAAGTTCCGGCAACAGACGGCGACGCCCGGAAAGAGTGGTCACGTATCCCTTCTCCTTGCCCTGCTCCACCACGGAATCATAAAACCCCTTGAGCACATCCAGCTTTTCAAAATACTTGGCGATAAATTCCTTGGCTTCGTTGATCTTGATGCCAAGCTCACGGGAAAGCTTCTGCGGCCCCATGCCGTAGATCAGACCGAAGTTGATGGTCTTGGCATTACGACGCTCGTCAGAGGTAACATCAGCCGGATCACGGTCAAAAAGTAGCGCGGCTGTACGGGAGTGGATATCCTCGTCCTGCTCAAAGGCGGACACAAGGGCCGGGTCCCCGGAAAAATGGGCAAGTACGCGCAGTTCAACCTGCGAATAGTCGGCAGCGGCTAATCGCAACCCTTCCCCGGCAGTGAAACAGGCCCGCATACGCTTGCCCTGATCCCCGCGAATGGGGATGTTCTGCAGGTTGGGACCGGAACTGGAAAGGCGTCCGGTAGCGGTGGCAAGCTGGTTGAAATTTGTATGAATGCGCCCGTCGGAATTGACCAGCTTGGGCAGCGGTTCGAGATAGGTGGAACGCAGCTTCTCCATCTTCCGGTATTCAAGGATATCACTGATGATTTCATGCTGCCCGGTCAGCTTTTCCAATACGGAGTTGGCTGTGGAAAGTGCACCCTTGGGGGTCTTGCCGCCGGGCTTGAGACCGAGGGTATCAAAAAGCACTGTGGCCATCTGCTGACTGGAGCGGATGTTAAAAGGCTCCCCGGCCCGCTCGTGGATGATCCGGGTAAGTTCGTTAATGCGCTCGTTAACCTCGGCAAGGAAATCGGCAAAAGCGGCCAGATCAATGCTGATCCCGGCCTCTTCCATATCGGCCAGCACGGGAATAAGCGGTGTCTCCAGATTGCCGATAAGTTCATCAAGCCCTGCGGATTTCACACGCGGTGCCAGCACATGCATGAGGGCAAGCGCGGCCAGCCCCTGCGCATCGGGGTGGACTTCATCCACGGCATCGGGAAGTTCATCGGCAGTAAAAAGCATCCCCCGCAGACGATCCCATGCGTAATTGCGTTCTTCGGGATTGAGCAGATAGGCGGCAAGACTGAGATCAAACCAGCGGGAAAGCGGAATCTCAGTCCAGACATGATCTGCCCGTAAAAAAGATTTCACATCCGCAACAACCACAGTCTTTGCAGACTGCATTGCTGCCACCAGCTCAGCAGCACTGACTTTGCACATCCACTCATCACCATCAAAACCGATGAAAAAAACATTGCCCTCGCGGACCAGCCCCACTTCCCTGCCTGTAAAATCAGGAAGTTCAGCTGCGGATGATACTTTTTTAAGCTCAAGACGATTCTCAGGCGCAGCCGGTGCCGGGTTTTCCTCGCCGAAAAGGGAGAGCTGGCCGGAAGCGGATTTTTTAGTCTTGGCCGCCGGAACAGGAACAGAAGAAGATGCTCCGCCCGCAGCAGGAAACAAAGCTTTTACGTCACGCTCAAGGGAACGAAATTCGTAGGTGGTCATGAATTCAACGGCCCGGTCCCCGTCAACAGAACGAAGCTCGCACTGCTTAAGGTCACATTCGGGACAGCTGTCCAAGCGCATGCGGGTCAGTTCGCGGTAGACAAAAATATTTTCCAGCTCATCCTTCATCTTTTTCTGGATGGCAGGCTTGAGCTTGTCGTAATTGTCGCGAATCTCTTCAAGGGTGGGAAACTCGGCCATAATCTTGGTGGCGGTAACCTTACCCACTCCGGGAACACCGGGAATATTATCAGCGGAATCGCCCACAAGAGCCTGAAAATCGGCCCACTGCTCCGGCTCCAGCTTGGTGTCTTCGCGGAAATCAGTCAGCGAGGTGAGCTTTTCCTTCTTCCCTGCCGGGTCCCACATGTAGACATTCTCATCAAGACACTGCTTGAGGTCCTTATCCGCACCGAGGATGACCACCGGACGTTCGGACTTGTAGCGGGCAGCCAACGAGGCAATGCAGTCGTCAGCCTCGTCGCCATTGGAAACAATTAGCGGCACGCCGAGAACGTTCAGCCCTTCCTTAAGCGGTTCAATCTGGGAACGCAGGTCTTCGGGCATGGGCGGACGCTGGGCTTTGTATTGATCGTAAAGCTCGTGGCGAAAGTTCTTACCTTTCCCATCAAGCATGAAAACCAAATACCTGGGCTTTTCTTCCTTAATGATCTTGAGCAGGGTCCGCAGCACAAAAAACAGGGCGTTGGTGGGCGTACCGTCAGAACGTTTGAGGTCCGGGTAGGCGTGGAAGCCGCGGTAAAAAAAGGCTGAACCGTCAATAAGGTACAGGGGATCGCCGTCAAAATTCAATCTATCTCTGAGTGCCATGCTATGCCTTCGGGTTCAAACCCTGCAATTGTATGATTGGGAAAGGGATCAGATGCGCTTGACCGTCTTTTTACCCTTGGTCAATTTCTTGAGCACAAAGGATTCAGGATCGGCGTCTTCAAGTGCTTCCAGCTTGACCTCAGCCCGTGCAGCAGCCTTGTGCCCGCCTGCGGAACCGATGTCATTAAAAAGCTTGGACGCGTATTTGCCCATATCCTTGCGCATGCCGTCACCCCGGAAGATAACCACAAGGGTATCTTCATAAATACCGGAAACAACGTCCCATGAAACACCATGGACGCGCATGAGGAAGTCGGCGAGGATAACCAGTGTATCCGGATTTTCCACCTTGCCGATATGGGAAAAAAGACCGGGCCCGATACGCCGCAGATTGTAAAAAGCGCGGGAAAAATAACGCAGCCAGTCGGGATGTATTTCGCTACGGGTAATACGCTTAATGAGGTCCATGTCCGCATATTTTGTCAAGTATCTGAAAGCCTTGACATCATCGTCAATAAAGGGACGCTCAAAACTCTGGGTATCGGTTTTAATACCGTAAAGCAGCGCGGTGGCCAGCAGTTTGGCCGGGCGGATTTTCAGGTTGTAAAGATACTCGGTCATCATGGTGCAGTTGGCTGCATACTTGGGACGGATATCCACGTACTCCGCATGGGGGTACGGCTCAGCCGGCAAGGGATGATGGTCGATTATCACGGAAAATTTAAGGCCCTCGAAATCCGGATGATGGTGCGGCTGGGAATCGAGGATAGCAAACCTGTCATACTGAGCCACAAGAGTGGGAATCATCCGCTGGGCCGGAATGCGCAGGTAGTGCATCATGGCGAGGTTATCAAGGCGTTTAACCTCATTGATATGGGCAATGCCCACCTCGGCAACCCTGCGGCCGATAATGCGTTTAAAAGCCATTGCCGAAGCAAGGGAATCCGGGTCGGCATTAACCACTACCAGCCAGCGTTCGTCCTTTTTGCAAAGGGCAAGCAAATCCTGAAGCTGATCTTCAAGCTGTTTAAAATAAGCCATAGTTACTTCTTCAGGGTAAGGGGCAACCCTGCGGCCACAAGATATACTTCATCTGCGATTGCGGCCATTGTACGGTTGAGTGATCCGAGCCTGCGAACAAAACTGCGGACTTCACGTGTCATTGCCAGCGGACCCAAGCCCACCTCACAAGACACCAAAACAACATCCGGCCCTTTCCATTCAGATAAAAGCCGGACAACCTCCCCGATCTGCTGCTCTCCGTCCGAAGATTCGGAACAGGAAAACAACCAGAAATCCAGACTGTCCACCAGCAGGTGGTCGTACCCTTCTCTAGCCTTAAGCAGCACCTGTTGCAAGTCCGGACCGGCTTCTAAAACCGGAATGGACGGATCGCGTTCTTTCCGGTGGGTCATGATCTGCTCCCGAAAAGCCATATCACGGGCCTTCCCGGTGGCGATAAAACATTTCCGGCCGGAATATTCTGCAAACAGGTCGAGGGCGTAGTCTGATTTTCCCGACTTATTGCCCCCCAGCACAAATGTAATCAAGGTTTCTCCTAAGTACATGAATACACAAGAACGGGAAAACTATCTTTACGTACTCTATTTTCAACAAGTACTGCAACCACAAGAAAAATTTCACAAGGTATTACTTTACATTTCTTGAAGTACAATAATCACTCAATAATTGCAGTGAGTTAAAAAAGGATTCTTCTTCAAAGACCTCTACAGTCACCGTTCCGCCTGCACTAAGTAAATCAAGCAGAATACCTAAGCTTTCCAGACCGTTGCTATCAAGATGTTCAAGCCCCAGATGTTTTCCGTTTTTACCGGGCGCATTGAGATGCAGCATGGAAACAAGACCGGACATTTCCGGTTCACGCAGAAGGTCATCCTGTGCGTAAGCCAGTATGTGCCCCAGATCAAGGCATATTTTCATGCCGTTATCAGCAATCAGCCCGGTCAGGCCGATCAGCGAGTTCTCTTTGATATTCTCAAAAAGCACACTCCCGGGCTTTATGCCGCCTTCGGAAATACCTGCTGCAAACTCCCTGATCCTGCGCGCAGCCTGCGGTCCGGCCTGCGGCGGATGCACAACGTGGGCAAGCGGATTCAAATGCGCCGCCTTTTCACTCAAGCCCAGCACAATTTCCGCCACCCGCGCGCCCCCTTCATCCCACGGCAGATCAAGGGGATGGTGGATGTGGAAAGAAAGTCCGCTCTCCGCCAACTCATGAGGCAGATCAGCATCGGTATATCCAAGACAGGGCTCGGTCTCAAAGAACAGTAACGCGATCTCGTCAACTTTGCCCGCAAGAAAACGGCAGTTCTCAGCCACGGTTCCGGGTATGACCCATGAAGGTGCTGCCAATTGAAAAGGGAATTCAATATTATTCAAAAAAATGGACATTTTTGCCGCTCTGCATAAACTAAATCTATAATCTATACCTCACTCATTCACTCAACATACCGAACCGCAAGCTCTTTTTATTCACGGCATAAGTATTGCTAAAAATAAAGCATATTCAATCAAGTCGGGAGAAAAAAAATGAAACGGGTCAGGAATTTTTTCCAACACCACTTCAACCCGTTGCACATCTTCTGCAGACTCCGTGGGGCAGGAATAAGCGCCATGGCTGCAAGAAGAATGTCAATGGTTTATGAGAAGGTGGTTTACAAGGTTTTTCTGTTGTAATTAAAACCAAAACCCACTCTTGCTCAATCCGCACAGAACGAAAAGAAACAGCTACATATCCAGCAGGCTGATTTTCTTCTCCTTCTGAACCTTTCGTGCAACCATCGCCGACTTCTTCACCACATCAGGCAGATTCTTCAAAAATCTGGAGACAGGCAGCATCAGCGTCCGCCCGTAAAGCGGCCTTTTGCCCGCGTGGGACATGTAAAGACTCCTGCGGGCGCGGGTCATGCCTACATAGAGCAGTCTGCGTTCTTCCTCGGTATCTTCCTGCACCAGCGGACCGTCCCCGGAAATCTTCCCGGTCAGAATATCCGGTCCGGCAAAAGGCACAATGCCGTCATCCAGCCCGGCCAGAAAAACAGCCTCGAACTCCAGCCCTTTAGCCGCATGCATGGACATGATACGCACTTTCTCAGCCTTGCTGCGTACCTGATCGAGATCATTCTGCATGTGAATCCAGTTCAGCAGGCCGGACCAGCCGCCGTGCTCCTTATATCCCTTGACCATATCCCGAAAAGGCTTGCTTTCCCAGAAAAGCTGGTCAAAAGGCGGCATGTCGGTCAGGTAAGCGGAAAGCCCCAGCGGACCACGGGCAATGATTTTCTCCGGTACTTCCGGCACTTCCTCATCAGCTTTCTCGGCAAAACCCAGCATACGCCGGGCAGCGGCCAGAAGCACCTCCACCCGCGGATCATGCCAGAAGCTCTCGGTCTCCGGCACGCTGCACGGAATGCCCTGCCGCTTGAGCATGGATTCGATGGGGCCGATCAACGCTTTAAAACGGACCAGCACCGCGATATCTCCGGGACTGAGTGAACCGACCTCCCCTGCATCCACAAGAGAATGACTGGTGGCCCCGATGAGCTGCTTGATGCGCTCACCGATCCACGAAGCTTCACGAGTACTGTCAGGAGCGGAAAAAAGTTGAATCTCAGCATCAAAATTTCTATGGGCCTTCAGCTGCGGCGGATCTTCAAGCACTGATGCCGAAGCATCCAGAATACCCTGCGCCGAACGGTAGTTATCTTCAAGGGTAATCCGGATCAGATTTTCCCAGAAAGCGCGGAAACGGTTAGCCACATCCCCGGCAGCACCACGAAATCCGTAAATGGACTGGTCCGGGTCGCCGATGGCGAAAAGTCCCTCCCCGTCCTCGCCCGCAAGACGGTGTACAATTGCCAGCTGCAGAGGCGACAAGTCCTGCACCTCATCCACCAGCACGTGGGTAAAAGTCCGCACATACTTGTCGGATTTAAGCTCCGAAAGCCAGAATTCCAGCAGGTCGGTGTAATCCACAAGGTTGTACTGATCTTTCTGACGGGTGTAATTACCCAGAATTTCCGCCGGACCTTCGCTAAGCGGCTCCATGGTCTCGCGGCAGAGGTTGATGGATTCCCATGCGAACTTAAGCTTGGGACCGGTAAGTTCCGGATTGGCTCTGGCAAAGACGCGGCGCGCTGTTTCCTCATTCAAAATAATGGGATCGTGATCAAAGGCCGAAGCCCAGTACTCAAGGGCCAGAGCGTGCAAAGTGTCCGCACGGGGCAGCACTTCATCCTCGCCGAGCATGTTGCGCATGCGCTCGTTCATTTCCTCGGCGGCCTTGCGGGTAAAGGTCAGGGAAAGAATACGCCGGGCGCGGGTTCCACGCTCCAGCAGAAATTTAATGCGTCCCATAAGCGTCTGGGTCTTGCCCGTTCCCGGTCCGGCAATGACCAGCACCGGTTCCGGCCCCGCTTCGATGGCCTTTTTCTGGGCCTCGTTGAAACGGACCACAGCGGGCTCCTCTTCCTGCGGCTCGGCGGAAGCTTTAACCACTTCGGCTTCCGGCCTGGCATCATCAAGGTCGCCTTTGGGCTTGCGGACCACCATCAGCTTCACGCCGTTGACGATCTCATCGCGTTCCTGCGCACTGAAAACGGAAATGGTTCCGTACTGCCCGTCAAAACCGGGATTACGGATAACCTGCCCCTCACGCATGCGCCGGATGCCTTCGGCAAGATGAACGTTGTGACGCTTCAAATCCTCAACCGGGACCTGCTGCAAAATGGTAAATTCCGAACCGAATTCCTTGATCAGCGGGGCATAGACGCCGAGCACCTTCTTGGTTTTGGGTCCGGTGCCCACCACCTCTGAAATAAGTTCCTTCAGCGGCACCAGTGAATCAAAACCGGGCTGCCCCTTGGGCTGCTGCGGCTCATCACGGTCCGCCAGTTCCATGACCCGCGAATAAACGCCCATGGTCAACGGCTTGCCGCAGACCGGACAGATTCCACCGCGCATCTTGGATTCATGGGGATCAAGCATGATGCCGCATTTGCGGTGCCCGTCCATATGGTACTTGCCCTCTTCCGGGAAGAACTCAATGGTACCCATGAATTTATGGCCCAGTCCTTCGCCCCTCAAGGCACGGTAAATACCTTCATAGGACATGGCCCCGCTGAAAACATTAGCCTCACGGCCCAGATTTTCACCGGAATGGGCATCGGAGTTGGAGACCATGCGGTATTTATCAAGAGCTGAAATATAGGAATTCATTTCCGGATCGGACGAAAGTCCGGTTTCCATGGCGAAAATTTCAGAAGCCAGATCGCCGTAACATTCTTCCACGGAATCAAAGCCGGACTTGGCTCCGAAGAGAGAGAACCACGGGGTCCAGATGTGTGCGGGAATGAGAAAGGCTTTGTCGTTGGTTTCAAGGACGATTTCCAGCAGGTCTTTGCTGTCCAGCCCCAGAATGGGACGGCCGTCTGAATTGAGGTTGCCAATGGTATCGAGCTTGGCGTTAAATTTCTTAACCGACTCAATATCGGGCATGTAGACGAGGTTGTGAACTTTGCGGGTTTTGCCGAATTTCTTATAAATGGAGCTGATTTCGGTCTGGAGCATGAAGCGGGTCTGTCCGGCGAACGGTCCGTCCACCCAGTCGATGGATTCCTCCAGCCCCTGCGGCTCGCGCAGGTGAAGCAGGCCGGAGCCGTCCTCCACCAATTGATCTTCGATTTCGGCCAGCCATTCGGGATGGGTAAAATCCCCCGTACCGATAACATCAATGCCCTTAACCCTCGCCCAGGCGGCCAAAAGTCGCGGGTCCAAGGCTTTGCTGGTGGCACGTGAAAATCTGGAGTGGATATGCAGGTCGGCTATAAATCTTTCCATGGTCTACCGTTCTTCCCCGTCTTGATCATTTATTGATCAACTTATCTATCTGATCACCACAACTATCTGGCATAGCTGCACTTTATCATATCATCATCGAATCATCACAACCCTTTCAAGGCTTAAAAGGGACACTACATGCAGGGCGAATGGATTGCAAGGCACGCCTCACTTTGATAGGGAATTTTAACTTGAATTTGATGCGCTACGCGCTTTTGATACAAAGATTTCGCCTCCGGCGGCTTAAACCCTTTTGCAAAAGGGTTTAAGAATCCCAAAACCTTTTATTTCGGCTTCGCCGCCTAGCAGAATTAAACTGGAGTTCAATTGAGAAACGCTACAATTTATGACATTTGTGATACCCCGATTTTAGAATGCAGAAATCCCACTGTTCCGGGTGAAAACCTGCGCAAACTTTACAAAAAACTTTTCGGCAATCCTCTATTCAAACATTTCATCCTGCGCTGGTGCTCGCACCCGGCAATTTTTCAAAGCCAGATCGGCCCTTACCAGCAGATGATGGAAGCGGCCATGCAGGCCACTTACGAAAACTGGCAGGATAAGGAATGGATTGAAACCACCTTTGCTCCGCTGGCCGGACTTCTGGACCGGGTTCAGGATCCGCAGTGGCGTATCCGCGAAAAAGCGGACACCAAGCCTCCGCAGATTCGGGAAAAAGAAGTAAACGAAGTGCTGGATGCTGTGCTTTCCGACATCATCCGGATCTGGGACAAGAAGCCCAAGGACCCGTTTTTTCCAGTATCCGCACAGGTGCTCATGCCCGGCGATTCCATCTGCGACGGTGAGAATTTCATGAACATCATGACCGGGCTGGGTTCCTACGAATTCCAGAACATCAACCTGCTTTTCGGACTGATGCGCTGTTTCCTGCACGCCAACCCGCTGGCCCTGAAAATTTTCCGCCGCCCGTGGAAAGGCATTGCCGAACCGCTTTCCATGCGTGTGTCTTGGATCACCCACCGCACCGGATTTTATGACGATATTTTCTGGGAGCAGATTTACAACCTCTATATTCTGGAAGAGCTGCCCCATGCCGAGCAGGAAAAGCTGCGCGAAATGCTGGAATCCATCCTTCATTTCCTCATAGTGACCAGCATGGAATGGCTGGAAGCACCCTCTTCCGGCATCAGGCACCCGGCCATCACCTGCCTGCCCAAGGACGGCAACGGTAATCCGCTCTGCAATCTCAAGCCCCGCGACTGGAAAGCCAAAAAGGAACTCGGTTTCGACGATTACGTTCCCGATGTGGACACCACCTTCCTCGCGCTGGCAATGTCCCGCAAATGGCTGGACCTTGTGGCCGAAAAAGACCTCAAGGCCAATCAGGAACTGCTCCGCGCTGCCGAAGTATTCCTCGATTTCCCGTGGGTGGAGATCATCAACGAGTACCAGATCGGCGGGGGTAACAAGACAAATCCGCCGACCATCACCATGACCCGTCCGCTGGACTATTTCGGCTCCGTGCCGCTCTGGTTCGACAAGCCCTTCAAAAAAGACAAGGAAGACGGACGCATCGTACGCGAAACCCTCGGCAATGAAATCTGCCCCGGTCACAACATGGACATTTTCGAAGCAATCCTCGCCAACCGCTACCAGTGGAAGGCCCTTGAGGGCGAGAATCTCGCCACCCTGCAGCGGTTCCTGACTTTCCATCACAACGCATTCAGAAGCGGCAACTTCAAAGAGGACAGCGCGGTTCGCTTCTACCTGCCGGAAATTTACGTCAGTTACGCCGGGCGTCTTTACGAAACATGGCTGACCATCACCGAAAATGAACGGCAACTTATCGACCCGGAGGGCAAAGTGGAACAGATCCGGGCCGCAGCCATGGATTACTGCAAGTATGACATGCTCGGAGCGACCCTTAATCCCTTTGACGCATCGCTGGCCGTGGCAACCCTCTGCCAGCTGCGCTACCCCCATCGCGGAGACGGGCTCATCGAACGGGGCATAAAAGTTTTACACGATCATCTCGGCGAAGGATTCCTCAGGCATCCCTACAAAGCCTATGAATGGACCATGGTTCGCCATCCAACAAGGATTATCGTCGGTAGCGAGGTCACAACATCGCTCTTCGCCATGAATGCCATCGCCTGCTACAAGCATTATATGAAGTAAGATTGCCTTCGGCGACCCTCCGGGGGCTTAAACCCTTTTCCAAAAGGGTTTAAGAATCCCAAAACGTTTTAATAGAAAGGCTCGCAATGCTGATAACATTGCGAGCCTTTTTTGCTTAAATATTTGAAGTAAATTTACTTCAACTTTTTCCCGTCGTGCCAAGCGCGCCCAACACACTCACCCACTCCCCAATACCTGTTATCAGGCATGGTCAAGGTGATGGGATTTACCTTCTTGATGTCCGGTGCGTCATCGGTAAGCACTTCTTCATCGCACCATGTGGCGACAACTTCGCCGACAAACAGAGTATCGTTGGGCAATTCCATGGAATCGAAGATTTTGCACTGAATGGCAACCGGGCATTTGCTGATTATGGGCGCATTGGGCAACAGGCCGGATTCCACTTCGAAGAGTTCTGATTTATCCAGCTTATTGCCGGAAACAAGACCCACAAAATCGGTAACTTCAACCATATCCACAGAAGGAACATTCACGCTGAATTCACCGCTGGCCTTAATAGCCATGTTTGAAAAATGCCGCTTACCCACGGAAATCATCATCAGGGAAGGATTGTAGTTGACCCGCGAAACCCACGCCAGGGCCATAAAATTATTACGCCCCTCAAATCTCGACCCCAGAATAGTCTGGGGCATGGGCAGGGTAAACCCCTGTATACCTATATTTTTCTTTGCCATTTGAAACTCCTGTATAAAAATTACAAAAACAACAGCAGCGACAAAGCCATCACAGCCATGCCACTTACTAAGCCGTAAATGGACAAGTGATGCTCGCCGTATTCTTCAGCAGCGGGCAGTAATTCGTCGAGAGAGATGAAAACCATGATCCCGGCCACCCCGGCGAAAATGATACCGAATACGGTTTCGGACATGAACGGCATGAGCAGCAGATAGCCCACCATGGCCCCTACAGGTTCGGCCAGACCGGACAGGAAGGAGTAGATAAAAGCTTTTTTCTTGTCCCCGGTGGCGTAGTAAATGGGTACTGATACAGCGATACCTTCAGGAATGTTGTGAATAGCGATAGCCACCGCAATGGCGATACCGAGACTGGGATCACTAAGCGCGGCAGTGAAAGTGGCCAGACCTTCGGGAAAGTTATGGATACCAATTGCCAGCGCGGCCATGGTGCCCATGCGAAAAAGTTTGCGTTTGCCTTCCGCGCTTTCAAGGCCGACCGTTTTTTTAAATTCACCGGCCTGCTCAAGACTTTCGGGACTCATCTCCTCAATACGATGCATCTCGTGCGGGTTCTCATAGGAAGGCACCAGCTTATCGATCAGTGCGATAAGGGCAATACCGCCGAAAAAGGCGAGCACAGACACCCATGTCCCGGTAACTTCGCCCATGTCAGCCTGCAACGCTTCACGGGCTTTGACCATGATTTCCATGAACGAGACGTAAATCATCACCCCGGCGGAAAAGCCGAGCGAGATGGACAAAAATTTAGGATTAGTGCGCTTGGCAAAAAAAGCCAGTGCAGAACCGATCCCGGTGGAAAGCCCGGCAAAAGCGGTCAACCCGAAGGCGAACATGACGTTCTCGGCAAACATAATTACCCTACCTGTTGAAGTTGCAGCGGCAAAGCAGCGGTGCTTCGATAATCAGTATTTTACGCACCCCCAGATCGGAATCGGGGTTGGCTTTGATAATCTGTTCGATATTGGCGGTATTGGTGATATCCACCTTGTTGACCCCGCTGTTTCTTGTAGCATGGCAAAGCCAGACATGCCCGTTGTCATCAGGCACGATCAGCCCGACATGGTAATGGAGCATGCGATAATTCTTGAACTTTATAGGCTTGCTCATGGAGAAAAGATAAACATGTCCGGGCGTCATCTGCTTGATGACATCAGCCCACGCAGCATGGTCGCTGAGTTCGAAACCGCGCAGGGTCATGCCGTTGTTATCTTCGATGACCGCAGTTTCTCCGAAAGGAAGCATCGGCCTGCGCTTCATACCCTCGGTAACATTAAGAATAAGATCGTAACCGAAATCCCAGTCTTCGCCGTAGGGGGAGTCCGGCCCGCTGTCCGCCAGACGGTCAAGGGTGGTGTCGGAAAGATTGTAATTACGGCCGAAATAGTAACGGGACGCGGCCACGGTAAATCCGCTGCAATTCAGCCCCGGTTTCTTAAGCAGAATTTCCGGCTGGGCAAAAAGAGTAAACTCCCCGTTGCGGTTAACGGCTGCGTCCCCGCGGTAAGGAATACCTTCAAAATAGCCGAGCACCTCCACGGGGTCCGCACAATAACGCGGCGCAGGCCCAAGGCCGCTCGGATCGGGAATATGCGTTTTGGCACACCCGGCAAGGCTGGATATGAGCAGCATCAGAAACGCTATATAAATCTTACGTCTAAACATTTTAAACCTCTTTCAATTCACATTTCGGCGGCGCAGCAAGGCACCTGAATCTTTCTATATTTTCACGCCCGCCAAGAACACCTACAATATCCCCGGCCATGAAACGGAAGGAGCCGTCCGGGTTCTGGATAAAATGGTCATTGCGGAGCACTCCGGCAACGGAAACCCCGGTTACAGTACGAATTTTACTTCCGGCGAGGGTCCGGTCCACAATCTCGGCAGCTTCATCCACTTCAACCCAGTTCAGGTTGAGCGACTCCGCAGCCCTGCTCAGCCGGGCCAACTGGGCGGTCTTGGAATAGTTCTGTTCCACATCAGTGGTATACCTTTCCCGGCGCATGGAATCCATTACATTCTGAATATCCACCGGAGGCAGGCAGAAATTAAACAGGGTCTGGCGGACCATCTCCAGCCCGGTCTCGAATTCGGGCAGGATTATATGATGCACGCCCAGCCCGTTGAGAACTTCCAGATGTTCCGGATTACGCGAAAGAGCCACTACCGGACATTGCGGAGCCAGATGATGTACCTTCTCCAGTACGGAAGTTGAACCGCGCAGGGAGGGAACGGTCATAAGAACCATCCGTGCATGGGAAACCCGCGCCGCCTCAAGAACAACTTCCTGCCCGGCATCACCGTAAATGACCGCCCGCCCGGCATCGGCAGCTTCCTCCACTTTGTTGGCATTGAGCTCCACCACCACATGGGAGATATCAATCTCACGCAGGGATTCGGCCACATAAGAACCGAAACGCCCGTAGCCGAGGATAACCACATGTCCGTCCAGCTCGCTCTCGGGCAGGTTGACGGTCTGAAAGGGATCGCCCTTGAACCTGCTTTTCAGCATGGAATAAAGCGGCCCGGTACAGGAGGCCATAATCGGGGTCAGAAGCATGGTTACAATACCGACACCCATGAAAAGCGGAAAATACTCCTTGGGAAAAGAACCGGACTCAGCGCCCTGCTGCAAAAGCAGAAAAGAAAGCTCACCCACCTGAAACATGCCCAGCCCCAAAGCCAGCGGGATGATATTCCGGTAACGGAAAATCCAGCCCATGGCACCGAAGATAAAACCTTTACCCAGCAAAATCGCCACGGCAAGAATCAGGATGGTCCCGATATGTTCCCAGACGTAAAAAGGATCAATGAGCATGCCCACGGAAGCGAAAAAGATAAGGCTGAAAATATCGCGCAGGGGAAGGATGTCACTGAGGGCCTGATAGGCGTAGCGCGATTCACTGAGCACCATCCCGGCCACAAAGGCCCCGAAGGCAAAGGAAAGCCCGAGGGAATGGGTGGCATAGCCGATGCCGAGCCCGATGGCACTGCAGGAAAGCATGAACATTTCCCGCGAATTCCATCCGGCCACGACCTTCATAAACCGGGGGATGATCCGCGAGCCGAGCACGAACATGGAAATAAGAAAAAGAACAGTCTTGACCCCGGCCATGCCCAGTTCCTGCAGGCCGAAAGATTCCGAGCCGAGCTGGGGCATGATGATCAGCATAGGTACGATGACAATATCCTGCACCACCAGCATACCGAGCATGACCCGGCTGGAAAGGGTGCCGACCAGCCCTTTGCTTTCAAGGGTTTTCAAGACAACCATGGTACTGGAAAGGGCGATAAAAGCCCCGAACCAGATGGAAAGATGCGTATCCCAGCCCATAAGCCGCCCGGTCCCCCAACCGAAAACCATGGTCAGAATAATCTGCAGCGGTGTGCCGATGAGAGCCACATGACGCACCGGCTTGAGCTCTTTGATGGAAAATTCAATACCCAATGTGAACAGCAGCAGGGCCACCCCGATCTCGGCCAGCAGTTCAATCTCATGTACGCCGGATACAGTTATCCCCCCGGTGTACGGACCGACCAGCACCCCGGCGATGATATAGCCCAGCAAAAGGGGCTGGCGCATCATGCGGGCCGCAAAACCGCCCAGCATTCCCGCCACAATGAGGATAACCAGATCAGAAGCAATTCCCACGGCTATATCTCCCTCTTATTCACCCAGATGCTCGGCACAGTGCACACAGTAGCGGCTCTCCGGCAGGGCCAGCAGCCGGGCAAGGGGTATATCCTCGCCGCACTCCTCGCATTCTCCGAAAAACGGGTCATTTCCCACACGGTTCAGCGCGTCTTCAAGGTTCAGGATGCGCTGCCGGGACTGGGCGATTGAGCTTTTATTGATGCCCTGATTGAGCATGGTATCCAGCCGCGAAAGCCTGCCGATAGCCGCATCAGGCTTGACCGGATCAACGGTCTCTTCCAGCTCTTTTACCTGTTTGGTCAGGTTTTTAATTTCAGTTCTAATTTTATTTTTAAGTTCTTCTTTTTGTTTATCATTCATACTTATCTCCATTAAGTTCCCAATGTTAACCCCGCCCTGTCCCGCTGGCAAGATGTAAACCAAAAAAGAAGCCCCCTCCGGCAGGAAACCAAAGGGGGCGGGAAGTTTGCTTATGCAGAATTACTTATCGGGCTGAATATCCTCAATAACACTGTTCAGGTTTGAGGCCATTCCGGATACTTCCTGAACAGCCTTTGCTGATTCACTCATGACCTGCGAGGTTTCAAGGGAAATCCTGCTGATGTCCTCGGTTGCCCTGTTGATTTCCTCACTGGTGGCGGACTGCTGTTCCGCGGCTGTGGCAATGGAGCGGACCTGATCCGAAGCATTGATCACCAGCTTGACGATTTCAGAAAGAGTCTGACCGGATTCATCAGCCAGTTCGCTGCTGCGCTGCGCAGATTCAGCGGCGTCTTCCGTGGCGGAGACGTTCTGTTTGGTCATGGTCTGGATCTTAGTGATGGCATTGCCCACCTCACTGGTAGCGGACATGGTGCTCTCAGCCAGCTTGCGGACTTCATCGGCAACAACCGCGAAGCCTCTTCCGGCCTCACCGGCCCTTGCGGCCTCAATGGCGGCATTCAGTGCCAGCAGGTTGGTCTGGTCTGCAATATCTGTGATCACGCCGAGTACATTGCCGATCTCCTTGGCTTCCACACCGAGCTGCTCCATGGATTCTTTCAGGGAATCCGCCTGTGAACGTACGCCGTTGGCGGATTCAATCATCTGCTGCACCAGCTGTTCGCCGCTCTGAGCCTTATCGCGCGCGGAATCAGCATCCTCTGCTGCAAGGCTGGCATTCTGGGCAACCTCAAGCACGGTGGCGTTCATTTCTTCCATAGCGGTAGAAGTTTCAGCCACGCGGTCACGCTGCTCCTGTGCGCCGCGGTTGGATTGCTCGATCTGGGCGGAGAGTTCTTCAGCTGCACTGGAAAGGGACTGCGAAATCTGCTCCGCGTCAGCGGCGGCAACGGTTATGCGTTCATTTTGCTTTTCGATCTCAAGTCCCTGCTGCCTGATCTCGGTCATATCAACAATAACGGTCAATGCACCGAGCATATTCCCGTCCATATCATGAAAAGGAGTGGCAGAAGCAAGCAGATGTCTGCCGTTCCCCTTGTGGGTAGTGAATTCAAATTCCTTTTCAAGCTTGCTGTCTGTCTGGATAGCTTCATAAGACATCGTCTTGCGGGAAGAATCTCTGAAAAAGAATTCACCGGCAGCAAGACCTTCTACAGTATCAGGAGTACCATCAGTTTCAATAAGATCACATATTTCCTTATTAGCCCACAGCACCTTATTCTCAGGATCTACAATGAGACAGGGGACAGTCAGTCCGTTAAGCACACCTTCGGAAAAGCCGAGCTTGTTTTTAAGCTCCGCAACCATGGTATTAATCTTGTCCGCAAGATTATCGAATTCATAGCGATATTTACCCTGCAATTCAGCCTTCAGGTTGCCTTCGGCAATTTCAGTGGAAAATTCCAGAATGCTTTCAATCGGACTCATGACAAGCTTCCTGATTACAAAAACCATCACCCCGTTAAGCAACAACACAACCAGAACTCCGCCCGCAAGCAGCATATTGCGCTGATGGGTGGCCGCAGCAGTCAGGTCATCTTCATAAGCACTGACGGCAATAGCCCAACCTGTCCCGGGCATGGTTTTAAAAACCATATATTTCTGGCGGCCTTCCCATTCATAGGAGGCTCCGCCTTCTTTTCTTGTAAGAACGGTCTGGGTAAAATCAAATTTTGAAATGTCTTTAAGGTAGAGCTTCTTGTTCACTGCGTGGGCGATAATCCTGCCCTTGTTGTCCAGCATAAAGCTGTACCCGTCTTTACCAATCCTAAAAGGATCAATAAACTGCTTGGTGTAGCTTTCCCATTTGGGAAAAACACCTATCCCGCCCACAACATTGCCAGAGTAATCGCGAACAGCATGGGCAATGGCGTAAATCATTATCCCGCCGCCGCTTTTAGAAATAAGGATATTGTCCTGAATATAAAACTCAGTACCGGAAAGGACTTTCTTTACATATCCACGGGAAGAACGGTCCGCACCGGCCATATTCTTGCCTTTGGCATTGTAACCGGCAACAACTTTACCGTTCTTATCAAAAAGGAATGCTGCCCAGTAATCACTGGATGAATCAATCAGAGATTTAAGCAACCCGTCGATGGGACCGATATTACCCAGCTCAAGGGCTTCCTTTGCAGGCTGGCCTTTAGCCATGATCCTGACCACATCAGAAGTCTGCCCCATATAAAGTTCAAGAGCTTTTTCAGATTGATCCACCATGGTCTGCATAGCGTTCTTCTGCTCTTTAAAAACAGCCTGATAGGTACTGTCCGCAACCCACCAGACTGCGACAGACACAGTCAGAGTGATCAGCACAAAAATAATAACGGCAACAACAGAGTTGATACTTTTAACCCGCATAAACAATTCTTCCCAGCTAAAAGGTTAGTGAATCCACCTCGCGCCTTTATAGAACCTGTATAAAACCTAACATAAACGCCACACAACAAACAATCTAGAATTGATTAAAATTCATTATAAATATGCTATCGGCTGCTATTGCAAAAAAGTTAACAGCAGCACTCAACCATTGCCTGAGGACGTTTTTTCTGCCACAAGGGGAAAACGCAAAAACGAATACCAACCAAAGAGGTAATAAATATGAGTAACGAACCTGATAAGATCATATATTCCATGGTCCGGGTAAGTAAGTTTTACGACAAGAAACCAATTCTTAAAGATATTTCCCTTTCATATTTCTACGGGGCGAAAATCGGCGTGCTGGGGTTGAACGGCTCCGGTAAAAGTTCGCTGCTGAAAATTCTGGCCGGGGTGGATGACAGTTTTGAGGGCGAAACCCATATTTCTCCCGGCTACACCATCGGCTATCTTGAACAGGAGCCGCTGGTTGATGAAACCCGCACTGTACGTGAAGTGGTTGAAGAAGGTGCTGCAGACGTTGTTGCCCTTGTAAATGAATTCAATGAGATCAACGCCCAGTTTGCCGAACCCATGGAGCCGGAAGAAATGGACGCGCTCCTCGAGCGTCAGGCCAAGGTGCAGGAAGAGATGGACAATTGCGGGGCCTGGGATCTCGACTCCCGCCTTGAAATGGCCATGGATGCCCTGCGCTGCCCCCCCGGAGACACTCCGGTTTCCGTCATCTCCGGTGGTGAAAAACGCCGCGTGGCTCTCTGCCGCCTGCTGCTTCAGGAGCCGGACATCCTGCTTCTTGATGAACCTACCAACCACCTTGACGCTGAATCCGTTGCATGGCTGGAAAGACACCTCCAGAATTACGCCGGAACCATTATCGCCGTAACCCATGACCGTTATTTCCTCGACAATGTTGCCGGATGGATTCTGGAACTGGACCGCGGCCGGGGCATCCCCTGGAAGGGCAACTATTCCTCATGGCTGGAACAGAAGGAAAAACGTCTGGCCAACGAAGCCAAATCCGATGACAAACGACGCAAGACCCTTGCCCGCGAGCTGGAATGGATCCGCATGTCCCCCAAGGGCAGACGTTCCAAAAGCAAGGCCCGTATCAGCGCATACGAATCCCTTGCCAACCAGCAGAGCGATGAGTACTCACGCGAGCTGGAACTTTACATCCCGCCGGGACCGCGCCTCGGCAAGCAGGTTATTGAACTGAAAGGTGTGCGCAAGCAGGCCGGTGAGAAACTGCTCCTCGAAGATACAAGTTTCATGATTCCCGCCGGAGCCATTGTGGGTATTATCGGTCCCAACGGTGCCGGTAAAACCACCATGTTCAAGATGATCAGCGGACAGGAACAGCCCGATGAGGGTGAAGTCGTCGTAGGTGAAACCGTGCAGGTCACCCACGTGGACCAGCACCGCGACGCTCTTGATCCTGAAAAATCAGTCTACGATGTAATTTCCGGCGGCAATGAATTCGTCAAGCTGGGCGACCGTGAAATCAATGCGCGTGCCTATGTAGGAAAGTTCAACCTGACCGGGTCCGAGCAGCAGAAAAAATGCAAGGTCCTTTCAGGCGGTGAGCGCAACAGGGTTCATCTCGCACTCATGCTGCAGGAAGGCGGCAACGTGCTCCTGCTTGACGAACCGACCAACGATCTTGACGTAAACACCATGCGCGCGCTGGAAGAAGGTCTGAACAACTTCGGCGGCTGCGTGCTGGTTATCTCGCATGACCGCTGGTTCCTCGACCGCATCGCCACCCACATTCTCGCCTTCGAGGGTGATTCCTCAGTCTTCTATTACGAAGGTTCCTACTCCGAATACGAAGAGGACCGCAAAAAGAGACTGGGCAAGGACGCTGACCAGCCCCACCGCATCAAATACAGAAAACTCACCAGATAAAATAAAAGCGGGGAAGAAAGTCGACTTTCTTCCCCGCTTTTCTATTCAGCACAAATTTCCAAGGGCTTGATCGGCTTCACCACCCGCAGCATGGCCGGGCAGACCTGATTTCGTCCGCAATTCTTGGCCCGGTACAACTGCTCGTCGGCATCCTGAAGCAATGCAGTAAATTCTTCATGATCACGCAGCTCCGCCACTCCGATACTGACCGAAGACGGCAGGTAAGCCTCGTCAACTTTAAACATCCGCTCCCGCACGCAGCTGCGCAGACGTTCTGCAACCTTGATCCCGTCATAAAGACTTGAATGAGGCAGGATGACCACAAATTCCTCTCCGCCCAGACGACCGAAATAATCAACTTCCCGCAAAACCCCGGCACAGCGTCTGGCGGTTTCTTTGAGCACCTCATCGCCTACATGGTGCCCGTAGTCATCGTTTACCTTTTTGAAATGGTCGATATCCATAACCAGCACCGCCAGACTGTTATCAAAACGACGGGCCGACTTGAACAGGTTGCACCCGGCTTCAAGCACCTTGCGCCTGCTGCAGACCCCGGTAAGCTCGTCAAATTCAACCAGACGTTTCAAATCCTGAATGGCCGCATACTCCCTGCGCAGGGACCTGCCGAAAGTGTAAAGGAAAAAGACTCCAAATATATTGGCAATGGAAAAGTAGATTGCTGAATTAACAAAAGTACCTGAATTAACGGGAACAATTATCGCAAGAGAGACAAGATAAATAATGGACCCGCTGACCGCAGCAAGAAAAGGAGGTAAAATCCGGGGAGACAAAAGAATATAATAGGCCAGAACAATAAAAACAGCGGCAGGCACACTTAATGTCCCGATATCAGCAGCCTTAATGAACAACTCCACAGATTCCGAAACCAGACCGGAAAACATGCAAAGCCCCATGACAATGTATTGCAGATTCAAACTGATTTTATCGGACAAAAGCATAATGAATGCCGACACACCGAGCAGGCAGGCCACACACCGTCCAACAAGAACAGTATGAAACTCCGCTCCAGGACCGAACACAGTGAAATCGCTATAAACACCTGCAAGCACGGCAAGTATGGTCACGAAATATAAAAAAAGGAGTCTGAAACGAACAGAAGGCCACTTGTCCTTCTGAAACGATTCCTCAAGTCTGGAATCGCTGAACTCTCCCCGAAAATTTAGTTTAATCATAGCCCCCCCGAGCTGAAAAACGAGGGACAGACGTACCTAGAGT
The DNA here is from genome assembly GCF_010470675.1 of Desulfovibrio sp. JC010. Taxonomy (NCBI): domain Bacteria; kingdom Pseudomonadati; phylum Thermodesulfobacteriota; class Desulfovibrionia; order Desulfovibrionales; family Desulfovibrionaceae; genus Desulfovibrio; species Desulfovibrio sp. JC010. Next base: position 241,778 of record NZ_VOIQ01000002.1, read on the forward strand.
GAAGCGTTAAGTCAAGCCCTACAGTATTTCACACAAAAAAAGTATACTTTTCAACATAAGCAAAAAAACAACTCAACTTGAAACGCCGGAGATCAATCCATTAACAAAAAGCACTGAAATCTTAACATCACCAATGTCGTCACAAGCAATGCATGTGGACCATGTCTCCAAAATATCATCGCCCTGCCGCTCATAACTATCATTGATCCATTGGTAACGTGATACGGATTTCATTTTGGAAAAATATTTCCCGAGAGACTCCTCACAAGCTCCGGGAAGCCCGACACAGGCCCGCCATAAAGAAATACTTCCGGCCAGAATACTCCAGTCCAGTCCTTGCGGAAGGGCTGAGACCGGACGGGCGGTTTGCATGGGAATAAGCACATCTGCACCTTTGGAAAAAACATACCTTTCCACATTCCCGCCAAGTGCAAGTTCCGCAAAATGCAACTTAAAAGGTGAAACATGGCCGAAATAAGTCGCGAGAAATGAACCGTCCCCGTGCGTGAAATCAAGGGCCAGTTGCGGAATGCGCCCCCGCTCCTGCAGGAGATCCATTTTATCAAAACGAAGCGGTCCGAAATCTGAAGGTATAAGATTCCCGGAAGAAAAACCCTGCGGATCAAGCAGCAGGGAAAGCAGGTAGAGGGATGGTTTTTCAAAACAGGACGGGGAGAAATCACTGGCGAACATTTAATTACCTCTGCATATCAATCAGTGGGCTCACATGAATTACCGATTCCGATCTTCTTTAAGCCATCATTCAAGATACGGGCGTAAAAGCGTCCCTTTTCATCCCGCCTGAAAGCAACAAAAAGCTCATTGACCCCAAAAGCCCGCGGTTCAATCTGGACTGTCTCACTGTACTTTCCGACTTCAGGATCAGTAACAGCCAGATAGCTGTAAACCATGGAATCGACCACAGCACAATCAACGCGACCCTTAATAACTTTCATGATGTTGCTCTTGTCTGAAGGAGCAAAGTCGGCATTGATTGTTCCATTGGCAACAGCAGCATCAAGCTCCGGTGTATTTACGTATCCGGCAACAAAACCGACCTGCAACCCGGCCAGATCGTCCACACTCCCCCAAAGCACCGGATTTGCCCTGCGTTCCAGCAGACTCACCGGACTGCAACCGTAACTCTTGGAAAAAATATACTTTTCCGCCCGCTCTTTTGAATAATATTCCGGAAAATAGCCGATGACTTTCGCGTCCTTATCCACCATATGCATGGACCTTTTCCATGGCAGGAACAGAATTTTCAGGTCATACCCCATGGCGGCAAAGGCTTTGCGGACAGTTATGGCACTGGTTCCCTCTCCGGAAAGGTGCTTTCCTACATAAGGCGGCCATTCAAGGGAACTGAGGTAAACAACATTATCGGCATGGACGCTTCGGGCTTTCAGTCCCAGCAATAAAAATAAAATTGCCATATATATTTTGAAGCGCCCGATATTCATACATTAACTCCAAATCAAATTTTCATTTAATATGTACCTTTTCGAAATGCCAGGCAAGGGCAAATACTAAAAAAGAAATGCGGCACAACTGCTTGTGCCGCACTTCAATCTAACCACAACCGTAATTTATGTGAACAGGAGGAGATTTCACGCCGCTATTGCGCTCCACGAAAGAACTCCAGAACCGACCATTGTTCCTGCCGGATGTTTTACCGGCTTTCAACAGCTGTCCCAGTTTTCCAATGCATCTCATACTGATTGGACACCTGATAAAGACATTGCCTTCCTGCCCGGACAGGCAACCATCCTGCTGCAATCAGGAATACAGAACTGCGGCTTTGCGGACAATTCAAACCATGTCCTCGACATCTCCTCCCGGTTAACTCATCGAAAACGATGCCTTAACTATAAAATAAGTCTCTTTTCCAAATTGTCAGCACAGGCATGACTAAAAGTCATCATCCCCCTGCATCAAAGCAGCAACAGCGTGAGAATTACTGCCGACACCGGACATTATCCCCGGCCTGTCTTCAGGAACGGTGAAGAACTGCATTGTATCCTGCAGCTTTACAGCCTGAGCAGAAAGCTCCTCCGAAGTTGAAGACAATTCTTCCGCAAAAGCGGCATTGCGTTGCACAACTTCATCAAGCTGGGTGACAGCCTTTGAAATCTGTTTCCCGCCTTCATACTGTTCACGGCTGGCCGCCGCCACTTCGGCAACAAGCTCTTCATTGCGGTTAATATCCTTAATCATGGAATCAAGCACCTGCTTGGCCCTTTCTGCTACCTGCAGACTTGAGCCGGTCAGTTCCCGGATTTCCCCTGCGGCAACCCCGCTTCTTTCCGCAAGCTTACGCACCTCAGAAGCTACAACGGCAAAACCTTTACCGTGCTCCCCGGCCCTTGCCGCCTCAATAGCTGCGTTCAAGGCCAGCAGATTGGTCTGGCGGGCAATTTCTTCAATTATGGACGTCTTCTCGGCAATATCCTGCATGGCATCTACAGTCTGAGCCACGGCCTGTCCGCCGTTCTCAGCTTCACGGGCGGTCTTGACCGCTATTTCACGTGTTTCTTCGGCAAGCTCGGTGTTATTGGAAATATTTCCGGTTATCTCGGCAATGGAGGCGGAAACCTCCTCAACCGAAGCTGCCTGCTCAGTCGCCCCGGCTGAGAGATGCTGGGCAGAGGCGGAAACTTCCTCACTTCCTGCAGCCACCTGCTCCGCCGCGGATTTCACACCGACCACCACCCCGCGCAGGGAAGATATCATGCTTCCCAGCGAACGCATAAGATTCCCGATTTCATTGGGAGAGTTGCTGCTGACAGACTCAGTAAGGTCCCCCGCAGCCATTTTCCCGGCCACCTGCATCCCGTCACTCACGGGAACAATAACCAGCTTACGCACTGAAAAATAAACAATACCGCAAACCACCAGCACTATCAGCCCGCCCACAACGATAAGCACATTGCGCTGCATCACAGCGGCAGAAGCAAGATCGCTTTCATAGGCTGTAAGCATAACCAGCCAGCCGGTTTTGGGATCAGTTTTGTAAATCATGGCCTTGCTGCGCCCCTGCCAGTCGTAAAATTCCTGACCGTTTCCGGCGGCAAGGGCCCGTTGCATGAAATCATACTTGCTTAAATCTTTTAAAATCAATTTATCAGCAGGATGATAGAGCACCAGCCCCTTGGCATCGGTCACAACCCCGTACCCTTCGGTGCCTACAACTACAGGCCGCACAAAACGGTCGGCAAAAGCCTTCCAGTCACCGAAGAGTGCAATTCCGCCGAGCAATTTGCCATTGGCATCCCTGACCGGGACACTGGCTCCGAAAAGCAGGCTTTTATCCGTCTTGGACCGGAAAACAGATTCGGTAATATAGCTGCTTTTACCATTCAAAATGGCTTTTACATAGTCACGTGAACTGATATCCAAACCATCCAGCACCCCGCCTTTACTGGTCTGCCCGCTGACCACCTTCCCATCACGGTCAAAGGTCAGTACGGCCCAGATGACTTCATTGTTGCGCATGGTCTCTTTAAATAATTCTCCGGCGGCAGAAGCATTGTCCTTAAAAATATCCTTCACCGCCTCCTGAGCGGAAAGACTTTTTACTACCGCCACGGTGTCGGTAATAAAAAGCTCAAGAGAGGAAGCAATGATCGAAGCCTGACTTGTGGCTGACTCCATTGAATTATTGAGAACCATTTTATAGGAGGAATTCTGGACGTAAAAAACAAGACTTCCAATACCCACCAGTATTGATATGATTATCGGCAGCAGAATCACTCTCAGTAAACTACGGGACACCCAGCTCATACAATCCTCTCCATTTTAAATCACAAAAAGACATGACTACTCACCGTGAGCCGCAAAATAATCAGCAACAACACTAACCCAACTGAAAGTTTCAGTCCAACACAAATACAAACAAGGACGAATATATTATCATTATTCTACTCACAGGATAGGACAAAAAAAAGTCCGCAAGGTTGAATACTTGCGGACGAAAAAGTCATTATTTTAAAATCAACTATGCATCTACCATCATTTCAGCACAATCCATGGCAGCCTTGAAACTATCCAGAGAAGCTTTGCCGGTTCCGGTGATATCATATCCCGTTCCGTGATCAGGGGAGGTGCGCGGGAACGGCAGACCGAGGGTGATATTCACCGCCTCACTGAAATGAAGCAGCTTCAGCGGGGCCAACCCCTGATCATGGTACATGGCCAGCACCGCGCTGTAATCGCCCTGCGCCGCAAAATAAAAAACCGTGTCTCCGGGAAAAGGCCCCTCCACATCAAATCCCTTGGCCTTTGCTTCTTCAAGGGCTGGTTCAATAACCTTGATCTCCTCATCCCCTATGCGCCCGGACTCCCCGGCATGAGGGTTCAGTCCGCAGACAGCAATAGGCTTATCAAGCCCCAAAGATTTAACAAGACCGTCAGTAAGCTCAATGCAGCGCAGAATCCGTTCCTTGGTAATCAAAGCGGGAATATCCACAAATCTAGGATGAGTGGTCACCAGACTGACTTTAAGCTTCGGTCCCCCCAGATGCATGCACACATTTTCGCGCCCAACCCCTGACCGGGTAGCCAGAAATTCAGTATGGCCCGGAAAATCAAATCCGGCCAGTTGCAGCATGGCCTTATTCAAGGGACAGGTCACCAGCCCGGCAAGAACCTTACGGTTCAACAAATCCATGGCCGTTTCCATGGCCTCCCCGGCGCAGCGTCCGCCCTCCGGGTCCGCAACCCCGACCTGAAGCTTAAAATCCTGCAACGCTTCCGGACAATAAAGATAATAGCCCGGCCCGGCATCAACAATCTTTTCCGGGTCATCCAGCACAGTATAAAATTTCTCCAGCCCTAATTTCTCCAGATGATAAAGCAGACCATTTTCCGGTCCGATCATAAGAAACGCACGGTCAGCCTTGCGCTTTGCCAGCAGCCTGCAAGCCAATTCAGGACCAAGCCCATTAGGATCACCAAGAGTGATACATATATTTTTCATGGTATTAAAATCCTATTTGATGCGCTACGCGCTTTTAATAAAAGATTTCGCCTCCGGCGGCTTAAACCCTTTTGCAAAAGGGTTTAAGAATCCCAAAACCTTTTATTAAACTTCGCTGATTCAGATTTCGAAGACCGTCATAGGATGTTATCTGCGAAGCATACTAAAAATCGTCTTTGGGAAAGAGGGGATGGGGTCTGGGGAAGGGGAGAAAACCCTTTGGGCGACAGCAAAGGGTTTTCTCCCCTTCCCCAGCCGCCGGAGGCATCACTACGCCTGTTCAGGGCGAAGTGCAATAGCTCCGAGGGGTGGCAGGGTAAGTTCGAGATAATATGGAAACGCGCCGAGGTCCCCAGCCTTATGGGCCTTGACCTTGCCTACATTACCTGCGTTTGACCCGCCGTAGATTTCAGCATCGGAATTGAAAATTTCCTCCCAGTTGCCATCCTGCGGACAACCGAGGCAGTAGCCGGTGCGCACCACCGGAGTAAAGTTGAACACCCAGAGTACGGGAGCTTCGCCTTCGCTCTTGCGCAGAAAACTTATGGTCGAAGACTTGTAGTCGTTAAAATCCACCCACTCAAACCCGGACCAGTCGGTATCATGCCTGTACATGGCCGGGTTCTCGTGCATGACCCGGTTAAGGTCGATTACCGTGTTACGCAAACCCTGATGGGAAGGGAAACCGAGCAGGGTCCAGTCAAGCTCCTGACGGCAATTCCACTCATTCCACTGCCCGAACTCGCAGCCCATGAAAAGCAGATTTTTGCCCGGATGCGCCCACTGATAGCAGAAGAGAAGACGCAGGTTGGCCATCTGCTGCCACATGTCACCGGGCATTTTTGAGAGCAGCGCACCTTTGCCGTGCACCACTTCATCATGAGAAAGAGGCAGGAAAAAATTCTCGCTGAAGGCGTAAATCATGGAAAAGGTCAGGCTGTTGTGATGATAAGAGCGGTGAATGGGACTCTTTTCCATGTAATCAAGGGTGTCGTTCATCCAGCCCATGTTCCACTTGAAGGTGAAACCGAGTCCTCCGGTGTAGACCGGGCGGGACACACCGGGCCATGAGGTGGACTCCTCGGCAATCATCATTGCGCCGGGAAACTGCTGGTGAACAACCATGTTCAATTTTTTTAACAGCTCAATTGCCTCGATATTCTCGTTGCCGCCATGCTCATTGGGAATCCACTCCCCTTCGCGGCGGGAATAGTCCAGATAAAGCATGGAAGCCACGGCATCAATGCGCAAGCCGTCAATGTGAAATTCCTTGAGCCAGTAGAGAGCGTTGGCGAGCAGAAAGTTGCAGACCTCATGACGGCCGAAATTGAATATGTAAGTTCCCCAGTCGGGATGCTCACCCTTGCGGGCATCGGCATGCTCGTAGAGGGCGGTGCCGTCAAAGCGGCCCATCCCCCAATCGTCCTTGGGAAAATGTCCCGGAACCCAGTCAAGGATAACACCCAGTCCGGCCTGATGGCACTGATCAATGAAGTAACGCAGATCGTCAGGATTGCCGTGGCGGGAGGTGGGTGAATAGTAGTGGGTGGTCTGGTAGCCCCATGACTCATCAAGGGGATGCTCGGCAATAGGCATCAACTCAATGTGGGTGAACCCCATGTCTTTGGCGTAGGGGATGAGTTCCTCGGTCAGTTGGCGGTATGTCCGGTAATCCCAGCCTTCACGACGCCATGAGCCGAGATGCACTTCATAAACGGAAACAGGTTTATCCAGAGGAAGCCCTGTTTTACGCCGCTCAGCCATCCAGCTTTCATCCTGCCATTCATAATTATTCAAGCCCCAGGTAACAGCAGCATGTCCGGGACGCATTTCAGTGCGGAAGGCAAACGGATCAGTCTTGGTTACCTCGTGTCCGTCACTCTGGACCACGTGGTATTTATACATCTGGCCGGGCTTCACACCGGGGATGAATCCGGCCCAGATGCCCGATACGCCCACAGGCATAAGCTTGTTGGCCCGGTTGTCCCAGCCGTTGAAATCGCCGGTGACGAAAATTTCACGGGCATTAGGGGCCCAGACCGCAAAACGGTAGCCCTCCTGCCCTTCATTCAGGTCAAAATGGGCACCGAGTATGCGGTATAAATCCCAGTGTTCCCCTTTGCCGAAGAGGAAAAGATCAAACGGAGCGATGTAAACTGGTAAAGTTTCTGACATCAGGGCTAAGTCCTCTGGATTGCTGGAATTTACATATATTCAACAGCTGGTAAAATTTTTTAAACTGCTCTAAATCGCGATCAATATTAAATTCTGGAACCGAGCCCGCGATACAATTTGATGTACTCGGCAGCCGAACGATCCCATGTGAATTGCTTGCGCATGGCCCGCTTGACCATTTTTTTCCACTCACTGCGGTTATGCCATGCATGCACGGCCTGCATCACCGCCTCGTAAAACAACTCAGCATCCGGTTTTTCAAAAGTGAATCCGGTAGCATCATCTGTCGGATAGGGGGTGATGGTATCCCGCAGTCCGCCCACGGCAGTTGCAACCGGGGGTGTACCGAAACGCAGGGCGTAAATCTGGGTCAGACCGCATGGTTCATAGCGTGAAGGCATGAGAAAAATATCCGCTCCGGCCTGAATTCCGTGGGCCAGATCTTCAGTATAACCGACCTGCACGCAGAACTGCCCGGGGTATTCCTCCATGAATTCCTGCAAACGGGCTTCGTAACCGAGATCACCCTCACCGAGTACGATGACGCCTACATCTTTCTCCATCAGCCTCGGCAGGATGTCAATGAGCAGGTCGATACCCTTCTGGTCCCGCAGACGGCCGATAAAACCGAGCACGGGTTTATCATCCAGCTGATCAGACATATAAAAATCACGCAGCATGCTCCGCTTGCAGACCTGTTTGCCGCTGATATCCTCAGCACTGTAGCAGCAGGGCAAGAATTTATCTTCGCAGGGGTCCCAGACCGAGTAATCGGCACCATTGAGGATACCGTGCAGTTTATGGGTCTGGCTGCCCAGAAAACCTTCCAGACCGCAGCCGAACTCAGGACCCAGAATTTCCTCCGCATAAGAAGGGCTGACCGTGGTCACGGCATCGCTGTAGGCAATGCTGGCCTTGAGCATGTTCAGATCACCGTAAAACTCGGCCCCGTGTATGGACCACGCCTCAGCAGGCAGACCGGATTCGTGGAAAAGCCTCTCGGAAAAACGGCCCTGAAAAGCAAGGTTGTGGATGGTGGTTACGGTCCTGATATTTTTCCAGAAAGAATCTGTCTGCCGTTCAAAATAAAGATAAGGCGGCACCAGTGCGGACTGCCAGTCGTGGGAATGAATCACCGCCGGGGGTTTGGGCAGCATGCGCGCCCATTTGAGCACGGCCTTGCAGAAAAATATGAACCGCTCACAATTATCAAAATAGTCGCCGTAATGGGTATTATAGTAATGACGGCGGTCGAAATATTCACCGCGGGAGACAAAATAGACTGAAACACCTTCATATTCAGTCTGGTAAATCTCCGCTGTGGTGGAAGGCCACGGATAGCCCACATGCAGATCGGAATAAACCAGCCGCAGCTTCTGTCCGGTAAGGTTCATGCGCCCGTAAAAGGGGGTGATTACGGCTGTACGCGCGCCCTTGGCATGGATGGCCGGAGGCAATGCCCCCATGACATCACCAAGTCCACCCGTTTTGGAGAAAGGATACATTTCCGAAGTAACATAAAGAACGTCGTGCACTGGCAGGACTCCCTTTTTATTTATCGCTTGTTAACCGTTATTCCCCACGGCGGCATGTTCATGCAGCCGGAGCAGTTTTGAAGAAAAATCACTGAGTATGTCCCTATGGTCAAAGACCAGATCAGGCAGGCTGTCCAATTTAAAAAATCGTGCGCCCCCGGCATCATCCCCGGCCTGCAATGCTCCTGCGTCACGGGCCACAGCACTGTAGGTCACGCTGATGGTATGCTGGCGGTCATCCCTGCAGGGCATGGAATAAACGCCCACCAGCCCGGTCAGAACCACATCAAGCCCGGTCTCCTCTTTGGCTTCGCGCACGGCGGCGTGCTCAAGCGTCTCCCCGTAATCCACAAACCCGCCGGGCAAAGCCCAGCCCAGCGGCGGGTTATTGCGCTCAATAAGTACAACTCCAAGGGCAGGATCATAAATGACTACATCTACAGTGGGCACAGGATTGCGGTACAGGGGAATTTCTTCTCCGCAATTGGGACAGGATTTTGAACCGAGCATAAAAACAGCCTTTATCTACTAGAATAATATATTAATTTACACAGCTGAAACAACTGACAATCAGTTTCTATAAATAACGCGAATGAAATTTCATTACAAGGGAATCCGAACCTTTTTCTTAAAGTCCACAACCTTGCCATAATCAAACCGGATTCAAAATGAAAAAGGCCCCGTTGGTAATTTCCAACGAGGCCCGTTTCAGCATTTTTATCAGCAAAAGTTTGAAGGTGATTTGTTTATTGCATCAGGTGTGCCAAAACTTCAAAACAGACACAAACAATACATAATACACTGATATATCAACAATTAAACCCTGCCGACATTTACCCCGCACAGTACAAAAACAGTACAATAAATTTTACCAGCTATGCCGACAGCCTTCAAAACCGGGATCGGGGGTAAAATTTTTTTTACTGCTCTCGCGCTCACGAGTCAGCGCAATAGGATTAAAGAAATCTCACCCTATATTAAAACCAAGGCCACTCTACTCCCAAATGCAATTCGACACATCAGGCAAGGCTTGTAGCCATATTTATAATCAATAAATGTGGGTGACTTTTTGTTTTATTAGTATATGGGATCATTGATCAGTCGCGATTAGCGATGTAAATTACAAAAACTAAAGCTTATCAAAAGCCTCAGCAGCATTAAAGCTGGAACGCACAAGCGGCGCACAGAACATATGCGGTACACCCAATTTTTTCCCGTACTGCGCGTACTCATCAAACACCGATGGTTCCACATACCGTTTTACCGCCGGGTGGTCCTTTGTGGGGCGCATGTACTGGCCGATGGTGATGATGTCGCAGTTTATGGCCGCGAGATCGTCCATGACCTCATAGACCTGCTCGTCAGTTTCGCCGAGGCCGACCATGAGGCCGGATTTGGCGTGAATGTCGCTGAGCTGTTTGACTCGCTCGATGAGTTCGAGGCTTTGCTTGTAATCGGCCTGCGGGCGGATTTCCGGGTAGAGTGCGGGCGGGGTTTCCACATTGTGGTTGATCACGTCCGGCTTGACGGCGATGACGGTTTTGAGTGCATCAAGGTTGCCCTTGAAGTCCGGGATGAGCACTTCAATTTTGCACTGGGGAAGTTCGGCGCGGATGCGTTCGATGCATTCCGCAAAATGGGCCGCTCCGCCGTCAGGCAGGTCATCACGGGTAACCGAAGTGATGACCGCGTACTGCAGTTCCAGACGTTTGACCGCTTCGGCCACGCGGCGCGGTTCGTCAGCATCAAGCGGCTCGATCAAGCCCGGACAGATGTTGCAGAAGGCACAGTTGCGGGTGCAATTGTTGCCCATGATCAGAAAGGTGGCCACCTTGCGCGAAAAACAGTCCCAGCAGTTGGGGCATTTGGCGGACTGGCAAACCGTGTTTAGGTTCAGGTCTTCCAGCATTTTGCCGGTTTCGTTGAAAGTCCTTCCGGTGGGCAGCTTAACCCGCAGCCACGGCGGTATCCGTAAATATTTTTCCGAATTCTTCTCTGAAGACATTTTTTACTTCCTCGGTAGAAATTTCTGTACCCGCCTCCCGTGAAAGGGAAGTGGGGTGTGCGCCGTGCAGCCCGCAGAGGGTGATGGCCTCGAAAAGTTTCATCTCACTGGAAACATTAAATGACAAGCCGTGGTAGGTGATCCATTTTTTGACCCCGATACCGATGGAGCAGAGCTTGCCGGGACCGACCCAGACTCCGGGCCTGCCTTCGCTCCTTGCCGCCTCCACGCCGAACCGGGCCGCTGTGCGTATCGCAGTCTCTTCCATATCATGAAAGAATTTCTTGATCCCGCCGCGCCGTTTTTCAATGCGCATGACCGGGTAAACCACCAGCTGACCGGGATAATGGCAGGTAATATTGCCGCCGCGTGCGGTCTGGACCACCTCAACCCCCATCTGTTTGAGGGCCTCCTCACTGATGAGCAGGTTTTCCAGCCCGCCCTGCCGGCCCAACGTGACCACAGGAGGATGCTCCAAAAGATAGAGGGCATCGCATGCGTTACCCTCCATCACCTGACTCAATCTCTGTAATTGAATCTTTTCTGCTTCCTGATGGGGGATTAATCCTAAGTCTATAAAATCCATAAGAGTCTTTTGATGTGCTTCGCACTTTTGATGAAAAGATTTTGCCTCAGGCGGCCCTTCGGGGACCAGAGAACCCTTTGGAAAGGGTTCTCTGGACTCTCCTAAACTTTTTATTAGGGCTTCGCCGCCTTGGACGCAGAATTGATCAATCTATGACAAAATAAAAACTACTAAAACGTTTTGGGATTCTTAAACCCTTTTGGAAAAGGGTTTAAGCCGCCGGAGGCATTTCTTACTTCTTCCGCTTATCGCTTTCTCTGATAGGCAGCGGTACGATCAAAGAACCGGATTTTTCGTCCCGTTTTTCCTCTTCAGGGATGGGCATACCGATAAGTCCGCCGGGATACAAGGTTTTTGCCCCGCCTTGTGCGGAAAGCAGAATCTGCCCCTGCGCGGCACAGCCGTACTGTCCGAAACCGCCGCCATCAAGGCGAAAGGATTCAGATACCGCACGGATGAGCATTTCGCCCTCGCGGGGAGTTTCCACTTCTTCCTTGCGCAGCCCCACGTAGAGGAAACTCAGGCTGACGTTGTCCTTTTCAAGACGGCATTCGGCGGAAAGCTTCTGCAGCCATGCCGGGGCGTGGTCGGAATCGAAATTGAAATGGCACCATGCTTTACCCTGATCGCCGCTCATGGGACATTCTTCGGTATGGGTACAGGGACCGAGAATGGGGAACCCAGCTTCAACGAATTCGTTACGGATAACGGACAGAACGCGGCCGGAACGGCGGATGCCCGGTTCGATGATCAGGATGCGTCCTTCCGGGGCCAGCTTGTGGACCATGGACAGGCAGAATTTTTCCGCCCATACCGGAAGCGGGATGCGTGTTCCGGAAGAAGCTTCGTTGACCATGTTGGCAGTGACCAGCAGATGCGCTTTTTCGCGCAGCTTGGAGGTGGAGCCGCCTTTGACGTTGACCATGCGCCACGGGGATTTTTCCCCGGCCATGGCTTCGAAGAGTTTGTTGCCTTCGCGCATGGGCTTGGGTGTGCGGTCCACGTTGATGAAGGTCAGCTTCTTTTCGCGCAGGTCCGGCCTTGCGATCCACAGGGCCTGCGCCACGGTAAGCGGTCCTGCTCCGAGGTCAACAACCACGCCGTTGTCGGGCAGTTTGATATCCAGCCCCTGAAACAGGCGTGCCAGACGGTACAGGTTCCAGGGCAGGAAATAACGCAGGTAGGCGTTAAGGCTGCGCGGATCGCCCATGTAGTCGTTGGACAGGTTGGAACGTTCCCCGGTCAGGTCGCGGGAAAGATCACGGATGGCGTATTTCAGTTCCTTGCTGAAGCGGCTCTTCAAGGGAACGGTTTTCTGTAAAATTTTTATGTAATTATCCAACTCCTTGGATACTTCCTTGGTCGGCAGGGGGAAAAGTGAACTTACTTTAATAGACATATTTAAAAATCATCCTCTCAAGGTATTTCTGTCCGAAATCGCTGCTCCCGGCCAGTTCCAGAACTTTGGAACGGCCCGGCAGCCCGGCGGCGAAATCCCTTGCTTGTTGATTGTGCGTTAAAATTATTGATCCCGTGAGGGATGTATTTCCTGCTGCGCGGGTGATGCTTGCGCTTCCCGCAGGAATAAATCCGGTTGCCACCAGATCATTTATATTTACATGCTGGCCCATGGCCCCGCCGAGGATCAGTTCTTTGAGGTCGGCAGGCGATAGTCCCGCTGCGTCCAGCAGTGCGGACATGGCGAGATTGAAGGCCGCTTTTACTTTTAATATTTCTTCCACATCCGAAGCCGGGAGGGTAAGTCCCTCATAACCCAGATCGAGGGCCGGAGTCCCGTTTATTTCGGTCATCTTGTCAGCCAATTTTGCCGCAAAGGGGGTGCCCCCGGCTGCGAACTGTCCTTCGCGGGTCAGCACACCGGATTTGAGCAATACGGAACAAAGCGAAAGGTAGCCCGTTCCAGTGATACCCGGTTTCTGCTGCTCAACCTTTTCCGCTCCAATCAGCGAAGGCGAGAGTCCCAGCGGAGTAAGGTTGAATGCGGAGACCGCGCCCGGTCCGGCAGTGCGTCCGTTGCTCATGCCGACTCCCTCAAGGGCCGGTCCCATGGGCACGGAGCAGACAATGTATTTATCTTCGGACAGGCAGAGCACGAATTCGCCGTTGGTTCCGAGGTCGGCGAACAGATACGGGGGCTGCGCTTTGGGTTCGGAGAAATTCAGGGCCACAATTCCGGCTGTTATATCCGCACCAACAAACGGGGCCAGATGTGGCGGGATGTACGCTTCAGGCAGTCCTGCGTCAAGACTTACTTTTTCCCCTCCTTTATGAGGCAGGGAATAGGGTGCGCGGCAAAGGCCCTGCACATCGTCCTGCGCGAGGATGGAAGTCATGGACGGGTTGCCGGAAACAACCAGTTCTTTGATCGGCCCGGTTTCAGCAATTATAGTGCTCAGCCGTTCTGTTACAAGGCTGGAAAGGGTTTTACGCTGCCTGGGTTCTGCAGCAAAGGCCAGCCGGGACATGACCTCACTGCCCAGACCTATCTGGGGATTGAGTTCCTGCCCGGATTTGACAGTCTCGCCATCAAGGGTGAAGGCCCAGTGCAGCCCGGTGGTACCTAGGTCCACGGCAAGGGCCAGATTGTCCGGGAGCTCTGATGAAAATTTATCTGATACGCGCGGGACCACCCGTTCCGGCTTAGGCAGGAAAATTTCAGCAGCTTGGGCAGGGTGCAGACAGGAGAGCCGCCACCCGGACTCGATTTCTGCGGGGGAGAATTTTTGCAGTTCTTCTTTGCGTGGCTGTGGCGGTTCGGATTCAAAGCGCACCTTGCACAGCCCGCAACGGCCCATGCCGGAACACAGCGGCACTCCCTGAAATGCTCCATTCAGGAAAAGGGCTTGGGCCATGTTCAGCCCGGCTGCTGGAGGGGTTTTAATTTTTTTACCCATGTTCAGGTTTTTAACTGCTTCTTACAAATAAAAGGTTTTGAAGAGTCCAGAGAAACTTTTGCAAAAGTTTCTCTGGCCGCCGGAGGCGAAATCTTCCCATAAAAGCGCGAAGCGCATCAAAACAAAAAATTAACCGCACCTACATAATGTATATGCGGTGCGGAGTACAATCAAGCAGCAAATTTTAAAGGCTGGAATTATTTATCAAGTTCACTGATGGCTTTTTCCAGCTTATCCATCCATCGCTTTGCGAAAATATCGAATTCGCCCACTCCCTGTACCACCGGGATCGGTTCAATTCCCCGTGAGGCAACAACATTTTTCCATGATTCTTCGTGTTCTCCGGCCATATCTTTTTTTACATGGTTCCCGGCCCCGAAGAGCAGGGGAAGCAGGTAGGCTTTTTTCAGTCCGGATTCTTTAATGCGGTCGCTGATTTTTTCAATGCCGTCTTCGGAGTTCAGTTTGCCGAGGTAGGCGTTTTTGTCCTTTGCTTCCAGCACTTCTTTGAACTTGTCGTAGATGGAATTGCCGCTGTCGGAATATTTGGAGCCGTGGGCCACCAAGATGAGGGCTTCATTTTGCGGATCACGTTCTTCCAGCAGGTTTAGGATTATATCGGAAATTTCGTTTATCTCCTGATCATTGGTCAGCAGCGGTTCGCCCAGCACTGCTTTTTCAAATTCAATCTCACCTTTTTCCACCCGGTCGAGAAGTCGACTGATATTAGTGAATTCTGTGCCGGGGATAACATGCAGGGACTGTACAACCACATGGGTGACACCTTCGGCGGAGAGGTTCTCCAGATTTTGTTTCACGGAGGGCAGCTTCTGGCCCTGTTCACGGAGTTTTTTGAGTACATGCCCGGAAGTAAAAGCACTGTATACCGGGATGTCCGGGTGGGCCTCTTTAGCCATCTTCAAAATATTGCCCAGAGCCGAACTGGCGGCCCTGTTTTTTGATCCGTGTGCTGCGAAAAGGATGGCTTTTTTCATCTACTGTTTTCCTGCGCTGATGGTTGTCTTTCTCGTGAACACGCATGCATAGCAGACAAAGGCGGTAGAGAAAAGGTTTATCCTGTTTGAGGAAATTTGCAGGTCGGGGCCTATGTTTCCCCTTCCAGCTGCGAAGCGATCAGTGTTTCGGTATCCACCACAAGGGCATCGTGCTCGCCCATCATGCCGAAGCCGAGGATGGGCAGTTTGTAGATGGAATTGACCGGCAGGGTGAATCCGGTGACCACCGCCTTTTGCTGGCGCAGTACCTCATCCACCATGATTGCGGCTACGGTATCGCCAAGCTTGACCAGAATCACTTTGGGGATGACATCTTCCGCAGGGGCAGGAAGGTCGAAGACCTTGTACATGCGGATCAGGGGGCGAACCGTGCCACGTACGGATACGGTTTCCCGGCCGTCGGGCAGGTCGGTGAATTCTTTTTTTTCCGGCTCGTACACTTCAAGAACTTCCCGGCTGGGGAAGATGAAAGTTTCCGGTCCCACGGTAGTGACCAGCGCATCGACAATGCCTTCATTTACCGAGCGGCTTAAGGGGATGGCGATGGTGAAGGTGGAGCCCTGCCCCAGTTCACTGGTGATGGAGACTTTGCCGTCCAGTGTGTTCTGGATGGCGGTGACCACTGCGTCCATGCCTACCCCGCGTCCTGAAATGTCAGTCACGGAACTGGCTGTGGAAAAGCCGGACTGGAGAATGAATTCGTAAATTTCTTCCTTGGCGTATTTTTTTTCCGGATCGGCAAGCCCGCGTTCAAGGGCTTTGCTGAGCAGGATGTCGGCATCAAGCCCTTTGCCGTCATCGACGATTTCAATATAGGCGAATTCGCCTTTGCGGAAAGCATTCAGTTGGACATTGCCGACCTCGTCCTTGCCGCACATCTGGCGGTCTTCCGTAGATTCAATGCCGTGGTCGAGGGCGTTACGCAGCAGGTGGACCAGCGGTTCATTCAGGCATTCCACAATGGTCTTATCAAGAGCCAGTTCATCCCCGGTAATGGTGAACTTGATGCGTTTGTCCAGCTTCTGGGAGGTGGATTTGACCAGCCTGTGCATGGGCATGAAAATCTGCTTCAGGGGCACCAGCCGGATTTCATCCACTTCCGACTGCAGGTTGCGGATGACTTTATCCAGCTCGGACAGGCTGGAGGAAATTTTGGAGATATTGTCCGTTTTAGTCTGGGCGATGACAGCATAGGTCACCATCAGCTTACCCACCAGCTCAATAAGTGAATCCAGCTGCTGGGTGGAAACGCGGATGGAGGAGATAGCCTGCGCGTCTTTCTTTTTTGCCGGGCCGGGTTGGACTTTGCTGCTTTTTTCTTCGGTGGGGATTTCTTTTGCCGCTGCGGCCGATTCCGGCTTTGAGCCTTCTGCCGGCCCCGCTTCCTGCATCAGTGGTGCTTCTTCCGGTTCTGTGGAAGATGTTTCTGCGGAAGGTTTTGCTATTTCCCAGCCGTCATTTTCGTCCGGAGTTTCTCCGGTCATGGCCAGCATCTCGGCCATCATTTCCTGTTCGTATTTATCCGGTTCCGTCGCGAGGGTTTCAGTTTCCAGAATATCGCATGCAGGTTCCGTTTCTTCTCTTGAATCCACAGACGCGCCGCCTTTATCAAGCAGCCCGCCGATGCAGTAGAAGAATTTTTTCTGGGCTTCGGCAATATCCAGCAGAGAGGTTATCAGTTCCGGTGTGACGGGAGTAATGCCGTCAGTCAGCATGTCCATGAGGGCGATGATCTGGGCCGACCTCATCTGGGCATTATCAAGGCCCATGGCTTTCAAAATATCATTAATATCACCGGAACCGTGTTCTAGTCCGATGATTGATTCTTGAAGCTGGCCTATGCAGCTGGAAATACTGTCCTTCATTATCCTCAAACTCCGGTGTTGTTCAGGAAACTTTCCCTGCTTTCAAAAACAGTGAGATAGCGCTGGAAGCCCCAGGAATAAAAAGTGCTCGTACAATGGCTGTTCATGCCGGTGATGCCTATTTCACAGGTCTCGGAAAATGAAGCAATAAGCTCGAAAAGGGCGGACCCTACTGACATTGTTAATCCGAAATCAAGAAGGAGTCTGTCTTCCCCGTTTATGGACAGCAGGCTTTCTTCAACCATTTTAAGTTGTTCGGAGCTGTAAAGTCTGTTTACCTGCAGGTTGAAGATCAATCCTTCCGGGAGTTTTTCGATTTCAATGGGGTTTATGCCGGTTTCGTCTACTGCTCCGGTTTTTTGTCCCCCGCCGGAGAGCCTCGCTTCAATGTCATCTGTAAGGGACTGGTCATAGCTGCCCGATTCGCGCAGTTGCTCGATGAGCATGAAAATTGTGTTTACGGATTCAATGGCCAGAGCGATCTGCATTAAGTCCGCTTCAACTTCTCCGGCCTGCATTTTTTTCAGGAAATCTTCGACTTTGTGGGTGAAGGTGGAGGCCGGTTCAAACCCGGACATAAATCCAGTGACGCCCTTGATGGTGTGCAGAGGACGTGAAAGGATTTCGATCCCTTCCTCGATGCGTTGCTCATCAAGGAGATCAATGCCTTCCAGTACCTGCGGATAGTACTTGTCGTTCACTTCCGAGAAGAATTCTTCAACAAGGGAATCGTCTTCACTCATCGCATGTGCTCCATCAGCAGCAGTTTATTTGTTCATCAGCCCGATTTTCTTAAGTTCTTCGTAAAGTTTTTCCCGTTCCACCGGTTTTACTATGAAGGCGGATGCCTCAACGTCATGAAAGGAACGGATTACAGTTTTGGGGTCATCAAGTGCGGTGGTCATGATCACCTTGCAGTGGTCGGACAGCCCTTTTTCCTTTTCAAAGGCCCTGATTTCTTCAAGGGCGGATAAACCGTCCTGTTCCGGCATCATGATATCCATGAGCAGCAGGGTATAAGGGTTGTTTTCCTCATATGCCAGTTTGAATGCTTCAACCGCTTCTTTCCCGTTTACCGCTACATCAATCACGAATAGCGGGGCAAGAAAGGTCGAGAGCAGTTTTCGGCCAACAAATTCGTCCTCAGCAATCAGCGCGCGCATTAATTCCTCCATGAGAATTTATATCAGCTGAAATGATTACATATCATTTTTTTTTAATCAATAAAATGTCAATGTTTATAATGTTGCATAAAGGGTAAATAGTCACTTGCGGAAGCCGTGCTTGCAAACTTGGCAAAGGTTGGGTACCCAGTACGCCATGGAAAGACAGAGAACACCCCAAAGAGAGGCAAGAGTCAGGGAAGTGCTGGCAAAGCGCCAGAAGGATTTTACCCTTATTATTGATAATGTCTGGGATCCGCACAATGTTTCAGCCATTCTCAGGAGCTGCGATGCCTTCGGTATTTACGGTATCCATCTTTATTATACTGTTTCACAATGGCCGGAGCTGGCGAAAAAATCTTCCGCTTCCGGCAAGAAGTGGGTGGAACGCACCAGACATACCGATCCGGTTAAAATGGTCGGTGGATTACGCGATCAGGGCTATCAGGTCCTGAGAACAGGATTTTCCGAGACCGCAAAGCCGCTCATGGATTTCGACCTCAGCACTCCTTCTGCTGTAATTCTCAGCAATGAGCACAGCGGAACCGCTCCGGAACTGGCAGAACTGGTGCCCGATGAAGTCTACATTCCCATGCAGGGCATGATTCAGAGCTTCAACGTATCCGTTGCCGCCGCACTGATTCTCTATCACGGATTCTCGCAGCGTTTTGCCAAGGGCATGTACGACAATCCTTCTTTTTCACCAGAAGAGATGGAGAAGTTAACTGCAGAGTGGCTGGCCAGATAGCTTATAAAGCACCATCTGCTGCCTATAAACTCTCAGCAAGCTCTTTCCATTTACGTTCAACATCCTGCCAGAGCATGGCCAGATCTTTTCCGAAAAGATTGTTCAGGTCATGCTCGCTGTATTTGCTTTCCAGCTTGATCTTATTGCCGAAAACCTGAGCCATGGAACGTACGTTGCCGGCCTTGGCAAGGCTTGAATGCTGGATATGGCCGATACGCAACTGTCCGGCATAGACGTGTTCGTATCCGCCCAGCGCGGCCCGCAGGTCCCGTTCAAGATCATCAAACTGGGTGGGATTGAAGCGCACATCAAAATCACCGCACTTGTGGATTGCCTCCATGTTCAGCATATGGCAGCAGCCGGAAACATGCATTGCCGGACGGGTATAGGAAAACTGCCCGTAATCAAAGCCGTTGCGGCAGCTGTCAAAAACCTTGATGTGTTCGGTCAGTCCCTCAATCTGTGAGCTTCCGTTTCCGGGCGGGAAAAGATGGTAGTCTGCGGACTGCAATGAACGCGGGGTGCCTGTAGAAGTAATCCTGCAGCCCACAGCACCGGGGTTGCCGTAGTGCTTTGCGGTTGCCAGCAGTTCTTCCAGCCAGTTTCTTTCCAGTTCCACATCATCGTCCAGAAAAACAGCCCATTTGGATTTGCGCACTTCCGGTTCGGCCAGCAGCCAGTTGCGGGCCGCCGGGGCACCTACGTTAACCTGCAGGTGGATCGGTTTGTAGTGTCCATTCTTAAATAGATAGCGTGACTCTTGCACAACCTGCCCGGTGCTGTCGTCAGAACCGTTGTTCAAGGCGTATATCCGGGCATTGCCGATATTTGATGCGGCCACGTTCTTGAGGGTGTTTTCAATCAGCTGTCCGTTGTTCCATGAGTAAAGCAGGATGGCTACTTCATCTGAATTTTCAAGGGCACTCCCTGTGTCAATGGGATTCAGCAGTCCGTGAAGTTTCTGGCCCCAGTTCAGGTTCCAGATATTTTCTTTCCACAAAGCGGTCAGTATTTCCGTGCCTTCCCCGGTCCGCCCCGCGCGCAGCAGCAGTTCGGCGCGCATGTAGTCCATCCATAGAGACCAGATGTCATGATCAAGCTTTTCAAGTTCGCCCAGAGTTTCTCCAATGGAGCCGTATAAAAAATTGTACTGCACCTTAAGGCGTTGTTCCAATTGGGAAAAGTCTTCATTCCAGTTGACCAGATCCAGTGCTGTTCGTGGCAGTTCCGGGTTACCCATGCGCAGCAGGGTGTCCCACGAGTGGGTCAGCCAGCTCAAACCGTCCGGGCCGCGCAGCAGGGGGAAGAGGTGGCGTACAATAAGAGCCTGATCCCCGGCTTGCAGCAGGCTGCTTAGGTCTTCAAGCGGAATGTCCGATACCGGGCTGGAAATCAGGTTCTGCAGCATGCGGATCAGTGTTTCCGGGCATGCGGAGTCATTGAGTCCCATACATTTTATAGCTGCTGTCCGGTCCAGAGGGTTCTGCTGCCAGGCCAGCAGGGCCAGCCCTGCGCTTATTTCTGAAAATTGCGGTGTTGCGGCTGAAAGCTGTTCAAAAATATTTATCAACCCGTTTTGGTGGGAGAATTCCTCAGTTCCCAGCACCCAGAGGGGAACGGAGTTTTTAACAGCGGTAAGGAAGGAGTATATTTTCTCTGTACTGAAATCATTTGTCGCGGCAGTCATCTGTTGTCTCCATATGTTCAAATGCTGATTGCGTATTTATTAAGCCAAACCAATGATAAAGTCATGCTGCTTCTGGGCGGGGTGCTGCAGTTATTTGTAATGACATTTCCGACATTTCAAAAGTTGCTGGACATAAGGCCCAAAACTGGTATTACTAGTCGCTCCGTATGCTGTTATATGTTTTGGAGTTAAAGGAATGAGTGAGCAGGAAGCTGTAAATATCATCAGGACCGGAGGAGTGCTGGTCTATCCCACGGAAACCCTTTTTGCCGTTGGCGCGGACGCCATGGATGAAAAGGCGGCGAATCGTGTTGCGCGCATTAAAGGTCGTCCGGTCTCCAAGCCGTTACCGTTGATTATCGGCAGTATTGAGCAGCTTGATCTGGTAACTGAAGCCATCTCCCCCGAGATTCTGAAACTTACCCGTGAATTCTGGCCCGGACCGCTTTCAATTCTGGTGAAAGCCCGTGAAGAACTGCCTTCCGCAGTGAAGGATTCCCGGGGTTATACCTCCGTGCGCTGGACCGAGCATCCCCTTGCCGCCAACCTGTGTCTCAATGCACGCACACCTCTCATCGCCACCAGTGCCAACATGAGTGGCAAACCGGGCACCGGCATTGCCGCAGAGCTTGATGAAGAGCTGACTATGATGGTGGAGGGAGTCTTTGACGGACAGCCCGGCCCTAAAGGCGGAGAGCCTTCAACTGTGGTTGAGCCGTTCAAGGATAATCGTATTAAGATTTACCGCGACGGAGTGGTTACACGAGAGCAGTTGGTAAGAGCGGGGTTTGTTATTGTAGATTAGGCTTGTACCGGAAAAGATATATCAAGACCTGTCCTCAAACGAGGGCAGGTCTTTTTCTTTGGAGCAGTAAAAAATATTTTACCCCGGATTACGGTTTTGGGTGCCTTTTTTTATATGGGTAAAATTTATTGTACTATCTTGGAGCTGTGCGGGAGAAATGCTGTCTGGCTGTAAGAGTTGATATTTCAGTGTGTTACGATGTGTTTGTTTGTGTTTTAAAACTTTGGCACACCAGATGCAGTAAACAAATTACCTTCAAACTTTTGCTGATAAAAATGCTGAAACGGGCCTCGTCGGAAACTACCGACGGGGCCTTTTTCATTTTATTCACATTTTTCTTCCATTGTTTTTTTCACTTGAAAGAGCGGCGCACCTGTCAGCAGCGGCACGGAGGGCTGGACTGCGAATTCACCTGAGAGCAGGTCGAAACGTTTACCGTCCTGTGTTTTGATTGCGTATGATTTCATTCCCGGATTCACATAGACAATATGTGTTGTAAGCCCCTGTGCATTAACCTGTGTCCCGGAGACTCTGAGACAGTTTTCAATTGATCTCGGCATGTCATTTGCCCAGTTGTCGGAGGCCATAGCCGGAGCTGCAAAAAGAAGTATGGCTGCAGTAAGGCTGATCACTAGTGTGCGCATTGTCATGTCCTCTGTTTGATAGTTGGTAATGGTCATCTTATTATGAATGTTATGTGTTTGATTATCACGCCACGAATGTCCCTGCAAATATGGGGATATGTGGCTCAGCAGGTTTGGTAAAAAATATTTTACCCCGGATTGTGGTTTTGAAGGGTGTTCTCTGTGTGGGTAAAATTTTTTGTACGAATTCGGGATGATTTCGGTTTAGTTTGCGATGGCTATTTCATTCGTTATTACAGTGCCTTAGGTTGGATTATGAGTGTATTCTACGTTTTGGCACACCTGATGCAATAAACAAATCACCTTCAAACTTTTGCTGATAAAAATGCTGAAACGGGCCCCGTCGGAAATTGCCGACGGGGCCTTTTTCATTTTGTGCGAGGCAAACACCATTGCGTAAGTTTGATATGTTGGATGCTAAGATCTTACGAAGATTTAAGAGTCCCTCCGGGTAACAGGCTTGAGAGTTTGTTAGGGGCAGGAGTGGGCAACATAGTATTAGAATAAATAATCTATATGAGGAGCCTTTAACTCTTTTTTATAACAATGCTTTTTTATCTTTTTATAAAAAACCAAAAAAAACCTCCCCCGGACACCCGTCCGGGAGAGGCAAATCAATCAAGCTACGTCCAATTAATTATACTATCTATTTGGTAGTCCTGAAGGTCAGGGAGAATGCGTACCAGACGCGACGGGTATCATCGAGGCGATTTTCATACTTACCGATGATGACCTGACGGCCAGCAGGACCAATCTTTACGTTGATAGGCTTGGAGTTTTTGAGGTTTACCAGCTCGGGATGTTCAATGTTGCGGTCGGAGGTGGTGGAGATACGGGCACCTGCTGCGGGCATGGGCTTGCCTTCGTAGTACATCATGACCGGAAGGATATCCCCTTCCTTGAGTTTGGTGGGGTCTTTGAGAGGCACGATTTCCGCACGCTGTCCGATGGGTTTATCCATGCCGGGAGTCCAGCTGAGGATGGTTTTGGAAAGCTTGTAGGAACGGCCTTCATCGATAATTTTGCCGCAAACCTGTCTGGGAAGCTCAAAATTCTGCCAGCCGCCTTCTTCTGTGTGGTACCAGTACTTGTTATCGAACTCGACAGTGAGCATGGTGTAGACATCATCGAGCCATGCATAGGCTTCACCCTTGTTGTAAACAGGTTCAAGAGCTGTTTTCCAGCCATTTTCGTTAATCCCGGTGAGAGCCGTAATACGGCTGATGGGATATGGATCGGTAGCACCGGGATGACCATACATCAGATGGGCCTTGCGACCCTTTTTCTCCAGCCACATATCATGGGCGGAAGCAACAGAAGTAAAGGCCAGAACAAAGGCCATCGCTAAAATAATTCTTTTCATCATCAATTTACTCCTAATATATTTTCGAGAACGATTTTCGTTCTCATTTTCATCGAACGCATTTAATTACAAATCACTTCCCGGTTGTCAACACAAAACGGAGGGTAAATAGAAAACCCATAAACCCATAGACAGAATTTAAGACCTGAGAAACTGTGCTGTTTTACCCCTTACATTCACTGGCACAACGCCGTTTCAGCATGCTATTCCCAGCAAAATGGCCCCTTGACCTTTAAGCTTTATTGTTGCAGAGCTTTGCCAGGGTCGGGTTTACGGAGAATTACAATGCGCCTGAATATACCAATCATTTCACTACTTTTCTTACTGATATTAAGCCCCGCCTGTGTTTCCGCTGACAAATCCGCAGATAATAAACACATCATTGCCGGGTATATAGAAAACGTCTCCATCAAAGTCTGGGACCGCGATGCCCCGATCATTATGGAAGCCAAAATGGATACCGGGGCCGACAGCTCTTCCCTGCATGCCACCGACATTGTGATCAATAAAAAGAGCAAAAAAGTATCATTCACCATCACCGACCAGCACGGAAAAAACCAGCGCATAACCTGCCCCTATGCCCGGATCGTGCGCATCAAGAAACGCCCTTCCGGCTACCAGCGCAGACCTGTCATTCCGGTACAGCTTCAAATCGGTTCCAGAAAATTCGAAGCCTTTGTCAACCTGACCGACCGCAGCAATTTCTCGTACAAAATGCTCATTGGCCGCAAAGAACTGCGCCACGGCATCCTCATTGATTCTTCACGCCATCACCGCCTCAGCCTGCCTGCAAAATAGGCTGCCGGGAGTATTATTATGAATTCTATACAGCTTAAAATTATTGTCGCCCTGCTGCTTTGTCTGGGACTGGGCATATTCAGCTACAAAGCCTTTGTACTCGGCTTTCCTCTTACAGCCGAAGAACAGACTGAAATATGGAACGTGGAAGCCCACGTCTCCTTTGAGGCCGAAGGGAGCCCGGTCAAAGCAACCCTGCAGACCCTGAACCGCTTGCCCGGATACACTGTTACTGATGAATATTTCATCGGGGATGATTACGGCCTGCTCCACGCTCTGCAATTGGCGGACGGCACCCTGCAGCAGGAAAAGAATGCTGAAAACATCATCGCCATCTGGTCCAGACGCACAGCCAAATCCAAACAGGACCTCTTCTATTCAGCACGCCTCAGACCTAAAAAAACACACAGAGAAGAAAGCTGGGTTCATCCCGTGGAAATCCCCACGCTCAGTGATCCGCAATTCACTGAAGCGGAACAGGTAGCCGCCAACTCCCTGATTACCGAAGTGGGCAGCGAATCAGCAGATATAGAAACCTTCGTGCCCCAACTCATGAAAAGGCTTATGAAACCTAAAGCCCATCAGGACGCAGCCTACCTGCTCCGCGACAATGAAAACACACTGGGCACTGTAGATATGGCTGTACGTTTGCTTCATTTTTCCGGAATTCCGGCCCAGTCGGTACACGGCATCACCCTGATCACCTCAACAAATGCGGCAATCAAACACTGGCTGGAACTTTATCACAACGACAAGTGGCACATGTTCGATGTGACCAAAGGGACTTTCGGCACCCCGGTGAACTTCGTTACCTGGTGGCGCGGCAATGCCCCTCTGGCTACTGTCAGCGGCGGCAAAAACCTGAATGTAACCCTTTCCGTGGTTCCGGCAACGGTCAGTGCCCTTGGTAATGTGGTGGACCGTCTTGCTGTCACCGCGCCGACCATACTGGAATTTTCCCTGTTCAACCTGCCGGTACAGGCACAGGCCACCTACCGGGTCATCCTGCTTATTCCCATCGGGGTGCTGCTGCTGGTTTTCCTGCGCAATGTCATCGGCATCACCACCTTCGGGACATTCATGCCCGTGCTCATCGCCCTTTCGTTCCGCGAGACACAATTACTCTGGGGACTCTGCCTCTTCTCCATCGTCATCATCCTCGGACTGGCTGTCCGCTTATACCTTGAACACCTCAAACTGCTGCTGGTTCCGCGACTGGCCTGTGTGCTCATCGTGGTTGTGCTGCTCATGGCCGGGATCAGTATCATCAGTTTCAAGCTGGGATTCCCGCGCGGTGTTTCGGTCAGCCTTTTCCCCATGGTCATCCTGAGTATGACCATCGAACGGATATCGGTAATGTGGGATGAGCTGGGTGCCGGAAAGGCCATCCAGCAATGCATCGGCTCCATGGCCGTGGCCGTACTGGCTTATATCGCCATGAGCAACCTGTTCATCGAACACCTCATCTTCGTCTTCCCGGAACTCTTCCTCGTGCTGCTGGCCCTGACCCTGATGATCGGCCGCTACACCGGATTCAGGTTGATGGACCTGATCCGCTTCCGGGCATTCCTCAAGGAGGGCTGAGATGGGCTGGTTCGCTAAACTGAAAGAATTCGGGGTCATGGGCCTCAATGCGCGCAACGGGGCCTACGTGCTGCCCAACAATCCGCGCAAGCTCTACCCGCTGGTGGATGACAAGATCACCACCAAGGAATTAACCCAGTCCGCCGGACTGAACGTACCGGAACTCTACGGCGTGTTTCAGGCCCAGCATGAGCTGAAAAAACTCCCGCAGCTGCTGCAAAAACACGATTCTTTTGTGGTCAAACCCGCACGCGGTGCCGGGGGCAACGGAATTCTGGTCATCACCGGGAAGCTGGGACCGCGCTTCCGCAAACCGGATGATTCACTGGTGGCGGAAGAAGCTATTTCCTTCCACATTTCCAATATATTGAGCGGCATGTACAGTCTCGGCGGCATGCCGGACAAGGCCATGATTGAATATTGCGTTCAGTTCTCTCCGGTCTTCAAGAACATTGCATATCAAGGCGTGCCGGACATCCGCATCATCGTCTACAAAGGTGTTCCGGTCATGGCCATGCTGCGCTTGCCCACCCGGGAATCCGACGGCAAAGCCAACCTGCATCAGGGTGCCATGGGTTGCGGAATAGATATGCGCACAGGTATGACCACCAGCGCAGTCTGGAAGAACGACAACTGCACCCATCACCCGGACACCCTGCATCCCGTTGCCGGGGTAAGCATCCCGGACTGGCCGAAACTGCTCAAACAATCCGCACTGGGCTACAGCGTAACCGGGCTGGGTTACCTCGGCGTAGATATTGTACTGGATAAAAATATGGGACCGCTGATCCTTGAACTCAACGCCCGTCCGGGGCTGGCCATTCAGGTAGCCAACAGATGCGGGTTGCAGCACAGGCTGGACGCAATCGATAAAATCCATCAGGACCTGCACACAGAAAACCAACGGATTCAATATGCCATGGATAATTTCGGATCATAAAATCAAGCGGCTGTTTCCCGCACTCATCATAGCCCTGATATGTGTCCTGCCCGGCTGTAAAAAACAGCCGAAACTGGTCATACCGCCCGCGCCGCCCCTTCCGGAGGAAGTAGCCAAGGAAAAGGCTCCGCTGGGCAAAAAGGAAGTCCGCCTGCACATTAAGCTGACCCGCCAGCCGGACCAGCGCAAAGTGCGCAAGGTCCGCTCCCAGTCCATGCCCGTGGGAACACGCATATCCTACCCTGCCGGAGCGGATATCCTGCGTTTCCTGCAATATGACGAGGAGATCATCACCCTGCCCAAAATACAGGCCGCGCGGGATTTCAAGATCATGCTCCTGACAAGGGACCAGAACCCGCCCCAGACCGTGAACGGCTACCCCGACGTCACTTACGAACTGATGGAATCTGCCCTGCCTGGCGGCGCAATCCTGCTCGATTCTTTTTACGGCACCCTCAAAAAGGACGGTACCCTTTCCAAAACCATGTTCCTGCCTACAAACAGGAAAGATGTGTTCAAAAAGATTCAGGCAGAAATAAGCCCGCGAAAACTCAAATTCAAAAAAGTGGTCAGAACCAGCGTCCTGCCGGGTTCCGAACACCATTATGTGATCAGATTTGTGGGTAAAAAAGGAATGACTATTCTCTTTGAAATCCGCTATCTGGAAGGCGGCAGCCGCCCCAAAGTGGTCAGCCGCCAGACTTTGGAAATCCCGCTGGGAACCCCACTGATCGAAATCAACGGGCACAGTTTCCGGGTCCATACAGCGACGACGGAGTTTATTGATATTGAAAGGTTGAGCTAAATAAAAATTAGCCCCTACTAAGGATTCCAAAGGGGATTATCCCCTTTGGCCGCCGGAGGCGAAATCTGTTCGTCAAACAGCACGAAGTGCATCAAATCATTTCTTCCTTCTTCGCGTGTAATCACGAATAGTAAGCTCAATAGTAGGAATCCCGTTAAACTTGTCGATCTTGGGCGAGAAGGCGAAACGCATGGTTTTGCCGATTAGTTCTGAACCGAGCTCTTCGGCCATGCGCCATGCTTTGGCGGGCATTTTGCGGGTCTTTTCAGTATCGGTGACAGTGAGCTTCACGTGGGCCTTGCCCATGGGGCGACGTTCAAGAACTTCCACCGGAGGGGTGGTGAAGACCGGCTCCGGGTTACCCATGCCGAAAGGCTGCATGAGTTCCAGCTCCTTAAGCAGCACGTAATCAATATTTTCCAGCGGCAGTTCGCGGTCCACTTTGAGCGATGCCTTGAGCGGATCTGAACCGATCTTGTCAATTACCGCCTGATCAAAACGCTCCCGGAACTCGGAAAGCAGGTCGGACTTGAAAGACATCCCCGCAGCCAGCTTGTGTCCTCCGAAATTGAGGAACAACTCGGACATGGTGGTCAACCCTTCGTGAATATGAAATTCCTTGATGGAACGGGCTGAGCCTTTGACCACCCCGTCCTCTTCGCAGAGCATGACCGTGGGGCGGTAGAATCTTTCCACCACCCGCGAAGCCACAATTCCGATGATGCCCGGATGCCAGTTTTTGGAATAAAGCACCAGCCCGGCCCGCTTGTCACGCTTGATGTGCTCTTCGGCCTGCGCGATGGCTTCATGTAAAATTCGTTCTTCCTCGGCCCGACGTTCGGAGTTCAGTTCGTCCAACACCTTGGCAATAGGCCTTGCGGTCTCCATGTCCTCAGCCATGAGCAGCTGCAACGCCCGGCCCGGATCGCCCATGCGGCCTGAAGCATTGATGCGCGGAGCCAGCCCGAAACCGACCTGTCCGGCCCCGATGGCCGCAAACATATCGTATCCGCTGGCCACTTTGAGTGCAGCCAGTCCGGGACGCTTGGCTTCTTTGAGCAGCAGCAACCCGTTCTTGACCAGAATACGGTTCGGCCCTTGAAGTTCAACCACATCAGCAATGGTTCCGAGAGCCACAAAATCAAGATAAGCACGCACATCCGCCGGATCACCGGGCAGCAGCCTGTTGACCTGCGCCATGAGCATGAACGCCACGCCCACCCCGGCAAGGGTGGCGCACTGGCAGTCTTCGAAAGTTTCACCGTTGTATTCTGTCAGACGGGGATTGCAGATGGCCGCAGCCGGAGGCAGTTCCTCACCGGGCAGGTGGTGGTCGGAAACAACAACGGTCATGCCCAGCTCGTTGGCAGCAGCGATTTCAGCATTGTTGGTGATGCCGCAATCCACGGTCAAAAGCAGGTCGATGCCCTGTTCATGCAATTTTTTGATGCCTTCCACATTGAGGCCGTACCCTTCCTCAAGACGGTTGGGCAGGTAATGTTCGCACTCATAGCCGCGATCGGCGAGGAAGGTTTTGACCACAGCGGTGGAGGTCACCCCGTCCACATCGTAGTCGCCCCAGACAGCCATTTTTTTGCCTTGGGCAAGGCCGTCGGCAATGACCTGTGCGGAAAGCTCAAGACCGGGAATCTCAGTTGGTTTGCAGAGGTTGCGTAACCCCGGAGAAAGGAAAAGATTCATATCCTCGCGGCTCTGAAAACCGCGATGCCAGAGAATTTCCGCAAGAAGTTCGGTGATACCGAGTTCATCGGCAATAGCAGGGATGGAGGAAGGTAAATCTTCCTCGCTGCGCAGCTTCCAGATTTTGGGCAAAATACTCTCCGTGGATTCGGCTAGAAATCAATATCAAGACCTGCGATGGGCCCGTCATCTTTCTGCTGCTTCTTCTCAAAAGCATCCAGATCAATATTAAGGTCATCTTCCTCTGCAGAAATATAGCCGTTGTTCTTGAGGTAAGACCAGAACATGATCCCTTCTTCCAGCTCAGGATTAAGCTGCAGGGATTTTTTGATGTACTTGACGCAATTAGCAAATTCGCCCTTTTCATAATAAGCGCGGGCAATATTCAGGCAGAGGTTTTCATCATGTTTACTGAGTTCTTCAGCCTTGTGGTAATACTCAAGGGCCTGATCAATCATGCCGTTGCGGCGCAGGTTTATACCGAAATCATTGAACAGGTGCTTGTGCTCCGGTTCATAAATGGCCCCGATACCAACCAGCCTGCGGAAAACATCCTCCGCGCGCCCGGTCTCACCACGTTCAAGGTAGGTCAGGCCGAGACCGAAGTTGGCCCGCACATTTTCTTCGTCCACATCAATGGCATGCCCGAATTCATATTCCGCGCTGTAGCTTTCGCCGCTGGCGCGATGCCCTTCCCCGCGCTGTATGGAACCTTCCAGAGCTTCCATGCTGGGCCGGACAACTTCCACAAAATGTTCCGGTTCAGGGTGGTAATTATCCAGAAACTTGTCCCGCTCCACCATGAGCTTGGGACCGGAAGGAACATTATTGCTGTTCAGGGGCTGCACTTCCAAAGCACCGCTGTCCAGTTCCCGCACAAACCAATAGGTCTTCTGCACGGTCTGGCGGGTGGTGGTCCCGGTTCCCACTGTGGATTCAGTCTGGGAGGAAAAAACCCCGGTGATTCGGTTGGCAGCCATATAAACCCCTTTTATGAATTCATTTCAGCAACAATCCTGCGTGCGGCATCTGCCGGATCATCCGCCCCGGTGATCGGCCTGCCGACCACGAGAAAGTTGGAACCGCGCTCAACAGCCTGCGCCGGGGTAACCACCCTGCGCTGGTCATCGGAAACAGAAGCGGGCCGGATACCCGGAGTAAGAGCCAGAAAATCCTTACCGCATTTTTCCTTGATGGCTTGCACTTCCAGCCCGGAGCAGACCACGCCGTCCAGCCCGGCCTGAGATGACCCCAGAGCCAGATCAAGTACCGCAGCCCCCAGTCCGTCAGGCACCGGAAAGGGAATGTCATCTTCGTCCATGCTGGTCAGGATGGTAATCGCCATAAGCAGCGGTCCTTCGCTGCCGTTTGCGCCCTCGGCACGCCCTTCACGGGCGGCGATGGCCATGCGTTCCCCGCCGAGAGCATGCAGACTGAGCATATCAGCCCCGGCGCGGGTGGCGGAACGGACCGCACCTTTCACTGTGTTGGGAATATCAAAAAATTTCAGGTCCACAAAAACCTTGAAACCCATTTCCTTGAACCGGGTAATAATCTCCGGTCCTTCAGCACAAAAAAGTTCAAGGCCGATTTTCACCCACGGAGCCACGCCACGGACTTTTTCAGCCATTTCAATGGCGGACTGCGCATCTTTAAAATCAAGGGCAACTACTAATTCAGACATATTAATTATTCCCATGTACTTAAAATACTTTCAAGAAGTCCCGGATTGCTGCAGGGACGGTTTTTTCCGGCAAGATAGATGGCCTTAAGTTCCGCATAAGCCTTATCCAGATCGTCGTTCACGATCCAGTACTCGAATTTCGGTGCGGAAGCCATTTCCTTCATGGCATTGAGCATGCGGCGGTTGATGACCGGTTCGGTATCGGTGTTACGGCCTTCAAGGCGTTTACGCAGCTCCCCGTAAGACGGAGGCATCAGAAAGACGAACATCCCGTCAGGCATGGACTCCATAAGCTGCATGCAGCCCTGAAAATCAATGTCGAACAGGATATCCATGCCCTTGAAGAGCATTTTTTCCACCGGCTTTTTGGGGGTGCCGTAAAAATTACCATGGACCTCAGCCCATTCTGCGAATTCCCCGGCTTCCAGCTTTTCGTTGAACTCATCCACACTCAGGAAAAAATAATCCTTGCCGTCCTCTTCCCCTTCACGCGGTTCGCGGGTGGTGCAGGAGATTGAAAATCCGATCTGCGGGAATTCGCCGCGCAGCTTTTTTACCAGAGTACTTTTCCCGGTACCGGACGGGGCGCAAAGAACCAGCACCTGCCCTTTTTTTTCCGGGATCAGAACATCACTCATTTTCACCCTCCTCGGAAGTATAGCGGTGTCCGATGGTTTCCGCCTGAATTGCCGAAAGAATAACATGGTTGGAATCGGTAACAATGATGGAACGGGTTTTACGGCCCTGAGTGGCATCTACCAGCCGCCCTTCCTGTCTCGCATCCTCACGCAGTCTGCGCATGGGCGAGGAGGAAGGGTTGACGATGGTGATTACCCGACTCGAAACCACATAGTTACCGAATCCGATATTTAATAATGTCTGCTTCTGCATCGTACCGGATTACTCAATATTTTGAACCTGTTCGCGGCATTTTTCCAGCTCAGCCTTGAACTCGACCACAATTCTGCTCACTTCGGAATCCTGACACTTGTTACCGCAGGTGTTGATTTCACGGAAAGTTTCCTGCAGCAGAAAATCAAGACGCTTACCGGCGTCTTTGTTACCGCGCAGAACCTCAAAAATTCTTTCAAGATGGGCGTCAAGGCGGGTGATTTCCTCAGAAACATCCAGCTTGTCGGTCAGGATGGAAACTTCCTGCACCATGCGGTCTTCAATATATTCCGCGCCCAGGTTTTCCATGTTGGTCTTGACTCTTTCGATCAGGGCTTCACGCTTGGTTTCAAGAATTTCAGGAATCTTGACCTTAACTTTCTCGGTGTAATCCTTGAGCAGGGTAAAACGTTCTTCAAGGTCACGCACGAGGTCATCGCCCTCGTCTTTTCGGGATTCCTTCCAGTTAGCCAGAGCTTTTTCAAGACCCGCGCTGATGGATTTTGCCATTGCCGGATCAGGTTCGCTGGAAGCGTCACGCCACAGGCCGGAGATGTTGAAAAGTCTGTTGTAATCCGGGGTGAATTCCACGCCGTCTTCCGCTGCCATGCCCTTGAGCTGATCGATCATGGCCTTGGCCTGCAGCTGGTTCAGGCTGATGCCCAGCAGTTCGGTGCTGAAAACTTCCAGATTAAGGGAAAGGTCCACCCGGCCGCGGGAGCCGTATTTGCGGACAATCTTTTCCCAGCGGGATTCATAGCCGCGCAGGGAGTTTGGCAGACGCCATTTCAGGTCCAGAAAACGGGAATTAACACTGCGGATTTCCCAAACATGGCTCCATTTGTCTTCAGTGGTCTCAGCGCGACCAAATCCGGTCATACTTACGGGCATTGAAATCTCCTTGCCTTCGGCGACCCTCCGGGGGCTTAAACCCTTTTGCAAAAGGGTTTAAGAATCCCAAAACCTTTTATTGGGCTTCGCCGAAATAAATATTATTTTATTGTTACCTGCAGGCTGCCATCTTTGGCTGCTACGGGTTTTACTTCTACTAATTTGCGGGGCACTTCGCCTGCAAAATCCTCTTCCAGAATGCAGGTGGAATAGAATTCACAGATGCCCTTTGTTTTATTTTGGAAAAGGACTTTCAAGCTGTCCATTTCCGAAATTTTGTGCAGGAATTCCTGCTTCTTTTCTTCCACCAGTTCACGCAAAATCCGGCCCCGTTCCTTTTTGGTCGGCCCGTCCAGCTGCCCTTTCATGGAAGCTGCTGCGGTTCCCGGACGTATAGAGTACGGAAAAACGTGCGCATAAGATAGGGGCAGTTTGCGGCAAAATTCAAGCGTATTTTTGAACTCTTCCTCGGTTTCTCCGGGAAAACCGGTCAAAATATCCGCTCCAAGGCCGAAAACAGGCCAGATCTCTTTAAGCTTATCCAGAAAGACCAGCACATCTTCAGGCTTGTAATGGCCCCGGCCCATACGTTTAAGCACCTGACGGTCACCGCTTTGCAGGGAAAGATGCAGTTGCGGACAGATCAGTTTGGACTTGGAAAATATTTCCAACGCCCGTTCCTTAAGCTGGCCCGGTTCAAGGGAACTGATGCGCAGCCGCGCCCGCCCTGCCCATTCTACGCCGAATTCATCCTCAATGCGCTCCATGAGATCCCAGAAATCTATCTTCTCAGCAAACTCACGCCCGTAATGGCTTAAGTTGATGCCGCTGATGATCATTTCCCGGAATCCAGCCTCAAGCAGCCGCGCTATTTCACGTACAACATCATCGGCCACGCGGCTTACGCTCGGCCCTCTGGTGATGGGTACAATGCAGTAAGTACAGCGGTGGGAACAGCCGTCCTGCACTTTAACCACCGCCCTTGAGCGTTCGTAATCATCGATCTCAAAAGGCTGGAAAATTGTTGTGTCGTCGTTTTTTTCGGGCTGATCTTCAAGCTTGAGCAGCTCGAATTTGCGTTCCTGCGGAATAACATCGGCCACTCCGGGAAGTTCGGCCAGTTCTTTTGCAAAAACCTGTGCCGCGCATCCGGCAATGATAATTTTACCTTCGGGATTGCGGCGGTTAATGCCGCGCACGGTCTGGCGCAGATCGCGCAGGGCCGCGGCAGTCACAGCGCAGGAGTTGATAACAATCTCATGGGCCTCGGCGTCATTTTCGGCCTGTTCATAGCCCATACGCAGCCAGCGTTCACGCACGGATTCGCTTTCATACTGGTTGATCTTGCAACCTAAAGTGGTGATCCAAAATTTTTTCATTACAATGTCCGTATTATCCGCTCCTTTTACCATGGAGCCGAAGGATATAAAACTATTACTTTTTTGACTGGGAGTTACGTTTTTTACGCCCCTTGTTTTCATCAGCGGGAATAAAATCCGGCTTGGGCGCGTTGTAGTTGAATTTATCCAGATAAAAAAGCTCCAGTCCGTAACCGAGAGCTTCCTCTATTTCCGCAAGGCGGGTCTTATCTTCATCAGCCACAAAGGTGTAAGCCGTCCCTTTGGCATCAGCTCGTCCGGTTCTCCCGGTGCGATGGACAAAAATCTCCACATTGTCCGGCATATCGTAATTAATGACGTGAGAAATATTTGAGCAGTCAATGCCCCGTGCCGCAAGGTCGGTGGCGACCAGCACTTTGAAATCCCCGAACTTAAAACCGCTCAGGGTCCGGTTGCGCTTGCTCTGGGAAAGATCTCCGTGCAGGTCCGCAGCGGACAAACCGGACTTTACCAGCCGCTGGGCAAGCCTTCTGGCCCAACGCTTGGTACGTACGAAGACCAATACCCGCGAGAATTCTATTTCATTGAGCAGCACTTTCAAAAAACTCTGCTTCAGATGCAAAGGAACCGGACAGCTGTAGTGAAACACCCCGTCCGCGCTGACCGTTACCGCTACCCTGATAACTTCGGGATCATGCAGTATATTTTTGGAAAGCTTGTCGATTTCATCGGGCATGGTGGCAGAAAACATTAAATTCTGACGCTTGGCAGGCAGCTTCTCCAGAATATTTGCAACCTCATCCATAAAACCCATATCAAGCATGCGGTCCGCTTCATCCAGAACCAGCGTATCCACCTGCGAAAGATCAAGATCACCGCGCTCCAGCAGGTCAAGCAATCTTCCGGGAGTGGCGTTGACCACGGTGACCTTCTTGACTTCCTTGGCCTGCTTGCCGATGCCTGCACCGCCGTAAACCGCAGCACTGCGGATTCCGGTCTGCCGTCCCAGCTCAATAAAACTTTCATGAGTCTGCAAAGCCAGCTCACGGGTGGGTGAAAGAACCAGCACCCGCACCGGACCGCGCTTCTCCGCTTCCCCGTCCAGCAACCGCTGCAACACAGGAAGTACAAAAGCGGCAGTCTTGCCGGTCCCGGTCTGGGCAAGGCCCATGACATCGCGCCCCGCCAGCACAGCAGGAACAGCCTTCAGCTGCACCGGGGTAGGTTCCTCGTACCCGACACTGCGAATGCCTGAAACAAGGCGCATGTCAAAATTAAATTGGTCGAAGCCCAAAACAAAACTCCCTTTTTGCCTTCGGCGACCCTGCCGGGGGCCTTAAACCCTTTTCCAAAAGGGTTTGTTCCACTGTCGCTATCTCTAAGACTCGCGGAAGACCGCTCGCCTAAGAGCTAGTGCAAGAATCCCAAAACGTTTTAATAAGCTATATGCGAAGCAAACTAAAAAGTTTTGAGGGGATGGGGTCTGGGGAAGGGGAACTTTTCCCAAAAGTTCCCCTTCCCCAGCCGCCGGAGGCATCATAAATAAAAAAAGCGCGCCCCTTGCGAGGCGCGCGGATCATTATATATTTATGATGTCGTGTAAAGCGTTGAATCTACCACCTGCGCGGCAGCCTGCGCTGCGCCCATTCTGAAAGATAGGGCAGCAGTTCTTCGCCGAGTTCATGCAGGGGCACGATATTCCCTTCGATTATGATGCCTTGCGGAAACAGATTCATGTCGTGATATTCTTTGGGTCCCTGAAATGCAGTATTCTTAGCCAGCAATACGGATACATTCATATCCTTGCAAAAGGCGATAAGTCCTTCGGGGAAAAAGGCCGCGTCCTTGATATTCTTGCCGAGGGTGCGGAACAGGGTCTTGCAGATGGACACAAAATGTTCGCGGCGCAAAGGCTGGTGCATAGCGGCTACGGTCTCGTTGGAGACAAAGGTGACAACCTTGCTGGCCAGCGGTGCGTAGTTCTTGGCATCACGGGCATCACCGAGAATAATTTCAGCGATTCCCAGTTCCTTAAAAATCTTATAGCTCTGCAGGCCGACCATCTTGTCGTACTCAATGCCGTAAAGGGTGATATTCTTGAAACCGTTGCGTCGGGCATGGATGTGCTGGGCCAGAAGCAGGATTCCAGTTCCGGTACCGATGTCCAGACCTACGTATTCGTCCTGCTCAAGAAGCTTGGGAGCGATATTCTGAGTCACGATGGAGCGGATGATGTGGCTGGTCTTGGTAACGTCCGCGAGCATGCGCAGGGAAAAAGACCACTGGCGCAGGTAATTCATCAGCTCGATATCATCATCAGGCTCATTGAGACTGCGATGGCGGCTGAACATTTCACACAACCTGCTTACATCTTCAAGAGGTACGGATTTATCAAAACCGCCCTTGTGCACATAACAATAGAAAAATTTGAGCACCATTCCCATGATCATGGAATCGGAAATCCTGACCGAAGGATCGCTCATGCGGTCCACATCCGCGAGCAGCGGACTGTCAGAATATAGTGACGGATCTATGACCATCTCCTCCGGACCCACGAATGCATGGTGAATACTACCCATCTCAACTGTGCTTTGTTCCTGCATCTCAACACTCCTTGCGAACATCATATATTAAAATCATGAAGGCATGCTTTACCTACTGCCCGGAGGAAATGCACAGACCGTTCCCAAATGTTAAGAAGTGCAAAAAACACGTATCAAAAAAGTCTAGAAAAACAGCTAATAGATCATTTTTATTTAATAAAAAAATATTTCCATAAACAAAAAAAGGACTGCTTTCAAATTTGAAAACAGTCCTAAGAGGCAAAAAATTCCATCAATAGGAGCGAAGCTTACTAAAAGTTTTAGGAGAGTCCAGAGAACCCTTTTTCAAAAGGGTTCTTTGGCCGCCGGAGGCATCTTAAAATCTTCTAAAAGATCCTTCGCCGGAATATTTGGCCCTGATGCCGTCAACAACTTCACGGTGAGCCTTGAAAGGATTCAGCGGTTCAATCTTCTCGGCAATAGGTTCAAGTCCGTGCTGGGGAAATCTTTCTATGTGCAGGTTGTAACCTTTGATCATGAGATTTTCCAGATTCACGCTGTCGAGCACGTTGTAGGCCAATAGGGTTTCAAGAGCGCGCTCATCGCCGTTCATTTCATATTCATTCCAGAGCAGAACCGCGAAATAGCCGTCCAATCCTTCAGCGTCACCGCGATCCATGCCGAAATAGCGTTCAATCCCTTTCAGTCCCCCGGTAATGCCCAGCGAACGGAACACAAACCGTAGATCAATATGGGCGGCCTCAACCTTGATACCGAAATATTTTTCAATAAACGGCACATCAAAGCATTTACCGTTAAAGCTCACAATCAGCGGATAGCGGGCGATTTCCTCTTCAAAATCGTAGAGGTTCTTGCCCTGTACGTAGGTTTTAATATCCTCACCGTTCCAAAGGGCGATGGTGGTGATATCGCAACTGTGGGCATCGGTCCCGGTGGTTTCAATATCTATATAGGCCACGTTGTCGCGGAAATGGGAATACAGCCGCCACTGATCGGAAGCCGGAAGACGATCCGCAAACCAGATGGCGTCGCTCTCTTGGAGTTTCTGCTTTGATTCCCCGCACCCTTTTTCCAGATCATTCATCTTAGCATCGGAAAGAGTGGTGGAAGCTCCGTTTAGAATATCATCCCAGTCATTTACTCCAGCCTGCCAGATTTTGGCTTCCGTAGTGCTTCCTATTCCCTTGAGATGGCAAAATGTTCTTTCGAGCATTTAATAACAGCCCTGTTTTTTCAATTGGTTGATAACAAAAGCGGCCCCATGGCCCCGCGCATGGTACGAGTTCTACGCAAACCCAATAACCCTACGCAAGGGAGAGGATTATCCGTAAAGACTCCCATAGTCCAGCATTTAGGTAACATTGACAATAAACAGCCACTGACCATACATATATGTATGGTATAAAAAGTTTCACAGTAAATAATAGTCGCTATGGGAATTTTGACAATGGAAAATTTCGACTTTCAATCCATAATTAAACAGATTCAGACGCAACTTATCGGCCCGGTTGAAAAATTTCTCACCGGCCTGCCGCAGGAATCCCTGTACCTGATCCTCGCGGCCGCGGGACTCATAGCCCTGCTGGCTGCTGTTTTCGGATACCTGCTGCTGCGCCCGAAACCAAAGAAAAACAACAAGCAGCAAGGCCCCACGGATTTCGTTCATTTTTTCCAGAAGAGCGGAACCATCATGGATATTGCAGCAGCTGTAGAGCATAACGATGTGCTGGGCCGGGCGGTACTCACAGCAGTCAAACCGGACCGTATCCGCCTTGAAATCATTGAGGAAAATGGCATAGCCCGCCTCTCATCCCCGGCGGAACTCATCCTGATGTTCCCCCCGGAAAAGAGCATGGCCGGAAAAGTAAATTCCTTCCGGGCCAGAATAAGCTCCCTTGAATGCGACGATGAAGGCTGCGGACGCATGACCCTGACCCCGCCCACCAAATTCAAACTGGTCAAACGCCGCAAACACAAACGCAAACGGGTTGTGGACCAGCAGTTCATCCGGGTCAAACTCTGGCTGGGCAGAGCAGATTCCAGCGACACATCTTTTGCAGACCGCATACCGGACCTAGCTGTCAATTCATACGATCCCCGCTCCTCCGGACACGAGGAGAATCAGGTCATCAACATTTCCAACGGCGGCATCGGGGTGGGTGCCTCCCCCATGCTGGTGGAATCAAAATTCAACATTGACGACGACGTGCTGATCAGCATCTTCATGTTCAACTTCCGGCAAAAAGTCTTCAAGCCCTACTGGTATGCCGGGAAAATACGCTCCATGGAAAACATGGACGGCCAGACCTGCCGGGTGGGAGTGGAATTCACTGTCAGCGGCAAGATGCGCGATGAGAATGAACAGCATA
Organism: Desulfovibrio sp. JC010; assembly: GCF_010470675.1. Taxonomy (NCBI): domain Bacteria; kingdom Pseudomonadati; phylum Thermodesulfobacteriota; class Desulfovibrionia; order Desulfovibrionales; family Desulfovibrionaceae; genus Desulfovibrio; species Desulfovibrio sp. JC010. Next base: position 280,830 of record NZ_VOIQ01000002.1, read on the forward strand.
TTGACTGGACACACATCAAATAAAACAGACTAAAAAGAACACAAAAATACCCCGCTGATTTCAAATCAGCGGGGGATAATTGTACCGTTGTTACGCAGAAGGATAGTCTATGTATCGTCCTGCGGTTTAACCAACCTTGTTGATGTAACGATTGGCGATCAAGGGGGTGCCGCGAGCGACATTGCCGTACCCCTTGAAGCGGGTGCTTTCCTTCTTAACCCGCCCTATGTCCTGCGCGAGGGATGCGCGGAGCCTTTTGGCTTCCGCAGTAAGCTGTCCCTGCAGGCTTTTAAGCTTGTTAAGCTTTTCCAGAATCTGGTCCAGACTCACGCTCTCTTTGGTTTCAAGGGCCTGAGTGGTGAGTACACCTCTCCTTTCTGCGGCGTCAAAGGCATCGTCCACCTCTCCTGCCACAAGAAATCTCAGCTCCTCGTGTCCGATTTCAAGAGCCTGATCCAGAAGTTCCAAGGTTTCAGCCATAGCAATTACCTCTTGGCTACCTCCCTGAGATCCTCGCGAATACCGGAGATAACATTCTTCCATTTTTCAACGGAAGGCAGGAATTCATATTCAAGCAAATCAGCCAGCAGAATCCAGTCCTCGTTTTCAAGGACTTCGGTCATTTCAGTGAAAAGACCGGAAAAATCTTCCACAACGCTTTCGAATTCTTCGTTGTGTTTAAGGGAAAACTGATCGCGCAGGCTACCGACCATACCGAGGAAATCCCTGACAACATCAAGAAGGTCCTGATAAAGTTCAAGTGCTTCGGCGTCATCGGCCTGTCTGAAAAGTTCCGCTACCTGCTTGCCGCCACCGGCCATGATGTGCACGACTTTGTAAAGCTCAAGGGTGATTGCGGAAGCCATTTCAACAGCAGATGCGCTGATGACTTCAAGGCTGTCGATCTCGGAAGTTTCGATATCTTCCGACTGGTTGGGGTAAATTTCACTGAAAGGTTCATCGTTGACCTTAACGTCGGTTACGATGCGGTCGTTAAGGAGGCCGTCCTCCAGCATCCTGTCAAAAACCTGTTCGAGATTTTCAAAGCTTCTGATATCGAGATCAGTTTTGGTTCCATCGATAACGATCATAGTGACTCTCCTCCTGAATTAGGTACGTAATTTTTTCCGGTTGGTCCGGTACGCCCTACTTCATTCAAGAGTCATGCCATCACTATTCAACAGAAGCCGACATGGCAGTGACCAGTGCTGCGTAATGGGCCAGCTGGTCCACCAGCCCGGCCATGCTTTCGTGCGCTCTGGACTCAACCATCCACATGGAGGAAAGCACAGAGAGCTCCGAACAAGAGGAAAGAATATCCTGTATTCTTTGAAGGTTAGCTAAAAATTTAACTTTCATACTCTCAATGGGATTTTCCTGAAGTAGAACGGCCTGCTTATTGAGCAGAAACAACATTTCCCGGCAATCACCAAGTGCTCCGAGCAATCTTTCCCGCAACGCAGCGGAGAGTTCTATCTTCTGTGCAGCAGTGGAAAAATTTTCTCCGTCAAGAAAACGACGGTAGAGTTCCCGTTGCAGCACAATCCATTTGTGGCGGTCGCTCTGCTCATGCCCTGAAAGGGAGGTCAGGGAAATAAACCCCAGTTCATCGCGTCCGGTCTGGTAGGCGCGCACTCCCCTGTTTTCCAGATGCGGCCACTCGCTGCTGTCAATAAAAGAGGAGACAGCATCAAAAACAACTTCCGGCCCTACTTCCCGGCGGCAGGCATTATCAAAAACGCACTTCTGTCCGAATGGGCAGGGATGGCAATCAAGGTCCGGCTCAAAACAGCACAGGTTCGCGGCGGCCGGGCCCGTATCCCACGGCTGGGCCGTAGCCATAAAGATGGCCGCCAGCGGAGTTCCCGATCCGGCAGCAAGATGCATGGTTCCGGTGTCGTTGGTCACCAGCAAATCCAGACGGCGCAGCACTGCAGCCAATTCCGCCAGAGAAGTACCGCCCATGAGATTGACCGCCGGAAATTTTGCCCCGTCCAGAATCCGCTTGCCGAGCGGTTTCTCGCTTTCCGAACCCAGCAGTACCGGAACCCTGCGTTTTTCCTTCCATAATTTTAAACCCAGTTCCCGGAAGTATTCAACAGGCCAGCGTCTGCGGTCTTCGCTTGCTCCAGGCTGGAACCCCACGAAACCTTTAGCTCCGGGAGCCGGATTTTCCAGCAGTTTCAGGGCCGCAACCTTCATTTCAGGCGTTGACTCAGCCAGCTCATAAGCTGCGGGGCGATCAATCCCGGCCACCTTGCTGAAAAGATCAACCACATTGAACGGGCTGGAGCCGCGGTTGGATGAAGCCATCTGCAGGAATCCGGCCCAGCGGGAGGTATCAGCATTGAACCCGTGATCGTCCATGGCAAAACCGCGAACCTGACGGTCCCTGCCCAGCCGAAGGGTGATCAGCCGCGCCGGAACGGACGGAGTCAGATTGATGATCAGCGCGGGGTCGAAGGAACTCTCGATTTCAGTGCAGTATGATTCAAAAATATTGATCGCCTCACGCCAGTCCCGGTCAAGCCCGGCCAGCAGCGATGCTCCGGGCAAAGGAAATGTACGCGAAACATTGCGCAGCAGCTTTGTTGTACCGGCAAAATTTTTCAGACACATGACACCCACTTCGTAGCCCTGATCAGCAAGGGAAGTGATTACCGGCTGGGTCTGCAAAAGGTCCCCGAAACGGGTAAGATTTATAACTAGTGCTTTCATTATAAGAATGCCTCCGGCGGCCCTTCGGGGAGCCTCCCGGCGGGCCCTGCCGGGGGCCTTAAACCCTTTAAAAAGGGTTTAAGAATCCCAAACTTTTTCAATAGAGCTTCGCCGCTTTGTTTGGTAAATTTGTATTTTTTTAAGTATATACCGTAACTCTGAAGACAATGCTACTCACAGCAAACGGTAATCTCTGCGGGTAAACGGTTTGATGTTTCCGCCAAACGGTTTTTGCTCCCGTTGAGTGATTTTATTGCGCCGTTTATCGAAAAGCATGTGCATGCGGGATTAAAAATGTATATAACTACAAGCATCCGGTAAAAATTTTCTGCTGACACAATGCACTAAAAAAAAACACCCTCAGGAGGCCACCTTATGACTGAAGAACAAAAAATTGAAAGTCTCTCCAAAGAAAGCAGGCTCTTTAATCCTCCTGCCGATTTCCCCGGCGCATGCGTGAAAAGCCTTGAAGAGTACAAAGCCATCTATGACCGTTCCATCAACGACATGGAAGGATTCTGGGCTGAACGCGCTGATGAACTGCTCACCTGGGACAAGAAGTGGGACAACGTTCTTGACTACGATTTCGACAAGCCGGAAATTAAATGGTTCGAAGGCGGCAAACTCAACGCCTCCGCCAACTGCCTTGACCGCCACATTGAAAACGGCCGCCGCAACAAGGCCGCGCTCATCTGGCAGGGCGAGGAAGATCATGAAGTAAAAGTCTACACCTACGACATGCTTCACCGCGAAGTATGCCGCTTTGCCAACGTACTAAAAAAACTGGGCGTGCAGAAAGGCGACCGCGTTTCTATCTACCTGCCCATGATCCCGGAACTGGCCATCGCCATGCTGGCCTGTACCCGCATCGGCGCACCCCACTCCATCATTTTTGCGGGTTTTAGTTCCAACAGCCTGCGTGACCGCATCAATGACTGCGGTGCAAAAGTCCACATCACCGGGGACGGAGTACTGCGCGGCGGACGTAAAATCCCGCTCAAGCCCAACTCCGATGAAGCACTCAAGGAGTGCCCCTCTGTTGAGCAGTGCATTGTTGTGCCCCGCGCCAACAATGAGATTGAAATGGTCGAAGGGCGTGACCGTCTCTGGGCCGAGCTCATGGAAGACCCGGAAATTACCGACAACTGCCCCTACGAGCTGATGGATTCCGAAGATCCGCTCTTCATCCTCTACACCTCCGGCAGTACCGGCAAACCCAAAGGCGTTTTCCACACCACCGGCGGTTACATGACCTACGCCGCCCATACCTGCCAGTGGGTATTCGACCTTAAAGATGACGATGTACACTGGTGCACCGCCGACATCGGCTGGGTAACCGGACACTCCTACATTGTCTATGGACCGCTGGCCCTCGGTGCCACCAGCATTATGTTCGAATCCGTACCCACTTATCCGGACCCGGCAAGGTTCTGGCAAGTCTGCGAAAAATTCCGCGTTAATATTTTCTACACCGCGCCCACCGCCATCCGCGCACTCATGAAGGAAGGCGATCAGTGGACCAAGAAATACGATCTCTCCAGCCTGCGCATTCTCGGCACAGTCGGGGAACCCATCAACCCCGAAGCATGGATGTGGTACCACGAAAACATCGGTGCCGAAAAACTGCCCATCGTTGATACCTGGTGGCAGACGGAAACAGGCGGACACGTCCTTTCTCCCCTGCCCTACGCCACCCCGCTCAAGCCCGGCTCGGCAACCCTCCCGCTGCCCGGCATTGATGCGGCAATTGTGGACCGCCACGGCGAAGAAGTCGGTCCCAACGAAGGCGGTTTCCTGGTTATCCGTAAACCGTGGCCCGGCATGCTGCGCGGGGTCTGGGGCAATCAGGAAAGATTCAAGCAGCAGTACTTTGAAGGCTTCCCCGGAACCTACGAATCCGGTGACGGAGCACGCAGGGATGAAGACGGCTATTTCTGGATCATGGGCCGCGTGGATGACGTAATCAACGTTTCCGGCCACAGGCTCGGAACCGCTGAAATCGAATCCGCACTGGTATCCCACCCTGCAACCTCCGAAGCTGCTGTTGTCGGCATGCCGCATGAGGTAAAAGGCCAGTCCATCTACGCATACGTAACCCTCAAAGCGGAATACGATGAAGATGACGACCTGATCAAAGAACTGCGCATGCATGTGCGCAAGGAGATCGGACCTCTGGCGGCACCGGAAGTGATCCAGTTCGCTCCCTCCCTGCCCAAGACCCGCTCCGGCAAGATCATGCGCCGAATCCTGCGCAAGATTGTAGAAGGCGATACTTCGAACCTCGGCGACACTTCGACACTGGCTGATCCTTCAGTAGTGACCGATCTCATCGAAGGTTATGAAGAAATAATGAATCCATAAGTATGGCAAAAGGTTGCCCGGAAGTTGCCCGGTTCTGCATAAGGACCGGGCAATAGTTCAGCAGCTTCAAGCGTACGAAACAGGCTGCTTAGAAAGTGCCAGATGCTAGGCGCAAGAAAAACACTGGAACGAAGCGTATCCAGACATACGTGAGTTTCAGTGTTTTTCGCAGCAACGACGCAGATGGCGCTTTATCGACAGCCTGACCGGATGAGACCGGGATATGCGAAAAATGCTTCTAATCTATTTTGGAAGGTGGCTATGGAAGCATCGTGTATTCCGGTCTATTTTTTTGTCTCCCGCCCTTGCAAATCCACTCCATACTGTTACCATGGGAAATAATAATCCCACCACACACAGGAGTGAGCAATGCGGCGCGAAATACAGCAGATATTTTACGGCGAACCTGTACATGAGGGAGCCGGGGTAAAACTGCACCGGGCCTTCGGTTACTTTGAAGCCTCCCTTTTCGATCCTTTCCTCATGCTGGACGACTTCCGTTCCGACAATCCCGAAGACTATCTCAAAGGCTTTCCGTGGCATCCGCACCGGGGCATTGAAACAATCACCTATCTTTTAAAAGGGGACGTGGAACACGGAGACAGTCTCGGCAATAAAGCTGTGACCAAAGCGGGAAGTGTGCAGTGGATGACTGCCGGAAGCGGCATTATCCATCAGGAAATGCCCAAGGGAGATGGGAACGGCTCCATGCACGGTTTCCAGCTCTGGGCCAATCTCAGCTCTGAAAACAAAATGGTCGACCCTGAATACAGGGAAATCGAATCATACGAAATTCCCGTGGTAAAACGCGAAGACGGCAGCAGCATCAAAATCATTGCCGGGGAAGTGGACGGAGTAAAAGGTCCGGCTGAAGGCATCGGTATCGACCCCGAATATCTGGATGTTACAATTCCCGCAGGGTTTGAATTCACACACCCCACCAAACGCGGATACACGGCCTTCATTTATATCACATCCGGGGAAGGCACCGTAAACGACCAGCCAGTGGAAAACCGCTCACTGGTCCTTTTTGAAGATGGTGACCAGCTGATCATAAATGCAGACGACACTCCGCTCAGTTTCCTACTGCTGACCGGGAAACCAATCAATGAAATGATATACTGGCGCGGCCCTATCGTCATGCACACCGCCGAAGAACTGGAAAAAGCTTTTCAGGAATATGAAGAAGGCACTTTCATCAAGCACCCGCAGCCGTAAACGGACAAATTTAATGGGCAGACGGCAGATCAGCCGGACGGGATACGGAAATCGCCGATTTATTCCCGTTCACCGAAAATAGAATGCAGCAAAACCCCAGCCATGCTTTTATAACTGCACGGATAAGGAAAACAGCAGAAAAACCCGGATTCGATAACACAGCGAAAAGATCAACTTCAACATCGGGGGCAGAATGAGTGAAACAAAAGTGATGAACAGATGGTTTGCCGTAGTGGGCGCAATCCTCATGCAGCTGGCACTGGGTGCGATCTATGCATGGTCGGTATTCACCCCCTCGCTGATTGAGGCCGGATGGAGCAAATTCCAGACTCAGGTGGTTTTTTCCATCGGGCTGGTCAGCTTTGCGATTTCCATGGTCTGGGCCGGAAAAAAACTCGCAAAGTGGGGCCCCACGAAACTATCATTTTTGAGCGCGCTGGTACTGGGCGCGGGCTATGCCTTTGCGGGACTCATCGGCGGAACCAGTTTTACGGCCCTGTGCATATTCATCGGACTCATCGGCGGGGCCGGGATCGGTCTCGGTTACGTGGTGCCCATCGCAGTAGGCATGCGCTGGTTTCCGGATAAAAAAGGATTCATCACCGGTCTGGCCGTTGCCGGATTCGGATTTGGAGCCATGGCCTGGGTCAAACTGGCCGGGGCATGGGGCAACCTCATCGGCACCATCGGCCTTTCCTCCACTTTCTCACTCTACGGCCTGATATTCTGTTTGATGATTGCCGCAGGCGGTATCTGGATGCGCTTTCCCCCGGAAGGCTGGGTTCCAGAAGGCTATCACCCTGAAACAAACCCGGCAGCAGCCAACGATGCTGAGGAAGAAAATTTCAGCACCACTGAAATGCTCAAAACACCGCAATTCTATCTCATCTTTGCCACATTCACCTTCAGTGCCGCAGCCGGACTCATGTCCATCGGACTGATGAAACTTTATCCCATGGAAGCATTGCAGGCATCCGGGCATACCATTGCGGAAGCCAGCGCCATAGCCGGAACTGCCATGGCTGTATTTTTCAGCCTCGCCAACGGACTGGGCCGCATCATCTGGGGTACCATGAGTGACAAGCTGGGGCGCAAGCGTTCCATCCTGCTTATGACCGCCATTCAGGGCGCGACCCTGCTCGCCTTCACCGGAATGGCCGGAAACGCATTCCTGCTCTACGTGGGCGCGACCATCATCGGCTTCAACTTCGGCGGCAACTTCGCCCTCTTCCCCACTATCACTGCCGACACCTTCGGCACCAAAAGCGTGGGCCAGAACTACCCGTACATCTTCCTCGCCTACGGAGCAGGCGGCATCGGCGGTCCCATGCTCGGCGGAGTGCTGGGCGACATGGGCAACTTCCCGCTGGCTTTCACCATCTGCGGAGTCTGCTGCTTCATCGGCGCGGCGGCAATATTCATGGTCAAAAAGCCGCACCGCAATTTAAACGCCAGCCCTGAAACAACATGATTTCATCAGATCACTGAGAACTTCTCATATCTGTAGAAACTCCTAGCGGAAGTTTGCTCATTTAACTTCCGTACCCCCAAAACTCCCCGTCCGGCGCATGGTGTGCCGATGCGGGGAGTTTTTGCGGCTTTTCAAAATATCCCCTATTGAATTCCCCCACTGATCCGCATACCATTTCCCTCAACAAAAACAGGAGCCACCCCATGTCCCAACACCGCTGCCACTGGGCAAACCACGAACTCGAAACAACCTACCACGACACCGAATGGGGCGTACCCCTGCATGATGACCGCCGTCACTTTGAATTCCTCACCCTTGAAGGCGCGCAGGCCGGACTCTCATGGCTGACCGTGCTTAAAAAACGCGGATTCAATTTCGTGGGACCGACCATCTGCTATGCATACATGCAGGCCACCGGAATGGTTAACGATCATCTAATCAGCTGTTTTCGCCACAAAGAACTGCTCAAACTTAAATAGATTTAAGCACCCCTTGAAAACATCATTTCTATTTACATTCACATTCCCCTCAAGCCTTGACACACCGCACTTCTGGCACTAATTCTTACGAGTTGCCGGGAAAGGCAACCAGTGAACCGGAACCGGATTTTATAAAACCCGTCCGGTCTTTTTTTTCCAATGCAATTTAAACAGGCCGACCGCGCCGGACTTCGCGCAGCCTGACAAGGAGAATTCTAATGGCTTACGATGTAAAGCTTTTCAAACTGATCAACGGCGACATGGTTATCGGTAAGTGGGACGAAGCAAACAACAAAATCACTGATCCCGCAGTGCTCCAGACCGTTCCCGCACAGCAGGGCGTACAGATGATGATCCTGCCCTTCGGCTACCCCTTTGATAACGAAATCGAAGGCGAAATCGACGGCCGCCACATCATTTACGAGTACAAGAACTGTCCCGAAGATGTTTCCACCAAGTACCTCGAAGCTTCCAGCAACCTGACCCTCTCCTCCGGAGGCCTCGGCGGCATGGGATCAGGAATGGGCGGCGGTAACGTTTCCGATATTTCTGAACTTTTGAAGAAATAGTTTTTAATGCCTCCGGCGGCTGGGGAAGGGGAACTTTTGGAAAAGTTCCCCTTCCCCAGACCCCATCCCCTCAAAACTTTTTAGTATGCTTCGCAATTAGCGCACTAAGACGCTCTTCGAATATAAAAACGGCGAAGCCCTAATAAAAGTTTTTGAAGAGTCCAGAGAAACTTTTTCCAAAAAGTTTCTTTGGCCGCCGGAGGCAAAGTTTTTTCATAAAAAGCGCGTAGCGCATCAAATCTCAGGGTGTACTTTTGAAAAAGCTGCTTCCTCTCTTGCCTCGTCCTACCCGTTATCTTGGGTCTGAATGGGGTTCGGTCCACAAGGACCCTGCTAAGGTCAAGGCTCATATTGCCATTGGTTTCCCGGATCTTTATGAGATCGGCATGTCCTATCTCGGCCAGAAGATTCTGTATGAGATCGTCAACAAGCGTGCAGAATTCTACGCAGAACGGGCTTATACCCCCTGTCTGGAAACCGCAGAAATCATGCGTGAGCACGGCGAATTGCTGGCCACCCTTGAAAGCGACACCCCGCTAAAAGATGTGGATATTTTCTCGGTCAGCCTGACCCATGAGCTTTGCTACACCAATGTGCTCTTCATGCTCGACCTTGCCGGAATTCCACTTAGAGCGGTAGACCGCGACGATTCCTGCCCGCTGGTCATCGGCGGTGGCGGAGCCTGCTTCAACGCCGAACCTGTGGCGGATTTCTTTGACGTTATCATGCTCGGTGACGGCGAAGAATCCATCATCAAAGTCATGGAAGTTATTGCCCAGTGCAAGGAAGCAGGTCTGGGACGTAAAGCACGTCTTGAAAAGCTGGCCGAGCTGCCCGGAATTTATATTCCTGAATTTTTCGATCCTGAGAATCCCGGCGACTTCTTTGTGGAAAAAGCGGTGGTGGAAGATTTCGAACCCATCCCTTTTCCCAAGGAACAGATTCTGCCTTACGGTCAGGTCATCCATGACCGATTGACCATGGAGATCGCCCGTGGCTGCACCCGCGGCTGCCGCTTCTGTCAGGCCGGGATCATCTACCGCCCGGTACGCGAACGCACCCCGGAAACCCTGACCAAGACATTGATGGAAGGGCTGGAAGAAACCGGATATGAAGAGACGTCCTTTCTCTCGCTGAGCACCGGGGACTACTCCGCGCTGGATACTCTTTTCGCCAAATCATTCGATAACTGTGCTGCCGAGCAGATCTCCATTTCACTGCCGTCCCTGCGTGTCGGTTCCCTTTCCGAGCCGATCATGGAACGTATCGCCACCATCCGCCGCACCGGAGCCACACTTGCGCCCGAAGCCGGAAGCCAGCGCATGCGTGATGTGATCAACAAGGGCATCACCGAAGAGGCCCTGCTGGACCACGCGCTCATGCTTTATGAAAACGGCTGGCAGAACATCAAGCTCTACTTCATGATAGGTCTGCCTACCGAGACCTTTGAAGATCTCGATGCCATCGTGGACCTGTGCGTAAAAGTCCGCGATGTAGCCGGCAGACATATCAAGAAGCTGAACATCACCGCTGCGGTTTCGCCCTTTGTGCCCAAGCCGCACACGCCTTTCCAGTGGGAACGCCAGATTTCACTGGAAGAAATCGGCGAACGTCTGGACTACATGCGTGAACGGTTTGATAAACAGAAACGCATCAGGATGAAATCCCATATCCCGAAGATGACCTTCCTTGAAGGTATTTTCTCACGCGGTGACCGCAGGCTCGGCCCAGTAGTTGAAAGGGTTTATAAAAAAGGTGCCCTTTTCTCCAGCTGGAAGGACCACTTCAAACTTGAGCCTTTCCTTGAGGCCATGGAAGAGGAAGGACTTGATCCTGAAGAATTCACCGGAGCACGTGAGCACGACGCACGTCTGCCGTGGGACCACCTCTCCGCCGGAGTCAGCAAAAAATTCCTGCTCACCGAACTTGAACGCAGCCTGTCCGAAAAAATCACCGGGGACTGCCGTTACGAAGAGTGCCGCAATTGCGGGGTCTGTAACTTTGACGGCCGTAAATCCCTGCTCAAAAAACAGGCCGAAACCATGGACCTGCGTCCCAAGATGGTCTTTGAAACCCGCGATCAGGCCGGGGATGTTCCGCCTTTCGTACAGGAAGAAAAACCGGACCTCGGCATCAAGGGCAGCCATTTCCGCCTCTGGTATACCAAGACCGGGACTTCGGCCTACCTTTCACAGCTGGACCTGCAGCCCGTAATTGAACGGGCCATGCGCCGCGCCGAACTTCCGCTGACCTTCTCGCAGGGTTTCCACCCCATGCCGCGCATGTCCTTCGGGCGCGCCCTGCCTGTGGGTGTGGAAAGTATGAAAGAATGGATGAACATCATGCTGCGCACTGAAATCAGCGCGCAGGATCTGGTGGATCGCCTCAACAAACAGATGCCCATGGGCATGAAGATTGTAGGTGCTGATCCGCTGACCCTGTCCAAAAAGCAGAAGCATCCTGAAGTGGAAGATTTCACCCTGATCTTCACCTGTTACGACGAAGACGCCAAAGACAAAATGGACCGTCTGCGGGAATACGCCACATCGGATGAATATATCGTCTCCCACACCACCAAGAAAAAGGTGAAGGAGAAAAACATCCGCCCCATGCTGGTCAAATTCGATGAGCTGAATGAGCGGACCCTGAAGCTGACTTTTGATTGGACCACACTATATATGAGTCCGGTCAAGATGATCGCCGCCATCTGCCCCGGCACAACACTGCTGGACTATGATCTGACCAAGACCGATCAGCGGTTTGAGTAAAACAAGTCCTCGTCACATACTAAAATCAATACCCCCGCAATTTCTATTCAGACTTTGCGGGGGTATTTTCTTTTCATAGCAGCTTGACCAGCCTGCGTTTTGTTCAAATACAACATAATCTCAACCAGATGGATGAATTTACATCCCTCGAAATTAAACGTTGCAGTTTGACTACATACAGCCTTTCGGATAATTATCAGTTGAATTACTGACAGGTTCTCTTTTTGAAACAACCCTGAATCCGAACCCTCGACAAGGACGAATGCCAGATGAAAAAATCCGTAACTGAAAGCCTTGAAGAGGGCCGCAGATTGTGCACAGAAGGAGACAGGGACAGTGCATTGCGCGTTCTTGGCCATGCACTGCAAAAGGAACCGCTTAACAAAGAATTGATCGGGGCCATCATCGAAGCGGAATCCCCATTGACAGATCCGGATCATATCGTTCGACCTGACCAAAACGTAGATATCGACACCTATGCCCGACTCAAAATAGCCCAGAAGAAAATAGCGGACCTCGCTAGATTCGTCGAACTGAAATATCTGTATATTGATGTTTCCAACTACTGCAATTACAAATGCCACCACTGTAGAACCTGGGTACCGGATGCGGGAAAATTCCATATTCCCCTTGAGGATATCGAAGCGGTACTTATCAAGGTCGGGCAGGGACTGGAAAGCATCGAACGCATCACGGGCCGTTCCATCGACAAAAGCGAGATCATGGTCCAACCTCAGGGATACGGCGAACCGCTCATGTACCCTCATTTCGAGCAGACCTTGAAGCTGATCAATGATTACGGATTTGCGGTCAAATTAAATACCAACGGTTCACTCCTGTCAGGACGTCGCGCAGATCTGCTGGCCGAGGCCAACATCAAGGATATCAACGTCAGCATAGATGCGTCGTCTCCCGAGATGTATGCTAAATTCCGCAAAGGCGGCGACCTGCGCGTGGTCACGGAAAACCTCGAAGCCTTCATAGCGCGCTTCAAAGGCAAGGCTCAAAGACCGACCTTTGCGGTTTCCTTCTGCAACGCACCTCTCAATTCGCCGGAGCTACACGATTTCTGCCGCCAGTGGGCTCACAAGGTTGACCGAGTATTTATCCAACGATTTCGGGACTACACTAAAGACAAGGACACTTCACGCGACGATGAAATCGAACAGATCGGCATGGAACGCCATTTCTGCAACCGCCTGCCCGGTTATCTTACCATCAAGAGTAACGGTGATGCCATAAGCTGTGTATGCGGCACTCTGAACGTCGGCAATATTTTCACCCAGTCCTTTGAGGATGTGTTCCTGTCCGGTAAACGGTTGCAGACTTTCCATTGTCAGGAAACCGGTAAATACGACGACATCGACGCCTGCCGCGACTGCCGCAAATGGTACGAACAGAGCTACAAGAGCAACACCGGCCTGCTGGATATAGACGGAACAGACTATCTGGTCGTCAAGTCATTCTCATCCACGACCATTCTTAACCAGCACGGACATTCCATAAACAAGGATTTTGACCGTATTTCCATGGACGATCCGGATTTTGCACCGCCACCGCTGTAAACAGGATCATTCCCGGCTGCGAAGTTTTATTACCATGTCCAGAACGGCGGCCCGTCCTTGGTTATATCCATGTTGATTACCTTGTAGGCGTCGCGGGTCTCTTCACCCGCCCTTTTTATATTAATGATGACCGGTGCATTCCCCAGTCCTACGGTGGTGAATTCAAACCGCCAACGGCCGAAATCCCCCATCAGGCCGGAATCAGATTTCAAAATCTTGAACTTATCCAGAGTGACCAGTTCCGGGTCGAATGAAACACCGTCAAACTGATACCCGCCAGAGCCGGGGTTTCGCATTTCGAAAGCCAGCTTTTCTCCGGGCATCAATCCAAGGCTGATTTCATGCTTTCCATCCATGTCATATTCGGCAATTGAATCCCCGAAAGGGTTCAAGGATGCGCAACCGTTAAGAATAAAAACAAGTAAAATCAGGATCAACAGCCAATTTTTCGAATTATATTTTTTTATTTTCATGAATTCTGCATTTTTATGTGCCTATTTTGACACCAGCGTTAATAAATTATTTTTTGCGAAACATTTCAGCACGTTAAAAATTTGAGAAAAATCTGATTCAAGTGTAATAATATTAACCGCATACGGCAAGGGGAAGCCGTAGGCTATAACTGTTTTAACGGTTATAATACTCATTTCGACGTGCGCCTATTTCAGGGGTGTTCCTGAAAAATGGTGCTTGGTGCTTTTATCACAGTTTTTACCCTTTCTAAGGAGTGTGAGGATGAAACGTTCATTACTGTTTCTTGCGCTTGTTGCTATTCTGAGCCTCGGCCTTGCCGGGTGCAGCGCGGAAAAAAAAGAAGAGGCCCCTGCCAAAAAGGAAACCACTGAAGCAGCTCCCGCTGCCGCAGCAGGTAAAACCCTGAAACTGGCCATGGATGCCGACCCTGTCTCCCTTGACCCTCATGTACAGCTTTCCGGTGGTATGCTCCAGTACTCCCACATGGTTTTCGATCCTCTCGTACGCTGGGCCAAAGACGGTTCCTTCGAGCCTCGTCTTGCTGAAAAATGGGAACGTATTGATGACAAAACCATGCGTTTTCACCTGCGCAAGGGCGTAAAATTTCATTCCGGCAACCCTTTTACCGCTGAAGACGTTGTCTGGACCATCGAACGCCTCAAAAAGAGTATAGACTACAAAGGTCTGTTCGAACCTTTCGCTCCCGCTAAAGTTGTCGATACCAACACCGTGGACATCATCACCAAAGAGCCTTACGGTCTGCTGCTGAACATGGCTACCTACATTTTCCCCATGGACAGCAAGTTCTACACCGGCAAAGACGAATCCGGCCAGCCCAAAGACGCCATCGTCAAGACCGGCCCCTCTTTCGCCAATGTTAACGAATCCGGTACCGGTAAATACATGGTTGCCGAACGTGAACAGGGCGTACGCGTAGTCTTCAAAGCTTTCCCCGAATACTGGGACAAAGCAGGTAACGTGGATACCATCATCCTGACCCCCATTAAAAACGACGCTACCCGTGTGGCAGCCCTGCTCTCCGGCGATGTTGATTTCATCATGCCCGTTCCCCCGCAGGATCTGAAGCGCGTAGATTCCACCGAAGGTCTGCAGCTGGTAACCATGTCCGGTTCCCGCATCATCACCTTCCAGCTGAACCAGAAACGCCAGAAGCCTTTCCAGAACCCCAAGGTTCGTCAGGCTATCGTATACGCTACCGATAACACCGGTATTGTTAATAAAGTCATGAAAGGTTTCGCCACTGTTGCAGCACAGCAGGGTCCCGAAGGCTTCGCAGGCTACAATGCTGAGCTCAAGCCCCGCTTCGACCTTGAAAAGGCCAAACAGCTCATGAAAGAAGCCGGTTACGAAAACGGTTTTGAGTGCACCATGATCGCACCCAACAACCGTTACGTTAATGATGAAAAGATCGCGGAAGCATTTGTTTCCATGCTCGGTAAAATCGGCATCAAGGTCAGCCTGAAGACCATGCCTAAAGCCCAGTACTGGGATCAGTTCGACGCTCAGGTTGCCGACATCCAGATGATCGGCTGGCACCCTGACACCGAAGACTCCGCCAACTACACTGAGTTCCTGCTCATGTGCCCCAACAAGGAAACCGGTTACGGCCAGTACAACAGCGGCAACTACTGCAACCAGGAAGTTGATTCCCTCGTAATCGGCTCCCAGACTGAAACCGACCTTGCCAAGCGCAACGCAATGCTCCAGAAAGTAGAAAAAATCCTCTACGACGAAGCAGCATTCGTACCCCTGCACTGGCAGAACCTGTCCTGGGCTTCCAAGGACGGTATGAACACTGAAGAGATCTGCAACGTTCAGAACTTCCCCTACTTCGGCGACCTCGTCATCAAGTAGTGGAGATCACAGCATAAAGCTACAATCAAAGGGAACTCCGATTCGGGGTTCCCTTTGATGTGTTTAAAGACATGCCTTCGGCGACGCTACCGCGGGTCCCTCCGGGGGCTTAAACCCTTTTCCAAAAGGGTTTAAGAATCCCAAAACGTTTTAATAAGGCTTCGCCGTCTTTGAATTCAAAGATAGTCTGAGCGCGCCACATGCGAAGCATAACTAAAACGTCTTTGAAAGAGAGGGGATGGGGTCTGGGGAAGGGGAGAGAAAACTTTGGGCGTTAGCAAAGTTTTCTCTCCCCTTCCCCAGCCGCCGGAGGCACACAACATTGTCCGTCTGGAGTAATTTAAAAAATGTTTGCTTTTATAGTCCGCAGGATCGCGCAGGCGATCATAGTCATGCTGATCATCAGCTTCATCGGCTTTGCCATCAAGCAGAGCTTCGGTGACCCGGTGCGCGAGATCACGGGTGTTTCCGTATCCGCTGCTGAAAGGGAAAAAATCAGGGACGAACTCGGCCTGAACGATCCGTTCATGGTCCAGTTCGGCAGATTCATGCAGGGAGCGGTCCAGGGGGATATCGGTCGCTCTTTCTTTTACAAAAAGTCAGCTCTAGAGGTTATCCTGAGCAAGGCTCCTGCCACCCTTGAACTGGTCATCTGTTCCGCCTTGATCATTGTAATTTTTTCCATTCCGCTGGGTATTTATTCGGCCATCAGGCCAAAAAACCTGTTCTCGCGATTCGTCATGGGCGGGTCTATTGTCGGGGTATCCATCCCGGTATTTTTGACTGCGATCCTAATGATTTACGTATTTTCAGTAGAACTGCACTGGCTGCCGTCCTACGGACGCGGCGAGACAGTAAACATCGGCGGCTGGCGCACCGGATTTTTGACCGCCGATGGCTGGCTGCATTTGATCATGCCTTCCATCGCTCTTTCTTCCATTATGCTTCCGCTTTTTATCCGTCTCATCCGTTCCGAGATGATGGAAGTGCTTGAAAACGACTACATTAAATATGCATGGGCCAAAGGCCTTATGCCCAAGCGGGTCTGGATCGTCCATGCCTTCAAAAACACCCTGCTCCCGGTCATCACCGTGGGCGGCGTACAGCTAGGGACCATGATTGCCTTTACCATCCTCACTGAGACCGTATTCCAGTGGCAGGGCATGGGCTTCATGTTTATTGAGGCTGTGGAACGCGGCGATGCTCCGCTTATGGTTGCCTACCTCATGGTGGTCGGGCTGATTTTCGTAGTTGTAAACACCGTGGTTGACGTCATTTACGGACTGGTCAACCCGCAGGTCAGAATAGCGGGGCAGAAATAATGAAAACCAGATCACGCTGGCAGAGATTCAAGGAATCATATTTTCTGCACGACTTCCTGCACGACAAAGTGGCCATGACCAGCTTCTGTATTCTGGTCGTGCTCCTGTTCATGGGTTTTGCGGCACCGCTGATCGCGCCTTTTAATCCATACAGTGCCCACAGCATCGACATCATGAACGCGGAAATTCCGCCTTCATGGCTGCCCGGCGGGGATTCAAGCTTCCTGCTCGGCACTGACGCACAGGGCCGCGACCTTTATTCCACCATGCTCTACGGCATGCGCGTATCACTGATCATCGGCATCGGTGCTGTCTGCCTGCAGGCGTTCCTCGGCATCATGGTCGGGCTGGTGGCCGGATTCATGGGCAAAAGGGTGGAATCCATCCTCATGCGCGTGGCCGACGTACAGCTTTCCTTTTCCACCTACATGGTTGCGATTTTCATCTCAGCCATCTTTCAGGCCATGTTCGGGGTCGCCAAGTATGAGGAAATCGCAGTTCCACTGCTGATTCTGGTCATCGGTTTTGCTGAATGGCCGCAGTACGCGCGTACCGTGCGTGCATCCGTACTGGCGGAAAAAAAGAAAGAATACGTGGAAGCGGCCAAAGTTATCGGCCTTTCCCAGAAAAGGATCATGTGGCGGCATGTACTGCCCAACACCCTCTCCCCGGTCTTTGTTATCTCCACCATTCAGGTGGCCAACGCCATCATGAGTGAGGCAGCTCTTTCCTTCGTCGGA
Source organism: Desulfovibrio sp. JC010 (assembly GCF_010470675.1). Classification (NCBI taxonomy): domain Bacteria; kingdom Pseudomonadati; phylum Thermodesulfobacteriota; class Desulfovibrionia; order Desulfovibrionales; family Desulfovibrionaceae; genus Desulfovibrio; species Desulfovibrio sp. JC010. Next base: position 298,390 of record NZ_VOIQ01000002.1, read on the forward strand.
CTGGGTATGCCTGTGACCCAGCCTTCGCTGGGCTCGCTGATCAACGTGGGCTTCGAATACATCTTCAGCGGGTCGTGGTGGATCACCATGTTCCCCGGTATCGTGCTCGTGGTACTCATTCTAGTCATCAACCTGCTCGGTGACTGGCTGCGCGACTTCCTCAACCCGAAACTGTATAAGGGGTAACAATGCAACCGCTTCTTGATGTTAAGAATTTAAGTGTCGAGTTCGCATTGCGCCAAGGTCCCCTTGAGGCAGTGAAGAACGTGAGTTTCTCCCTTGATAAGGGGGAAAGGCTCGGTCTGGTGGGTGAATCCGGGGCCGGTAAATCCGTGACCGGTTTTTCCGTCATCAACCTCATCTCCAAGCCCGGATATATATCGGGCGGGTCGATCATGTTTGAAGGACAGGATCTCGCGAAAATGCCTTTTGATAAGATGCGCGGCATTCGCGGCAACCGCATCTCCATGATCTTTCAGGACCCCATGATGACCCTGAACCCGGTACTGACTGTGGGCACCCAGATGGTGGAAACAGTGCTGGCCCATATGGACGTCACCCGTAAGGAAGCGGAAGAAATTGCGCTGGAAAAACTGCGCAAGGTCTACATCCCTTCCCCGCGCAAACGTCTGGCCCAGTACCCGCACGAATTCTCCGGCGGCATGCGCCAGCGCATCGTCATCGCCATTTCGCTTTTGACCGATCCGGCACTGATCATCGCCGATGAACCGACCACCGCACTGGACGTAACCATTCAGGCCGAGATCATGGACCTGCTGCTGGAACTCTGTGAAACCGACAATATGGGCCTGATCCTGATCACCCATGACCTCGCCGTTGTCTCGGAAGTAACCCAGCGTATCGCGGTCATGTACGCAGGCGGAATCGTGGAAACAGGTTCCACCCGTCAGGTCACCGAAAATCCGGGCCATCCCTACACACAGGGACTCATTGCCGCTCTTCCGCAATCCGGCGGAGCAGGCAACCGGTTGACCCAGATTCCCGGTGCCATGCCCTCGCTCATGAATATGCCCGCAGGCTGTCCCTTCAATCCCAGATGTGCGCACTGTACGGACATCTGTAAGCAGGAACTGCCCACACTGAAAGAAAATAAATCCGGTATTCTGGTGGCCTGCCACCATGCCGACAAAGTATAGAGATTCGTCATGAGTACCGATTCCCTCGTAAAAATAAAAAATCTGGTCAAGCACTTCGACATTTCCGGCGGACTGCTCGACCAGTTGCAAATGGAAGACGGACGCATCACACGCAAGCACACCATCGTCAAAGCGGTCAACAACGTCAGCTTTGAAATTAAGAAAGGTGAAACCTTAAGCGTGGTCGGCGAATCCGGTTGCGGTAAATCCACCCTTGCAAGAACCGTTATGGGCCTTTATCCGCCCAATTCCGGTGAAGTGCACTACGGCGGAGAACGCATCGACCACCTGCCCCACGCGCAGATGCTGCCCTACCGCACAAAAATGCAGATGGTTTTTCAGGACCCGTATGCCTCGCTGAACCCGCGCATGACCGTGCGCCAGATCATTGAAGAGCCCATCTACTTCCACAACAAAGGTATCTCAAGGGGTGACGCCAAGGACAAGCTCCATG